>JAQBNP010000049.1 GCA_028288515.1 Flaviaestuariibacter sp. | reverse complement strand
TCGGCGTGCTGGAGAACAGGACGCTGAAGGATTTGAAAAGCGGGAAAGAAGCGCAAAGGGATTGACGATTTCAGATTGACGATTTCAGATTTTTGGAGAGTCTGTTGAACCACGAAGCCACGAAGAGCGCGAAGGGACACGAAGAGGGATTTACGATTTTAGATTGACGATTTTAGATTGGTGGAGAGACTGTATACGCCGTCATCCCGAGCGCCCTGCGAGGGAGTCGCTGCACCTGCCGGCTTTCATCCAGCAGGGACCTGAAAGGTGCGCTTTGAGGAGGGAATGAGCCACGAAGACAGGAAGGCGCGAAGGGACACAAAGGGAAAAAGGAGCGGTACGTTCTTGATGGAGAGCGCGGGATGACAGCCGGGGGATGCGGGTAGGACGGTGAGAGTTATGAAGGTGCGGGACGTCTTGGAGGGAAAGGTGCTGACATGCGTCAGCATGACAGCGTGCGTAGCGCATGGGCTCCCTCGCTGAGCGCTCGGGATGACAGACCGGAAGTGCGGACTGTCCAAAAATCTGAAATCTGAAATCTGAAATCGTCAATCTAAAATCTAAAATCGTCAATCTCTTTGCGCTTCTTTCCCGCTTTTCAAATCCTTCAGCGTCCTGTTCTCCAGCACGCCAAGCGTGGCGTCGCGGACGCTTTCCATGATCTCGTGGAGGCCGCAGTTGCGCTGGTCGCAATTGCTGCATTTCTCGTAAAAATTCAGGCTCACGCAGGGCAGCATCGCGATCGGCCCATCCACGATGCGGATGACCGCGGCAATCGTTGTTCGGGCCGGATCGTCTTTGATATAATAGCCGCCGCCCTTGCCTTTCTTGCTTTCCAGGACATCGGCCTTGCGCAGCTGCAGGAGGATATTCTCCAGGAACTTCACCGGGATCTTTTTCTTTTTTGCGATCTCTGAAATGAGCACGGGGCCCTGCTCGTATTTGTCGACGAGGTGGGTCAGGGCACGAAACGCATATTGGGCTTTGCGTGACAGCATGGCTTACAAAGAGGTGGGGTCGATGTGGAGCGTGTACCGGATCGCCGAGTTTTTCTTCAGCATTGCCGCCACGCCGCAATATTTATCGAGCGACAGCTCGATGGCTTTGACCACCTTGTCGCGATTGGCTTCTTCGGTGCGGATCCGGTATGTGACATGGATCTCCTTGAACACTTTCGGGTAGTCGTCTGTCTGCTCTGCTTCTGCTTCCATCACGAGGCCGGCAAAAGGCACGCGCATCTTTTCCAGTATATCTACGATGTCCACGCCTGAGCACCCGGCAAGTCCGCTGAGCAGGAGAGCCTTGGGGCTGAAGCCGCTCGTTGCGTTGATCTCGATCTTTGCGCCATTCGGCTGGACGCTGTCAAAGGCCAGTCCGCTTTTCCACGTGGTGGTCGTCTTCATATTCAGTTATTGTTTTGTGTGGCCACGTCCCCGGGGCCGTGGCGCTTGTTCTGCAGGATGTTGTCAACCGTCCAGACGATCTCTTCGCGGAACGCGTGCTGCCGCACCGGGCATTCCTTCTTGTCGCAGATCGGGCACTGGAAGTACCGACAACCGTCCGAATGTACAAAGAGTTCGAGAGACTCTCCGAAGTCGGTACGGATGCGCTCAGCAAGCTGATCGATCTCCCCGTGGGCCTCGTTGACGTTGAGATACCAGGGAACGGTCAGGTGACAGTCCACATGCAATGTGTTGCCATACTTGATCACGCGGAGGTTGTGAAGGTCCACCCAGCAGTCGCGCCGCTGCGCGTTCAGCACGTCCACCATGCGGCCGAGCAGCTCCATGTCGGCTTCGTCCATGATTCCGGCGAGCGATTCCCGGATGATCTTATAGCCCGTATATATGATGAGGCCGCCAAACAGGATGGCCACAAGCGGATCGATCCAGTGCTTGCCCGTTGCGGTGATGAGGAGAAGGCCGGCGATGATGCCGAACGTGGAGTAGCTGTCGGTTTTCAGGTGACGTCCGCTGGCGATGAGCGCGAGGCTGTTATTGCGTTTGCCCTGTCGCAGCGTTGCCTGCCCCAGGAGCCAGTTGATCACAGCCGTTGCGCCAACGATATAGATGCCCACATCGAGCTGGCTGATGACGGGCGGGTCGAAGAAGCTCTTGATGGACTTGTAGATGATGATCGTTCCGGCGGACAGGACGAGCGTGCCCTCGACCGCCGCCGAAATGAATTCCGCTTTTCCGTGCCCGTAGGGATGGTCGGTGTCGCGCGGCTTTGCCGACACATAAAGGCTGTACAGGCCGATGAACGCGGCTGAAACGTTGACGATGCTTTCCAACGCATCTGTCAGGACGGATACCGAATGGGTGATGTAGTAGGCAACGAACTTCGCCACGAGCAAAAGCGTCGACGCGATGGCGATCCACAATTGCATCCGGAGGTTGCTGTCCTTTTCTCGCTGGAACGCGGATGAATGGTCCATGAAGTCAAATGATGGCCTGGTAACGCTGCTCGATCAATGGCCAGTTGACAACCTTCCACCAGTTTGCGATATAGTCGGGGCGCTTATTCTGGTAGCGCAGGTAGTAGGCATGTTCCCAGACGTCGAGGCCCATAAGCGGAAATCCTTTCAGCTCGGCGACGTCCATGAGGGGATTGTCCTGGTTGGGGGTGGAACCGACGCGCAGGTTCTTATCGGCGTCCATCACAAGCCAGGCCCAGCCGCTGCCGAATCTGTTCTTGCCGGCGTCGGAGAATTGTGTTTTAAACGCGTCGAAAGATCCGAAGCTTCGGGTGATCGCCGCGGCAAGAGTGCCTGTCGGTGCGGCGCCGGCATTGGGTGTCATGATCTTCCAGAACAGCTCGTGGTTATAATGGCCGCCGCCATTGTTGCGCATCTTGACCGAGTACTTCGATACCCGGCGGAGCAGGTCTTCCAGAGGCTTCGTGGTGTCGACACCCTCGGCTTTTGCGGCATCGTTGAGATTGGCGGCATAGGAGGCCGCATGCTTTGTATAGTGGATCTCCATCGTCAGTGCATCAATGGCGTCGGTCAGTGCATTGTAAGCGTACGGAAGGGGTTGCTGGCGAAACCCGGTCGGGTAGGGGTTTGCGGCGATCCTGGCGGCGGAGTTGCAGGAGGCGAGCAGCCCGGAGCCGAGGTAAAGGCCAAGCCCCGCTTTCCCGGAATTGGCCAGGAAGGAGCGGCGTGATTGATGTGGTGCCATGAACAAACGTTTTGGCGAAACTACGCCAAATCCGAGCCGCTCCTGCCACGGCCGCGGCGCAGCCTGCGAAACAGGCGCGTATAATAATCTTTGTTGAAGAGCTGTGAATCGTTGACAGCCTTGTAGGTCAGGAAGAAGCCGATCGGGAGCAGAACGAAGGTCGAGACCCACATGCCCGTGAATACATTCCAGCTACCTTCCTTTGCAAACTTTTCACCCGTGTTGCTGATGAAGTAAAACAGCATGAAAAAGATAATGGCGAAGATCATGGAGTTGCCGAGGCCACCCTTGCGGATGATGGACCCGAGTGGCGCGCCGATGATGAACAAAACGAGGCAGGCGAACGAGTACGAGATCTTGCGATGCCATTCGATCTTGTAGCGGCGCATCTCTTTCTGCTCGCTCTCGAACTGTTGCAGGAACACGTCGTTGCTGCTCTTCAGGGTGTTGACGCGCGAGATGGCATTCTGCTGCACGATATTTTTTACGGAGTCGGGCAGGAGGTCCTCGAAGCGCCTGACCTGCGCGGCCTTCGGGCCGGCCCAGCTGCTGTCGAACCAAGTGGTGAAGCCGGTTTGCGTGAACACGTCTGTCTGCATGCGTGCGTACACACGCGCCTCGCGCTTCTGCATCGAGTCGATTGCCACGTCGAGCTGGCTCATCGTCATCACGCGCGAGTTGCTTTTGTTCACCGAATCCGATGAGCGCTGGAACTGGAATGACGCCAGGTCGAAATTCTTTTTGTACTCCTTGAAGCCAAGCCGGACGAACTCGGTGGCCGGGGACCCCTGCAGGCCGCGTTCCTGGTAGCGCCAGCCGTTCTTGAGGTTGAACTCGAGGAAGCGCTTGCTGTCGGACACACGCATAATCCCATCAGTGGCGACGATGAAATTATCCTGCAACGCATTTTGCTGCTCGTAGATGATGATGTCGCGGATCACGCTGTCATTCTCTTTTTTGCCGATCTTGATGGCGAACCCGGTGATCTTATCGTAGAACACGCCTTCCTTCAGGTCGAAGGCCGGTTTCGCATAAACGATATCGCCCAGCAGCGTTCTTGATTTCAGAACGGCAACTGGGATCACGTAGTTGCCGAAGAAAAAAGCCACGCCGCAGATGCCCAGGACCAGCACGGCCAATGGCCGCATGAAGCGGAGGAGGGAGATGCCGGACGACTTCACTGCCACGAGCTCATAGCTCTCGCCGAGGTTCCCGAAGGTCATGAGCGAGGAGAGAAGAACCGCGAGCGGCAACGCCAGGGGCACGAGCGCCGCGCTTTGGTAAAGAATGAATTCCAGGATGATGGTCGTGCTGAGGCCCTTGCCAACGAAGTCATCGATCCACAGCCAGAAGAATTGCATGACCAGCACCATCAGCGTGATGAAGAAGGTTGCGGCGAAGGGACCGACAAAAGCTTTCAGGATCAGTTTATCGAGTTTCCGGAGCACTGCTGGTAGAAATTAAGGAGTCGAACACCAGGATGTAAAAATCAAAGCCGCTCGCTTCGGTCCGTGGCGGCTTCTGGCCCCGAGCGATTCCGGTAATTTTGAATTTTGTCATTTGCCGATCGACGTGAACATGATGAAGGTGGTAATTTTATTCCGTGGATGAAGCAAAAATACAGTTTTCGCCTGCGGAGATGGAGCTGATGTGCAACGCAGGGATAATTTTAACGAAGAACAGGATCCTGGCGGGCGTGCGGCGCATGCTGGAAGGCATCGAGGAGGAACTGGTGAGAAGGGCTTACTTCCGGGAAGAAGATTCATTGCGGCCCGCGCTGGAGCCGCCTCCCAAGATCTCGAAGGGGGAAAACTATGGAGGCCTTCCGTACCTGGTGCTCGACTATCCCCGGCAGTTCGACTCGCTCAATATCCTCGCGGTGCGGACGATGTTCTGGTGGGGGCATGAGTTCAGCAGCACGCTGCACCTGGCAGGCCGCTACAAGGAAGACATGCAGCCGTCGATCGAGGCGTCATACGCGCTGCTGGCGCGGAAGGGCTATTTTATCGGGGTGAGTGAAGACCCGTGGCAGCATCATTTTGACGAGGAAAATTACCTGCCGGTGTCATCGTTCGATGCCGGGGAATTCAGCGAGCGGTGCCGGCAGTTCGATCACCTCAAGATCGCCGCGCGGTGGACCCTGCGCGATGCCAACTTCATTGCCGAAGACCTGGTGGAGAGCTGGGAGACACTCATGGGAATCATGAATATCCAATAAAGAATGCCCAATGTTGAAGGGTGTAATCAGAAATCAGAAATCAGGAATTAATCCTGGCTTGTGGATCCTGGCTCCTCCAGCCCTGCTTGCTGCTAATTCCCCAGGCGGTGGAAGAGGTCCTTTACCTGGTGGTCCCAGAGGCGGCTTTGGTCCTTGATCTCTTTCTTGTCAGCAAAATCTTTGATCACGAGGATGGTCTGGTTGCTCACCTCGGTCTTTTCGATGCGGAATTCGAAGTATTCGTCTTTGGGAGCGTGGCTCCAATGAAAGCGGATGTATTTGTCTTCTTCCTTTTCCACTACTTCCGCCGTTTCGTCGGAGCCGTTCCAGGAGAATGAAAAAACGCCGTCCTGGTCGTCGACTTCTTCGGCGAACCATTCTTGCAGACCGGATGACGTGGAAAGAAACTCGTAAAGGATTCCCGGAGAGCACCGTACGGGATATTCAAGGGTGTACAATTGTTTTTTTGTCATCGTCGCATTTTAATCCGGTCGCTGCAATAATAGAAAAACTTTCGCCGCAACAAAAGATTTTTTTACCCCTTTTCAAGGTGCTTAGTATACGTGAAAACCCAAAACTCTGCAATAATTTTTTGTTTGAATGGCAGGATTTGCTAATTTGGTGAATGCGCCGGCTGACAACCGGCGAGTGAAATCCGGTACAACGTGGGCTTTTTTCGATTTCTGACCAATAACTGACTATAAAACCAAACAATAGAAATCCAACCAAAACCCATCCTATGAGTATGCGTCAACTCAAGATCACGAAGTCGATTACGAACCGTGAATCGCCTTCCCTCGAAAAGTATCTCCAGGAAATTGCCAAGGTCGACATGATCTCCGCCGAAGAGGAGGTCCGTCTCGCCCGCCTCATCAAGCAGGGCTGCCAGCGCTCGCTCGACAGGCTCACCCGCGCCAACCTCCGTTTCGTTGTGTCGGTGGCCAAGCAGTACCAGAACCAGGGCCTGTCCCTGCCGGATCTCATCAACGAAGGAAACCTCGGCCTGATCAAAGCTGCCCAGCGCTTCGATGAGACCAAGGGGTTCAAGTTCATCTCTTACGCGGTGTGGTGGATCCGCCAGTCGATCCTCCAGGCCCTCGCCGACCAGGCGCGCATCGTCCGCCTCCCCCTCAACAAGGTCGGGCTCAGCACCCGTATCCTGCGGATGGCCAACCAGCTCGAGCAGGAATACGAGCGGGAGCCCACCGTTGAAGAGCTTGCCGAAGCCCTCGATATGGAGATCGATGATGTCCGCGCCAACATGAGCATGAACAGCCGCCACCTCAGCGTCGACACGCCCCTCTCGGAAGGCGAGGAAGGCACCCTTCTCGACGTCATGGAAAATCCCAATGCCGAAAGCACCGACAATGAGGTGTCCCATAAGCAGTCCCTGCACACCGAGGTGGCCCGCACGCTCGGCACCCTCACCGAGCGCCAGAAAGAAGTGGTCTGCTACTATTTCGGCATCGGCGTTGAAGATGCGCTGAGTCTCGATGATATCGGGATGAAGTTCAATCTCACCCGCGAGCGTGTCCGCCAGATCAAGGACAAGGCCATTCACAAGCTCCAGACCGGCCACAAAACGACGCTCCTGCGGAGCTATTTAGGGTAGCCGAAATCGCCGCCGACCTTTTATCTTTGCGACGTGTAAAGTGAACATCGAGATTGTTCACTTTTTATTTTGTGTGAACCAGAAATACCCCCGCGTGTATGTTTGAAAGCTTAAGTGACAGGCTCGAATCGGCGTTCAAGAATATCAAAGGCGAAGGACGCATCACCGAGCTCAATATCGCCACCACGGTGAAAGAGATCCGGCGCGCTCTCGTGGATGCCGACGTGAATTATAAGATCGCCAAGGAGTTTACGGATACCGTGAAGGAAAAGGCTGCCGGCGAAAAGGTTCTCAATGCCATTTCTCCCGGCCAGCTGATGGTCAAGATCGTGAAGGACGAGCTCGTGTCGCTCATGGGCGGCGAGGTTGCGGAATTCAATGCCAAGGGCGCACCCGCCGTTATCCTCATTGCCGGCCTGCAGGGCAGCGGTAAGACGACGTTCAGCGGCAAGCTGGCCCACTACCTCAAGACACAGAAAAAGCTGTCGCCCCTGCTGGTGGCGGCCGACGTATACCGCCCGGCAGCGATGGAGCAGCTCCGCGTTCTTGCCGAAGGCATCGGTGTGGATGTTCACCTTGAGCTGGAGAACAAGAACCCGGTCGACATTGCCCGCAACGCGATCCGCGAAGCGCGCAGCCGCAACAAGAACGTGGTGATCATCGACACCGCCGGCCGCCTTGCGGTTGACGAGGCGATGATGACCGAGGTGGCGAATATCAAGGATGCTGTCAGTCCCAACGAGATCCTCTTCGTGGTGGACAGCATGACGGGCCAGGACGCGGTCAATACCGCCAAGGCCTTCAATGAGCGCCTGGACTTCAGCGGCGTCGTCCTCACCAAGCTCGACGGCGATACCCGCGGTGGGGCCGCTCTCTCCATCAAATACACGGTCAACAAGCCGATCAAGTTTGTGTCCTCCGGGGAAAAGATGGATACGCTGGACGTCTTTTATCCCGAGCGGATGGCGCAGCGCATCCTGGGGATGGGAGACATTACCACCCTGGTTGAAAAAGCGCAGGCCCAGTTCAACGAGGAAGAGGCCCGCAAGCTCGAGAAGAAGATCCGCAAAAATCAATTCGACTTCGCCGACTTCAAGCTCCAGCTGGAGCAGATCAAGCGGATGGGAAACCTGAAGGACCTCATGGCCATGATCCCTGGCGTCGGCAAGGCCATCAAGGACATCGACATCTCCGATGATGCGTTCAAGGGCATCGAGGCCATCATCAATTCCATGACACCGTATGAGCGCTCAAACCCCGATTCAATCGACGGCAGCCGCCGCAAGCGCATTTCAAAGGGGAGCGGCAAGGACATCACCGAGGTGAACGCCTTCATGAAACAGTTCGAGCAAATGCGCGAAATGATGAAGATGATGAACAAGATGCCGATGGGACGGATGATGCCGGGCATGAAGAAGTGAGGCCGTTTTCGACTTTAGATTGCGGATTTCAAATCTGAACCACCAAGGCTGGGCGGCGCAATGGAGCACCAAGGCGACTCTCGTTTCGTTTCCGGTCGCGCTCGTTTCTTTTGCGCTGTTTGCCAGTCCAGATCCTCTGTTCCCGCCTTCTGCTTCTTGCGGGCTATCGGCTTCTGAAATTTCTGCTTTAGGCTGTTTCCCGACTCATGATTTTTTGGCTGTTGCCGTGGCGGCAAAGCTTTTGCATGGGGTGGGGAAAACAAAAGCTATGGCACGTATCAACTACCTGTGGATCTGTTTTATCGCATTGGCCATGAGCCTCTCCTCCTGCGAAGTGGTGGGTGGCATCTTTAAAGCCGGCTTCTGGTCCGCCATCATCATCATTGTGATCGTCGTGGCGCTGATCCTGTGGCTCGTTGGCCGCGGCCGCCGCTAACGCACCTGCAGAAGGCACACCTTTCCATCCATGGTGGATGCGAGCACCTGGCCGTCGCCGGGCAGGCTGACCGTGTTCACCATGGAATTGTCAATCCTGTATTTCCAGCGCAGGGTCCGCGTGGCCGGGTCGATCGCGTATACGATCCCGTTGCGGGTTCCGAAATAGACCGTACCTGCGCGTTCCAGCAGCATCGACGGCGCATGCTCGTACCCGTAGCCGGCATTCATCAGCCAGGCCGGTGGGGCCTTCTCGCGCCCGGCAGCAAAAGCCACCACGGTGTCCTGCATCGTCTTTCCGTAGATCCATTTTCCGTCTGCCGACACGCCGATGCTTTCGCGCACCGTTGCCTGGTTCGTGCGCCACAATGTTTTTCCCGACGCGAGGTCAAGCGCGGTGAAATACCGGTCCGGCGCTACCACGTACACAATGCCGTCGCGGATCACAGGGATGCAGGCAGCAGGCGAGTAATTGATCACCGTCGACCCATTGTTCCAGCTCCAGGCGAGCACGCCCGTCCGCCGGTTGACCGCGTACAGGTTGCGGTCCCACGCGCCAAAAACAACAAGGCTGTCAGCCAGCGCGGGCGTACTTGTGACCGGCCCGCCGAGCCCGTCGAAACGCCACACCTCGCGACCGCTGGCCAGCTGCAGGGCGCGGAAGCTGTGGTCGCTTCCGCCAATATAAACCAGGCCGTCGGCGATCAGCGGGCAGCCCAGCACAGATGCATTCGTTTTTGTTTTCCAGGCCAGCTTTCCTTTCTCCGTCAGGCAATAGATGCTGCTGTCGGCCGAGCCGAAAACAATGCGGCCTCCGGACGCGGCCGGGGAGGAAAAGATCGGTCCCCGCGTCTGGTACGTCCATGCCCGCCGCCCGTTCTTCATCGACAGGGCTTCTACGGTTCCGTCCTGGTTACCGACGATCGCCAGGCCGTTGACGACAACCGGCGTGGAGATAATGTTGGCGGCCGACTGGTATGTCCAGACGGGCCTGACCGTGCCTGCATACTGCGTGTTCATCGAAAAATCGGGACGGGGAAAAGACGTGCCGGACGCATAACCAGGATGCTGGCGTGCCACTTTTGTCCAGACCTTTTCGGCTTTCGAAACCGGCTTGCGGTCGGTGAAAAGGATACTGTCGGCGCGCACGTCCACAAGGTTATAGGCGCCTTCTGCTGCCTTTGCGCGGAGGTTGGAGCGGCCCATCACGGCCGGGATCTCCTCTGCCTTGACCGGCCGGTTGATATGGCCGTGGCCGCAGAGGGCGAGAATGGTATTGCGCTGCTTGAGCATGTCCACCACTTCGTACCAGTTGTCGAGGCCCTCGTCGAGCGGGTAGTGATTCAGGAAGATGACCGGCTCGTCTTTGGGGATGCGATCGAGCGTTGCTTTCATCCAGTTCATGTTGCTGCGGGGCACGTGACCGTCGCTCATGCGCACGTACGGGCCGGATGCGCAACCGATGAAATGAATGCCGTTGTGGGAGAAGCTGAACTTGTCTGACCCAAAGACCTTGGTGAAAGTGAGGCCGCCGCTTTCGCTCCAGCCGGTATCGTGGTTGCCGGGAATGATATAATAGGTCACATGGAGGCTGTCCAGGATCTGTTTTGCCAGGGCGATCTCGCTGTTCTTTCCGAGCTCGGTGATATCGCCGGTGATGACAACGAAGTCGATGCCGGTCAGGGAATTGATGTCCGCTACGGTGCGACGGAGATCCTCCTCGGCGCCACCGTTTGGTGACCCGATATGTGTGTCGCTGATAAAGGCGAACCGAAAGGGTTTCGGCTGGCTGAAGGCGAGGAAGGGGAGGAGAGCCAGGGTGGCGAGAAGCAGGCGTTTCATGTGCGGAAGGTACAAAGAGGATTTACGATTTTAGATTGACGATTTTAGATTTGTGGAGAGTCTGTTGAACCAGGAAGGCACGAAGAGCGCGAAGGGCACAAAGAGGGATTTACGATTTACGATTTTAGATTTTAGTTTTTTGGAGAGTCTGTTGAACCACGAAGGCACGAAGAGCGCGAAGGAGCACAAAGAGGGATTTACGATTTACGATTTTAGATTTGTGGAGAGACTAAACTTTGGGACTGTCATCCGGGCGCGAAGCGAGGGAGCCCGCGCACCTTCATACTATTCGTCATGGCGAGGAACGAAGCCATCTCCTGCACCTCCAGCCTGTCGTCCCGAAGGGACCGGAGACGTGCGCTTTGAACCACGAAGGCAGGAAGGGCGCGAAGGGGCACAAAGGGTTTCGGAAAGAGAGAAGTCGGAACCGGGCCTGGCTATCGGGAGCGATATGGGTTGGATATGCGTTGCGGAAGCGTTAGGTATGCTTCTGGTATGTGTGTGATATGCGTTGCATATGCGTTCAATATGGGTTGGATATGCGTTGCATATGAGTACAATATGAGTACAATATGAGTACAATATGGGTTGCATATGGAGAATATATGGAAAACATATGGGAAACATATGGAAGAAAGTGATGTAAAAAACCGTCAGGCAAACTGATTCCTGGCGGATTTCGCCCGCGAAGGGCAGCATAACTCCACCGATCTCGGCTCCTTTCCCTCATTTGCTCTGCCCAAAATGCCTTGCCCAGGATGCGGGTGCTACCGGGGGCACCCGGGAGAACTCTGGTGGTGCGGAGATTGCTTCGGCAAGCGCTCGCATGGACATCTGACCGGGCGGCATGCTATGAGGGGGTGTCAGGGACCCGCAATGACGGCGTGGTGGCTCGGGATAACAAGGTCCGGAGGTGCAGGTCAATTTTCCTATCTTAGTCCGGCCCAACTAATCAATGCCGATATGCTACCTGATCCTGCCGGACTTTGCCAGCAACTCGGTCGAAACAACAGTTGTGTCGACCCGCCGGATCCACGGAACCGGATAGCCTACCGGCATTCAACCGGGTGATCTCCTGAATGACGAGTGAGTTTTCCGGACCGATTTCATTGCACAAACGATGCTGCCGATGCGTTACCGCCTTACACCACTCAACTTTGCCAGTGCCCTTCTTGCGGGAATGGAAATGGTGCTTCTTCTTTACCCCGACATTGCCCGGAACCAGCATTACGGTTACCAGCACCTTTTCCTGGTGCCGGTGGTCATTGTGGGATTCCTGATCGACCTGGTGTTACAGCGCATGCTTCGTCCCCGGAAGGTATTCGTCATCGAGCTGCTGCTGATCGTCATTGTTGCGGTGCTGAATGTGAGGCGTTGAAACGGCGCGTAACGGGTGGCGCGTAGCGGGCCGGGCAACGGCCCCCTGATCATAGAGAGGGGAGCATTGATGATCGTTTATTGTTTCTCCCTTTGAGATTCAATCGTCACGGTTGAATATTCATTAGTCGACCTGCATTTCCTGGAGCACCACGCCGCCATAATCCAGCACGGCAAGCTCGATGTCGGCGTCAGAAAGCTCACCGCGGATCGTGCGCTTCCGCCTGTCTGTCTTGCATTTATCGATGTTGATGACCTCCGCATACTCGCTGAGCTGCTCGATCGTTTCAAATTGAAGTGAGACGCGTTTCATACTGGTGTCGATGCCAATTCTGTTCCAAAAAAATGCCATGTGCTTCAGTTAGCTGCTGGTAAAAGAAAGGATCCTGGCCTTGAAGCCGCGGCGCGCCAACTCGATCTCCGCGTCGGACAGCTCGGTGATGAGCGTGTTCTTCTGGCGGTCGATGGTACACTTGAGCAACTGGGTGGTCAGCGAAAAATCTACCAGCGTGGTGAGTGAATCAAATTGAAGGATCACTTTCTTCATAGACCATGCTAGGAAGCCTTCCGATGCACCGGGTTTAACGGATGAGGCTGTTTTTTGCCGCGATTTTTCCGCAGTTAGCGTAATCACTTAGCAAACACCGTCCAATGCGCCGAGAATATCGGCGAGCACATCGTCGCGGTGCTCGAGGCCGGCAGAGATCCGGATCAGTCCCGGCGTGATGCCCACGGTGGACCGCTCGGCCTCCGTCAGTTTTGCATGCGTGGTGCTTGCCGGATGCGAAGCAATGCTGCGTGTGTCGCCGAGATTGGCCGTGAGGGAAAGCAGCTTCAGCCCATCGAGAAAGCGGCGGCCGGCTTCGAGCCCGCCCGCGAGCTCAAAGCACAGGACGCCACCGCCGTCGCGCATTTGCTTTCGGGCGATGTCGTATTGCGGATGCGAGGGGAGGAACGGGTAGCGAACCCATCGAATGGCGGGGTGCCCTTCCAGCGAGGTGGCAAGATGAAGCGCATTGGCCGCATGGCGTTCCATGCGCACATCCAGGGTTTCAATGCTCTTGCTCAAAATCCAAGCATTGAAGGGAGAGAGCGCCGGACCCGTGCTGCGACAGAACAGGTAGATCTCGTGGATCAGGTCTTTGCGCCCGACCACGAGGCCGCCCAGAACACGGCCCTGCCCGTCGAGCCATTTGGTGGCAGAATGTACGACGAGGTCCGCGCCGAACCGGATCGGCTGCTGCGAAACGGGTGTGGCGAAGCAGTTGTCGACATTGAGGATGATGTTGTGCTTTTTTGCCAGGGCGCCGATCGCCTCCAGGTCGATGAGATCGAGGCCGGGATTGGTTGGCGTTTCGATATAGATCATCTTCGTATTGGGCCGGATAAGGGCTTCCCAGGTTTCCGGCTTGTCGGCCGCAAAATAGCTGGACTCGATGCCGTATTTCGGAAGGTATTTCGTGATCACGGTGTGCGTGCTGCCAAACACCGCGCTGCATGAGAGCAGGTGGTCGCCCTGGCGGAGCAGCGCCATGAACGAGGCAAAGACGGCGCTCATTCCCGATGCCATGGCGAAGCCGGCCTCCGCACCCTCGAGGGCGCACACGCGGTCAATGAGCTCGCGCGTGTTTGGGTTGGAAAAGCGCGAATAGATATTGTCGTCCGTTTCGTCAGCGAAGGCCGCCCGCATTTCCTCGGCATTGTCGAAACAGAAAGAGCTCGTGAGAAACAGGGGCGATGAATGCTCGCCCTCGGGTGTGCGGTCGACCTGTGTGCGGATAGCGGCAGTGAGCGGATGGAGTTTCATTTCTGTGATTTGTTTGGTGAAGAAAGCCAGTGGTCAACATGCCTGGTGATGGTGGCGGTCTCGACGAGAAAGCCATCATGGCCATAAAGCGAATCGAAAGAAACGAGCCGGGCGCCGGGGATCTGTTCGGCCAGCAAGGCCTGCTCGGCGAGCGGGCAGAGAAGATCGGACGTGATGCCCATCACCAACGTTCGCGCCGTGATGCTTCGAAGAACCTCCTGGAGACGACCACGGCCGCGGGCAAGATTGTGTGTATCCATGGCACGCGTAAGGACGTGATAGCTGTAGGCGTTGAAGCGGCTGACGAGCTTGTCTCCCTGGTAATGAATGTAGGATGAAGCGCGGAAGCCGTCGAGCTTCCCGCTGTCAGGATCGGTTTGGGTTGCAGCATAGGCATCGTAGCTGCGGTACGTAAGCATACCGATGGCGCGTGCGGCCTTCAGTCCGCGCGCGGCCGCACCTGGACTCTCATCGCCCCAGCTTTGATCGGCTTCGATGGCCAACCGCTGCGCAGTGTGGATGGCGATGCCCCACGCGCTTTCACGCGCCGATGTGGCGATGAGAAGAAGGCTGGCAACGAATGCCGGGTCAATCACGGCCCACTCCAGTGCCTGGTAGCCGCCCATACTGCCACCGGTGAGCAGGTGAAGGCGCCTGATGCCGAGATAAGTAGCGAGAAGCCTGTGAGCGCCTGTCATGTCGCGGATCGACACAAGCGGGAAGCGGCCAAACCAGGGTCGCTCAGAAGGCGGGTCGGTGCTGAGTGGGCCGGTCGTCCCGTAGCAGGACCCGATGATGTTGGCGCAAACAATAAAGTAGCGATCGGTATCGAAAAGCAGGCCTGGTCCGATCAGGCCGGGCCACCAGGACGCTGCGTCAGAGCTTGCGGTGAGCGCATGGCAGATCCAGACCACATTGTCGCCTGTATCGTTGAGTGTCCCCCACGTGTCATAGGCGATGGCCAGGCCCGGAAGCGTGGTGCCGCTTTCGAGGGGGAAGAGGTTGCCGTGTGCGTAGATCTTCATGTCTTATTCAAAAATGCCGCCGAGCTGGAGGCTGATCTTCTTAATGGATTTAAGAGCGATCGCGTCTTTCCTGACGAGGCCATCGGGCATGACGATGAGCGACACGGCAGGCGATTGAAACCAGTCCGCGCGCATCAGTTTTTCCACATGGATGGTGCCGGCCAGGTATTGCCGCTCCTGCGTGCTGTGAAATTCGTCGATACTTTCAAAATCCCATTTGCTGACCTCGCTCCAATTGTTGAAGCTTACATAGACATTGAGATAATAGTCCTGCGTGACGGAGTATTTCTCGGGGCTGTGCAGCTTGCGGTATTCGTATTTGTACTGGTACCGCAGGGCGGCGATGTCGCTCAGGACCGCGGAGGATGTCGGGTAGCGGCCGGCCCCCTTTCCGTAGAGGAACTGCTGGTCCGCCAGGTGGCTTTCGATGATAACGCCGTTGTATTCGTTGCGCACACCGAACAGCTGGCTATCGGGCTTGACGAACTGGGGCAGTACCTGCGCGGCTACCTGGCCGCGGCCCATGCGGCGGACCTGCGCCGCGAGCTTGATCTTGTATCCCCTGGTGGCGGCATAGGTCGCGTCTGTGGGGTGCAGCTGGCTGATCCCTTTGAAAAGCAGGCTGGTGGGCCGGGCGGCGACGCCGTAGGTATGGGCGAGAAGGATGGTGAGCTTGTTCAGCGCATCATAACCGTCGACGTCGAGGGTTGGGTTGGATTCGGCAAAGCCAAGCTGCTGGGCCTGGAGAAGCGCATCTTTATAGGCAAGGCCGTCCTCGGCCATCTTCGTCAGGATGAAATTGGTGGATCCATTGACGATGCCCGTGATGCTGTCGAGAAGGTCATTGTCGTAATATTCCTCGAGGTTGCGGATGATCGGAATGGAGCCGCACACCGACGCTTCGTACAGCAGCGACGTGCCGTGCTCGGCTTGCAGCGCCAGAAGATCGGGGAGGTGCTCGGCGATCATTTTCTTGTTCGCGCTCACGACATCCTTCCCGTTCCGGAGAGCCGTGGACACGATGATGAACGCGTCGTCGGCGTCGTCGATCAATTCAACGATGAGGTTGATGCCGGGATCGTTGAGAAGCGCTTCGGCGTCGGTTGTGAACAGGTTGGGGTCGGCCGCCCGTTTCTTCCCGGGGTGCTTGATGCAGATCTTTTTGATCGTCGCCTGGAGAGAGGATGCCTGCTGTAATACGTTGTAGATGCCTTCGCCCACGACGCCAAAGCCGAAGAGGCCGATGGTCAGTTTTCTGCCGCTCATATCGGGAATTGTTTTAAGAAAAAAAATGACCAGGAAGAAAGAGGGCGCGCCCCGATGCATCAGAAGACGCCACAGGCCTGTAGGCCCGCGAAGCGAAATTCTGACTTATCTCTCCACGCGATGCGCGGATGGAATTGGCACCTTGCACGCAACAGGTTGCGGCAGGTTGTCAAGGCGTCTGTGGGCCATTACCCTCAGCCTTTCTGGATAAGTAAACGTAAAGAACTGCGGCAAAGATAGGGAGGGGTGAAAACGTGCCCGCAGTTTTTTACCGGCCGGCCAAACGTCTGGAATTCCCTAACTTGACGATGTGTTTCACCCGTCGACCATACAGCTTCTCCGCTTTCATTTCTCGCTGTTCCTGCTGCCGGTTTACCTCTTCGCCCTGAGCCAGCTTCCATCCGTCGATGTGGGCAATGCAGCGATTGTGTTCTTCATTCTGCATGTGCTCGTCTACCCTGCCAGCAACGGTTACAATTCATTTATGGATCGTGATACAGCGCCGATCGGGGGACTGGAAAGCCCGCTGCCGCCGACACGCCAGCTCTTCTATGTTACGGTTGGGATGGACGCGGTAGCCATCGGTTTATCCTTCCTGGTGACGCCTCTTTTTGCTGCCGGCGTTGGGTTGTATATCGCGGCGTCGCGCGCGTACAGCTACCGCGGTATCCGGCTGAAGCGCTTTCCTGTGCTGGGTTTCCTGACGGTCTTCCTGTTCCAGGGTGCGCTGGTTTTTTATCTTTCCTACCACGGCAGCAGTGCCGTGCACAGCCTGCGTGTTCCCCTTCTTCCGCTCTTGCTCGCGAGCCTTTTGATCGGCGCCCTATACCCCCTGACACAGGTTTACCAGCACGCTGCAGACCGCGCCGACGGGGTGGAGACACTGAGCTCTCTGCTCGGCTACCGGGGTACCTTTCTATTCAGCGCCCTGCTCTTCGGCGCAGCGACCGCCGGATTTTATTTCCTCTTTGGGGCCGGTCATCTAAACTATTGGGTGGGCTTCCTCGTTAGTACAGGACCGGCAGTCGGATTCTTCCTTTACTGGATGACCAGCGTATGGAGAAACGAAGCGGCGGCCAACTTCCGCAACAGTCTCCGCATGAATGTTCTGGCCACGCTCGGAACGACTGCGTTTTTCATCACCCTTAACCTGTTGAGAACGTGAGCAAGATCCTTTCCATCGGTACGGCGCTTCCAGCCTACTGTCATCCGCAGGCAACCATCCTGCAATTTATGCAGCAGGTCTATGCCTCCAGCGAGGCCGACCGGCGCAAGATGCGCTTCCTCTACAGCCAGAGCGGCATTGGCCAGCGCTACTCCGTGATCCCGGATTACAGCCGTCCCGTGGGCGAATGGAAATTCTACCCGCAAACGGAAAACCTCGAGCCCTTCCCGTCGCTCGAGCAGCGCATGGCCGTTTACCAAAAGCAGGCGCCCTTGCTGTCCGTTGATGCCATCCGCGATTGCCTGGGGCATCGCCATCAACCACAAAAGATCACGCACCTCATTACGGTCAGCTGCACCGGCATGAGCGCGCCGGGCCTCGACCTGCAAGTGATGGAGCTGATGGATCTCCCCAACGATATCTTTCGCACGTCCATCAATTTTATGGGCTGCTATGCCGCCATCCATGCCCTGAAGATCGCTGATGCCATCTGCCGCAGCGAGAGGCATGCGCAGGTTCTCGTGGTGTGCACGGAGTTGTGCACCCTCCATTTTCAGCGCGAGCAAACGATGGACAATATCGCTTCCTCATTGTTGTTTGGCGACGGTTCCGCGGCCGCGCTCATCGTCGGTGCCGACGTGGAGGGAGAGGGAATCCACCTCGATCATTTCTACAGCGAGGTGATCCCGAAAGGACG
Source organism: Flaviaestuariibacter sp. (assembly GCA_028288515.1). Classification (GTDB taxonomy): domain Bacteria; phylum Bacteroidota; class Bacteroidia; order Chitinophagales; family Chitinophagaceae; genus Flavisolibacter. Next base: position 910 of record JAQBNP010000049.1, on the reverse strand, counting down.
GCGGGATATGGCCTGGGAGCTTTCATCGACGGGTTTCCTGATGACGCTCAGCGGCTATATTCCAGACCTGATCGAGGAGGATTTCAAAGGCATCGTCGAACGCGCTATGTCCCGCGCCGGTGGCAGCGCAGACGATATAACGGACTGGTGTATTCATCCGGGCGGTAAGCGCATCCTGGAAGCCATTCATAAAAGCCTCGGCTTCACGAATAGCCAGCTGGACCACTCTTACAAGACCTTGCAGGACGTCGGTAATCTTTCGTCTGCGACCATCCTGTTCGTGCTGAAGCAAAAAATGCAGGGTCGTCAGCCGATGCGAAAAATGCTGGGGGCCGCGTTCGGTCCCGGCCTCACCGTTGAAACATTTACCGCGCACACCTGATGCCTTCCTTCCACCATCGATCAAACAAAAGGGAGCTGCTCGACGAGCCGGACATTCCATTCGATGCCATCCGGAAAAATATGGAGGAGCTTGACACGATCAACCGTCTTCTCGGCGGGCATAAGGTCACCATCGCTGGCCTGCGCTCGATCATGGGAAAGGAGAGGCTGGAAGCTCCTCTCAGCATCGTCGAGATCGGCTGCGGCGGCGGCGATAACCTGCGCGCCATCAAGCAATGGGCGGCGCGAAAGGGCCTGCCGGTGAGGCTTTCAGGGATCGACATGAACCCTAACTGCATCCGCTTCGCACAGTCCGTTCGCGGGAATGCCGGTATTTTTTTTTCTTGCTCGGACTACCGGGACGCTGTTTTCGAAGCATCACCCGACATCATTTTTTCATCCTTATTCTGTCATCATTTTAATGAAGATGAGCTGGTGGCGCAACTTCAGTGGCTCCGGGAAAATTGCCGCCGCGGCTTTTTCATCAACGACCTTCACCGTCATCCGCTGGCCTATCATTCGATCCGGC
>JAQBNP010000262.1 GCA_028288515.1 Flaviaestuariibacter sp. | reverse complement strand
GCTCGGGATGACTGCCAGCGCATTTTGCAGCCAGGACTTTAATCGAAGCGCTCACTATTGATCATTCACTATTCACCACTCACCACTCACCCGCTCACCATTCACTTCTTTCTGTTCTCCTACACTTTTCTGCGTCCGTGGTCAAACCAAAAAAAGCCCCGGACCAGGGTCCGGGGCTTTCCATTACATCGAGATTACTTATTTCGTGATCACTGCTTTTTCGCGGGGAGCCGTCCGGGCAACAACGGCGCGGTCTTCGCTGCCAAGGGCTTTCTTGCCACCCAGGTCAACCAGGATCGGGGCCGCAACGAAGATGGACGAATACGTACCCGTGATCACACCGATCAGCATGGCGAAGGCAAAGCCGCGCGTCACCTCGCCACCAACCAGGAACAGGATCAGGATCGTCAGGAACACGGTCAGTGATGTCATGATGGTGCGGCTCAGCGTATCGTTGATCGCCTTATTGATGATCGTCTCTTTGGGAGCGCCGATCATGTTCCGGCTGTACTCGCGGATCCGGTCGAACACGATCACGGTATCGTTCATCGAGAAACCGATCACCGTCAGAACCGCGGCAATGAAGTGCTGGTCGATCTCAAGCGGGAACGGAACAACGTTGCGCAGGAAGGAGAACACGGCGAGCGTTACGAGCACGTCGTGGAGGAGGGCAACGATGGTACCGAGCGAGTAGCGCCAGTCGCGGAAGCGGATGAAGATATAAAGGCAGATGATCAGGATGGAGAAGATCGTGGCTTTGACGGCGCCGGCCTTCAGGTCATCCGAGATCGTTGGCAGCACCGTGTTGGTACCGAGCTTATACTGCTTATCAAACTGGTCATACGTTGTATTTGCAGGCAGGAAATTATGCAGGCCGGCAAAGAGCTTCGATTCAACGATCGAGTCCGTGCGCGGGTTGGTGCTTTCGATCAGGTGAGAGGTCGTGATGTCGAGCTGGTTGTTCGTGCCGATGGTCTTGATGATCGGGGACTCGCCGAACGAGGTCGTCAGGGCCGTGCGAACCTGCTCGATATCGGCTGGCTTGTCGAAGCGGACGATATAGCTGCGGCCGCCTTTGAATTCAACGCCTTCGTCAAAGCCGTTGAACAGGGAGGCGACACCCAGCGCCAGCACAATGCCGGAGATGACGTAAGCCACCTTTCGGTACTCGATGAACTTGAAAGCAGCATGCTTGAATACGCGGCGGGAAACACCGGTGAAATATTCCAGGTGACGCTTCTTGTTTGTGAAGATGTCGGACACCCAGCGGCTCACCAGGATACCGCAAAACAGCGACAGGAGGATACCGATGATCTGCGTGGTGGCGAAGCCTTTTACAGGACCGAGACCGAACGAGAACAGGATGATCGCCGTGAGGAGGGTCGTAACGTGTGCGTCAAGCACAGGAGGCAGCGAGCGGCGGTAGCCTTCATTGACGGCCTGCACGTAGGTCTTGCCACGTGTGAGCTCTTCTTTGATGCGCTCGTAGATAATTACGTTGGTGTCAACCGCCATACCGATGGTCAGTACGAGACCGGCGATACCCGGGGCCGTCAGCGTTGCGCCGAGACCTGTCAGGATACCGATCGTGAACAGCAGGTTGAGGATAAGGGCAATATTGGCCACCCAGCCGCTGGTATTATAATACACCAGCATGAGGAGGAAGATGACGAGGAAGGAGATCGCGAAGGCCATGATGCCGCCGTGGATCGCGTTGGCACCCAGTGTCGGGCCGACAACCTGCTCCTGTACGATCTTGGCAGGCGCCGGGAGCTTACCGATCTTCAGGTTGTTGGCGAGGTCGGTCGCCTCCTGTGGCGTGAAAGAGCCGGAGATATTCGAGTTGCCGCCTTCGATCTTGTCGTTGACATTCGGGGCGCTGTAGACGTTGTTATCAAGAACGATGGCGATGGCGCGGCCGATGTTGGCACCGGTCATGTCTGCCCAGATACGGGCGCCTGATGGGCTCATCTTCATGGACACTTCCGATTTACCGGAGGTCTGGTTGAAGTCGGCACGCGCGTCTGTGATGGCGTCGCCTTCCAGCTTGGGACGGTCGCGGCCGTATGTTTTCAGGCCGTAGAGGGCCACGAAGTTCATTTTCTTGTTTTCACGCACATCGGGTACGCCGTAAACAAAGGCGATGTCGGCAGGGAAGGCGTTGCGAACCGATGGCGTCTCGAGGTAGGAACGAACGATCGCTGTGTCGGTGATGCTGACGTAGCCGATCTGGCCGTTGTCGATGGCCTGGCCATTCTGCGGGTTGATGTTGAACTGGATAAAGCTGCCCAGGTGCTTCGAGCGGGCCAGCGCCTGGCTGTCGGCCACCGCCGTCGTATCGCCTTCGGCCTTGCCGTTCTCCATGCGAACAAAGGCTTCGTCAGCCTTTACGATCTGGTTTTGCAGCTCGCTGATATTATACACTTCCCAGAACTGGAGGTTGGCGGATGACTGGAGGTTGCGGCGAACGCGCTCCTGGTCCTGAACGCCTGGCAGCTCCACGGTGATCGTTCCGCGGTTGCGGTCGGGGTTGATGCTTGGCTGGGCGACACCGAACTGGTCGATACGCGTTGTCAGCATGCGCGAGGTGCGGTCGAAGGCGTCGTTGGCTTCGGCACGGATGGCACGGAGAACGTCGGCATCGGAATCGTTGGGCTTGATACGGTCCTGGCCGGGAACGGCAAAGAGGGAGGCGAGGCGCGCGTCCGGTGCGATCTTGTGGTATTCGTCATTGAACAGGGTTACGAAATCAGCGTCGCTATTGGCCTTGCGAACGTTTGCATTCTCAAGGGCCTTCAGGAAATTGGGGTCTTTTGAGTTATTGGCCATAGAGCGAAGCAGGCCGGAAAGCTCCACTTCCATGGTTACGTTGATACCGCCCTGGAGGTCGAGACCGAGGTTGAGCTCGTTCTCTTTCGCTTGCTGGTAAGAGATGGCGCCCTGGATGCCGTAGTGAACGGTCTGGTCCTTGGTGCTGTCAAGCAGGCGGCGCAGGCGGGCCTTTTGGGCTTCTTCCCGCTGAGCAGGCGTGGCGTTGCGAAAGTTTTGGGCGACCCAGCTCTTGGCTTTGGCTTCCATTTTCCGCTCGTGGCTGCGCACGACCCAGGTAAAGGAGAGTTCATAAATGGAGTAGATGATAAGCAGAATAGTAAAAAAGCGAACCAGGCCTTTCAGTTGCATACACGGTTTTTTTAAAGAGGGGCAAATATAGCCTTTTAGCCGATAAATGAAGCGGCTAAAACGGCGTCTTTCCGCCCCTTTTCGGCCGGCTGGAAACGCCGTTTCTGCCTAATTTTAGGTGGAATGAAACAAATTAGACTTTTATTTAACATTTTGGCGGTGGTTTTGGTTTTCGGATGTCGTCCGCCTGCGCGCGTGGCTGCCCCCTCTCGCTCACCGGCAGGGAGCGGGACAGTTGCAGCTGCGTCGGATACGTTCCTGTTGAATCTTCTGCACCGCTCGGGCCTGTTCGAGCCGATCCTTGCCGACCCGGCCCGCTACCGCGTGCAGGTCATCTACACGAAGATCGACCGGACCTCGGGCAACAAGCCCCAGTTCACGAATTACGATCTCAACGTCGACCGCTCCTCCTATTTCTACCCTGCGTCCACGGTGAAGCTGCCCGTCGCCCTCCTTGCCCTGCAGCGCGTCAATGAGCTGGCTTCGTCGGGCCTCACCCCGGCCTCCTCGTTCATCACGGAAGCCGGCTCACCCGGCCAGGCCCCCGTCTTCAACGACCCGTCCACGCCTGACGGCCGGCCGACGATCGCGCAGTATATCCGGAAGATCCTGCTGGTCAGCGACAACGACGCCTACAACCGCCTGTTCGAATTCCTGGGACCCGACTATATCAATAAAGCCCTGCACGGCATGGGCTATGACAGCGCGCAGATCATCCACCGTCTCCAGGTAAGCCTGTCGGAAGCGCAGAACCGGAGGACCAATCCCGTCCGTTTTTTCGACACGACCGGGCGTCTTCTGCTGGCGCAACCGGAGGCCGTCAGCCTCATGCGCTGGCAGCAGCGGCAGACGCTTCTCGGCAACGGTTATATGAGCCGCGGTCAAGTCGTCAACGCACCGTTCGACTTTTCCAAAAAGAACCGGCTCTCCCTCCCCGACCTTCATTCGATCCTCACAAGCCTTCTCTTCCCGGAGGCCGTTCCGAAGAAAAAGAGGTTCGGCCTGACAAGGGCCGATTACAATTTCGTGTACAGGTATATGTCGATGGCGCCGTCGGAATCGCGTTTTCCGTCGTATGATACGTCCTATCCCGATGCGTATTCAAAGCTGCTTCTCTTCGGCGGGTCGGGTCGACTGGAGAACCCGTCGGTGCGCATCTTCAACAAGGAGGGAGATGCCTACGGCTTTCTGACGGACGCAGCCTATATCGTTGATTTCGACAACGGCATCGAGTTTCTTCTCAGCGCCACGATCTATTGCAACAGCGACGCGATCTTCAACGACGACCACTATGATTACGATACCGTCGGGCTGCCGTTCCTGAAAAACCTGGGCCGCGTTCTGTATGATTATGAGCGTGCGCGGCCGCGTCGTCACAAGCCCGATCTGTCCCCTTTTAAAATGACGTATGGAGAGTAGAACACGTTACATTTGCCCCTTTCTATAATCGATTGCATGCAACTATCTTCTCTTCTCAACCGGTTCAGCGAGCCGGAGACACTCAAGATGGCCCGGCTCGGCCGCGAGCTGCGCGCACAGGGCATCGACATCACTGATCTGAGCCTGGGCGAACCCGATTTCGACACACCGCAACATATCAAGGAAGCCGCCATCAAGGCCATAAATGACAACTGGAGCCACTACACACCCGTTGGTGGCTACCTCGACCTCAAAGAAGCCGTCTGCGCGAAGCTCCTGCGCGACAACGACCTTCACTATGCCCCCGAGAACATCGTCGTCTCGACGGGTGCCAAGCACAGCCTGGCCAACGTTGTTCTCAGCCTCATCGACGTGGGCGACGAGGTGATCATCCCCACTCCGTTCTGGGTCACGTACGCCGCGCTCGTGCAGCTGGCGCAGGGTACCGTGAAGCTGCTGCCGACCACGCTTCAAACCGGTTACAAGATCACACCGGAGCAGCTCGAAGCGGCCATCACGCCAAAAACGAAGCTGTTCATGTTCTCGTCTCCCTGCAACCCCAGCGGCGCCGTGTATCGCAAGGAGGAGCTCGCCGCTCTCGTTGCCGTCTTTGCACGGCACCCGCAGGTAGCGATCATCTCCGACGAGATCTACGAATACATCAACTACTGCAGCTGCCACGAAAGCATTGCGCATTTTGAAGAAGTGAAGGACCGCACCATCGTCGTCAACGGCCTGAGCAAGGGCTTCGCGATGACGGGCTGGCGCCTTGGCTATATAGCGGCCCCCGCAGCCCTGGCCCGCGCCTGCGAAAAGTTGCAGGGACAATTCACGAGCGGCACCAACGCTATCGCGCAGCGGGCCGCCATCGTGGCTCTCAACGCGCCGCTCGACGCAACGAAACTGATGGTCACCGAGTTCACACGACGCAAGGAACGTGTCATGGAGCTGATGCGCGGCATCGAAGGGTTTGAGTTCGCTGAGCCCGACGGCGCCTTCTACGCGTTCCCGTGCGTGGATCATTATTTCGGTCGCTCCGACGGAACCGACGTGATCAATAATGCGGATGACCTGAGCATGTACCTGCTGAATAAGGCCCATGTATCTACGGTAACCGGCTCGGCCTTCGGCGACAGCAGATGCCTGCGCCTCTCGTTTGCCAACAGCATGCCCAATATCGAAAAAGGATTTGAAAAGATCAAGACGGCGCTTGCGAAGCTGGGTTCGTGAGGGGGGGGGGTGAATGGTGAATGGTGAATCGTGAATGGGGTCGTTTATGAGACTGTCATGCTGACGCATGTCAGCACCTTCCCTTACAAGTGCAACCTACCTCCGACGCCTGGTTCATTTCTACCGGTCACTTCCTTTTTATTCTGATGCCTGACAGCCTTCGGGCAGCTTTGTACTTCTTCGATTGGGAAAGGTGCTGACATGAGTCAGCATGACATCCCTGGGGTAGGCTGTGTCTCAGCGCGCTTCGAGGCCTGGTGGTTCCTGCGAACACTACTCCACTCCCGCCAGCAGCCTCCTGTGCAGCTCGAGCACCTGGGGGATCACCGCCTGTTGCTCGTCATTGACGATCACGAAATCGCAGAGCCGCATCTTGATGCTCTCATCGATCTGGCGACTCATGCGGTCGAGAATGGCCTCGCGCGAGGCGCCGTCGCGGTCCATGGCGCGTTTCAGTCGCAGTGGCTTCGGTGCGCTCACCCCGATGATCTTGTCGAGACCTGCAGCGGCATCGCTTTCGAACAGCAGGGCCGCTTCCTTTAAAACATAGGGCGCCGTTTGCGCTTTCATCCACGTGTTTGCATCGGCAATGGTCAGCGGGTGAACGAGGCTGTTGAGCAGGGCGAGACGCTCCGGAAACGGAAATACACGCGATGCGAGCAGGCCCCGATCGAGCGTCCCCGTTGCAAAGAGATCGTCCCCGAACTCTGCACGCAGAGCCGCCTGCAGCGCGGCATCCGTGGCGTAGAGGCGGCGGGCCGCTTCGTCGGCATAGTACACGGGTACGCCCAACAGCGCGAACACCTTCGCTACTGTGGTCTTCCCTGAACCGATCCCACCAGTGATCCCGATCTTGAGCATGGACCAAAGATGCGACATCCGGCGTAAAAAAAACCCGGAACGCTTGGGGCGTCCCGGGGCTCGGGGAAAAGAGATCGGTTCTTTATTTCTTGTCGGCAACGGCAAGCGTTCCGCCATTCAGTGTCTTTTGGAGCTGCGTGGTCCACTCGAGAGAGATCGCGCTCTTTTCGATCTTGAGATAGCTGCCCGGGTTCGTCTCGAGGCTGATGGTGCCGTCTTCGTTGATCTTGTTGATCGTGCCATGGATACCCGCGATGGTAACGATCTTGTCGCCCTTCCCGAGGTTCTCAATGAAGGACTTTTGCTGCTTGGCCTTCTTGGCCTGCGGCCGGATAAAGAACAGCCAGAAGACGAGGATCATCCCGCCGAGAAAAATGAACTGGAATCCGCCGCCCGATGGTGCTGCTTGGAGTAAATACATGATGGAGTGATTGGTGATTGTAATTATTTCTTTTGGACGTCGACGGCGAACGACAGCTGGTGGTTGGTGGTACCGCTGGTGTTGGCCATGACCGAAACGCTCTTCGTGTTGGTGCCGGCGCGGCCTTCGCTGTCAAACGTAGCCTTGATGCGGCTTTCAGCGCCGGGGGCGATCGGCTCTTCCGGTTTTTCTGCAACTGTGCATCCGCAGCTTGCAGTGGCCTGGCTGATGATCAGGGGCTTTTTGCCGGTGTTGCGGAACCGCCAGCTCACTTCTACTTTCGCGCCTTCATTGACCTTGCCGAGATCCTGGTGCATGGAGTCGAGCCACTGGATCGACGTGAAGTTGGCGGAGTCGTTCACGGAGTCCATCATCCGCTGGTGCTTGATGGAATCTTCCTTTGTATAGCCGGCTGTCTTCGTATCGTTCGTGTTGCAGGCGGCAAGCAGTGTCGCAGCGAGGGCTGCAAAATAGAATTGTTTCATAGCTGGTTTCTTGTTGCGCGGACAAAGGTAGCCCTTGTCAGCTTTTCCGGAAATCTGTTTTCTGCAGCTTTCCGTCCTGCACGAGGTCCTTGTGAATGCCGTCAAGAATGCCGTTGATGAACTGCCCGCTTTGCGCAGTGCTGTATTCTTTTGCCAGCTCGATATACTCATTGATGCTGACCTTGGGCGGGATCGTTTCGAAATAGAGAAGCTCCGCGACGCCCATCTTCATAAGGATCATGTCGAGCGATGCGATCCTCTCCGAATCCCAGTTCTTCAGCTTCGGGTAGATGAATTCCTGCAGGTGCTCGTTCTTTTCGATGACGGTGGACAGGAGGCTTTTGGCGAACTGGTGCTTGTCGCCTGCAATGAATTGCGTGAGGTCGGCCGAGCCCGGCTTCTGCAGCGAGCCTTTCACCAGCTGCACGACCATCTCGCCATCATCTTCCCAGTTGCTGTACAGCTCCTCGAGGTGAGCGATGAAGTTCTCGTTGGGAAGAAGAAGCTCTTCGAAAATGTATTCGAGGATCTCACGCTCGGAGGCGCGCTCGCGTGACGGGGTGGAGATGTATTTCTTATAGAGGTCGGCCTCGGCAAGCTGGGCGTAGGTCTTCTTCACGAGGTCGCGGTCGATGCGCAGGCCAGGCTTGGCCGTCTCCCATTCCTTTTTGATGGAGGGCTCCTCTTTAATGCGCCACAGGAGCTCGTTCCCGGCGATCTTGGTGTTGACGTGAAGGTCCTCATACGAAGGCAGGTGCTTGCTGCAGCGCTGGTACGAATCCATTTCCGCGTAGGACGCTACTTCGGAAAGAAAAAAGAGAAAATATTGAAAGAGGTCTTTTGACTGGTCGAAATGGCGCTGGAGCAATCTCTGCGGCTCACCGGGCTTTTCCTGTCCATCCATTGTGCTGATGGTATAAAGCGTCTGCATCACCTTCACCCGGATATTCCTTCTGCTGATCATCGTGTAAGAGCTTTTGAGCCGGCAAAGATAGGGGAGCCGGTGAGGGATTCTCGATTTACAGTTTCAGATTTACGATTTCATTGGCATGACCCTCTTTGCCTGGATTCCATTGGGTGGCCCGATGTGCGGCCTGGCAGTTGTCGCGGACCTGGTCGTCTGCCGTGAGCTCCAGCAGCGTCATGATCTTCTCATCCATCCTGGCAGTCGGACCCCGGGCTGTCTGACAGAACGCGAAGCCCTGTCAGAATTTCTGTGCAAATCCGTCAAGTTTGCGGCGGAACCTGTCAATTTTTACCATAATCGGCTGCTGGCACCCTTTTCGCCTACCTTTGCGCACCGGCAAAAACGCCGGTATCTCTCTCAACTGTTAAACCTAAAATTTAGATTGTATGGCTAACAAAGTATCTGTTACCCCCCTGCACGACCGCGTGATCGTGAAGCCGGCTGCCGCTGAAGAAAAGACAGCCGGAGGCATCATCATCCCCGATACGGCGAAGGAAAAGCCACAGCGTGGCGTTGTGATCGCGGCGGGGCCCGGCAAGAAAGACGAACCTGTAACCGTGAAGGAAGGCGATACCGTACTGTACGGTAAATATGCCGGTACGGAGATCTCTATCGAAGGAAGCGACTTCCTGATCATGCGTGAAAGCGATATCCTCGCGATCGTGTAAGACAAAGTCAAAACGCAAAAGTAATCAGTCAAAACATTGAGGTCGGAAGCCGCGTTTCGCGCTTTTGACTTTTGAATTCTAAATTTTTAATTATTTATACCATGGCAAAACAACTGTTTTTCGAAACTGATGCCCGCAATAAAATGAAGAAAGGTGTTGACATCCTCGCCAACGCCGTGAAAGTGACCCTCGGACCGAAAGGCCGCAACGTGGTCATCGAAAAGAAATTTGGCGCACCTGCCGTTACTAAAGATGGTGTGTCCGTTGCCAAAGAGATCGAGCTGGAAGACGCCATCGAGAACATGGGCGCCCAGATGGTGAAGGAAGTGGCTTCCAAGACAGCCGACATCGCCGGTGACGGTACCACGACCGCAACCGTTCTCGCCCAGGCCATCATCACCGAAGGCCTGAAGAACGTTGCTGCCGGCGCCAACCCGATGGACCTCAAGCGCGGTATCGACAAAGCCGTTAAAGCGGTGATCGAAAACCTGAAGCAGCAATCGCAAACGGTCGGTAACGACAACCAGAAGATCGAGCAGGTGGCTACCATCTCTGCCAACAATGACAGCGAGATCGGCAAGCTGATCGCCCAGGCCATGGAAAAAGTTTCCAAGGACGGCGTCATCACGATCGAAGAAGCAAAAGGCATCGAAACCACGGTTGACGTGGTGGAAGGCATGCAGTTCGACCGCGGCTATATCTCTCCGTATTTCGTTACGAACAGCGAGAAGATGCAGGCCGAAATGGACAACCCTTATCTCCTGATCTACGACAAGAAGATCAGCAACATGAAGGACATCCTGCACATCCTCGAGAAGGTGGCCCAGCAAGGCGCACCGCTGGTGATCATCGCTGAAGACCTCGAAGGCGAAGCACTGGCAACCCTCGTGGTGAACAAGCTGCGTGGCACGCTGAAAGTGGCTGCTGTCAAGGCTCCCGGCTTCGGCGACCGCCGCCAGGAAATGCTCCAGGACATCGCGATCCTGACCAAAGGCATCGTTATCTCCGAAGAGCAAGGCTACAAGCTTGAGAACGCCGACCTTACTTATCTCGGCCGCTGCGAGCGCGTTGTGATCGACAAGGACAACACCACTGTTGTGGGCGGTCGCGGTGAGAAAGCCGACATCACAGCACGCATCAACCAGATCCGTTCCCAGATCGAAAGCACAACCTCCGATTACGATCGCGAGAAGCTGCAGGAGCGCCTGGCCAAGCTGAGCGGCGGCGTTGCCGTTCTGCACGTCGGTGCTGCCACCGAGGTGGAAATGAAAGAAAAGAAAGACCGCGTCGACGACGCCCTGCATGCAACACGTGCGGCGGTTGAAGAAGGCATCGTGCCCGGTGGTGGCGTTGCTTATGTTCGCGCGGTAGAAGCGCTGAACAATATCGACACCCTCAATGCGGACGAAGCAACAGGCGTCCAGATCGTTCGCCGCTCGCTCGAAGAGCCGCTGCGCCAGATCGTGGAGAACTGCGGCATCGAAGGAAGCGTGGTTGTCAACAAAGTACGCGAAGGCAAAGGCGATTTTGGCTTCAATGCCCGCACCGAAGTGTATGAGAACCTCATTGCAGCCGGTGTCATCGACCCGACCAAGGTCACCCGGATCGCCCTCGAGAACGCCTCGTCCATTGCCGGTATGCTGCTGACGACCGAGTGCGTCATCGCCGACAAGCCAGAGCCGAAAGGCGCCGGTGCCGGTATGCCGGGGGGAATGCCGGGCGGCATGGGCGGTATGGATTACTAAGAAATGCCCCGCAGGAAGGCGCTGCCGACCTGTTCATCTAAAAAAAGAGCCCCACCTTATCCGTGGGGCTTCTTTTATACATGAGCTTAAAAAATATCTGTTTATTTCCCCCGACGCGGAATGAAAAGGATTTTGTACCTTGTAGACATACCCCGAATCGTGCGTCCCGGGTATAGTTGCTCAATCTTACAGCACCAGCCTACCCTCTGAAAAAAAGGAAACCAATCTGTTCACTTTTTTAAAAGTACTGTTATGCTGTCCAGGATGTTTCATTGGCTCAAGACACGTTTTTCGCCGAAAACGGCCCGGAAGATCAAGTCCGGCTTCAATTCAGACAACCCCTTCCTGATCCTGTGAAGCGAACTGTGAACCCGGTTTTTTATGGGTACGACGCGTCGGTCTTCCCGGTCGGCACCTCGTTGCCCGGACAGTTGCGCGCGCCTTCCGCGCGGCAGCTCAATAAGCCTGTCCCCGGAGCAGCGCCGCGCCCCGCGGCTCTCCCCTGCTATTGTATCCCTGTTTGATCGTTCAAATCGACCGTCGATACCTGCTGCGACCAGTCTCCCTTCTTCTGTTCAGTTCGATCGGCTCTGTAGTCCCTTGCATGCCTGCCTGGTGTGCCACCGGTTGCCGCCGCGCACCGCCGACTTTATTTTGCTACCTTCCCAACGGCGGACGTCGACACAAAAGAAACGTACAAGCAACCAAACATGAAAAAAGTAACCGGCATCGGCGGCATCTTCTTCAAATGCAAGGACCCGAAAAAAATGACTGAATGGTATAAAGAAAACCTCGGCCTGAACACGAACCCGTACGGTGCAACGTTCGACTGGTTCGAAGGGGACGACAGTACGAAAAAAGGCCAGACCCAGTGGGCGCCCTTTTCCGAAACCACGAAATACTTCGAGCCATCGGAAAAGGAATTCATGATCAACTACCGGGTGGAGAATCTCGAGACCCTTGCGGAGGAGCTGAAAGCCAACGGCGTCACGATCGTCGATACGATCGAAACCGTAGAGTACGGCAAGTTCCTGCACATCCTCGATGCCGAAGGAAATAAGGTGCAGCTGTGGGAACCGATCGACTGATCGTGGGTCAACCTCAATGGTCAACATCGCCATTCGACATTCAATCTTCGGTATTCGCATCTTTGGCAAGACCTTTGCAAAAGCGTGGCAAACAAAACGATCCACATGAAGATGAAAATGGCTGCTCTCGGCATGGCATTGACAGTAGCAGGCCTCCACGCTGAAGCGCAACAGATCCGGGCAGGTGTGAACCTGGCCAACGTATCGATCACCGACAACGGCAAAGTAGATGACGCAAAACAGATCAGCTCCTTCCAGGTGGGCATCATTGGCGATTTCCCGCTTGTTCCAAAGGTGCTGAGCCTGCAACCCGGTCTTCTCTTTACCGGCAAAGGTTCTGAAACCAGCTCCGGCGACCCGAATTCCCCGACTTATTACCGCGCAACCTCCAACCCCAAATACATCGAGGTGCCGGTGAACGTTGTCTTTAAGCTTCCCCTCGGCTCTTCCCTCAAGCTGTTTGCAGGCGCCGGTCCCTATGCCGCTGTCGGCGTGGGTGGTAAAGTGACCCGGGAAGGAAAGGTGCTGGGCGCGGCGTTCAACAGCGAGAAGTCCATCGAGTTCTCCAATGACGACCCGACAACGACCAACTACGAGGAAGGCGCCGGCTATGGGATCCTTCGCCGGTTCGACTACGGCCTGAACGGCATTGCCGGCCTCGAAGGGAAAAGCGTCGTTCTGGGAATTGGTTACGGCCTCGGACTTGCCAAGCTCCAGTCGGGTAGCAACAGTACCGCGGACAATAACGACAAGCACCGGGTGCTCAGCTTTACACTCGGGTTTAAATTCTGATCAGGATCCCCCCAATAAAAAATGT
>JAQBNP010000253.1 GCA_028288515.1 Flaviaestuariibacter sp. | reverse complement strand
ACATTTTTTTATGCGTTCAACGGGCGGTCAGACGGCGAAAGAGCTGCCGCAGCCGCAGGTGGCCGAGGCGTTGGGGTTGCGAAACGTAAAGCCGCGGTTGTTGAGCCCGTTCTCCCAATCGATCTCCATCCCGAAGAGGTAGATGCCGTGCGCCTTCTCCATGATGAAGGGAATGCCTTCGAACTCGTATTCCTCGTCCGCCTCTTTTTGGGCATCGAAGCCGAGTACGTAGGAAAGACCGGAGCAGCCGCCACCCTTGACCCCCACGCGAAGCTTCTGCGTTGCGTCGAAGCCGGGCTCGGCAATGAGGCGCCGGATCTCGCTCAGCGCGCCTGCCGTAAATCGTACGGGTGATTGTGTCATCGTTTCCATGGAGCAAATTTACGATGAATCCGGGCTGGGGGGACACCCATTCGATTTCACCCCGATCATTTCACATCCTTTTCTATTTTTGGCGCACAAAACCATTATGGATAATAATACAGTCTCGCTGCTGGTGGCCTTCCTCGCACTGGTGATCGCCCTGTTCGCGCTCGTTACCGCTGCGAAGAAACCCGCACCGCCCCGGCGGGAAGCAAACCTGCTGCCGCTCCAGCTGCAGGCATACGAGCGGCTGGTGATCCTGTGCGAGCGGCTTGCCTTGCCGTCTCTCATCAGCCGGACCGCCTCCGCGGACCTCTCTGCCCGCGAAATGCACTATGTGCTCATTGAGAACATCAAGCAGGAGTACGACTACAACGCTTCCCAGCAGATCTACGTCTCGCCGCTGGCATGGACAGGCGTTCGGAACCTGCGCGACCAGAGCATGCTCGTGATCAATAAGATCGCCAACTCGCTGCCGCCGGACGCACGCGCAGCCGAGCTCAATAAACAGCTTCTCGAAGTGATCATGAACCAGCCCGACCAGGCCCTGCACACGATGGTGCTGGAAGCCCTCAACGCCGAGGCCAAAGAACTCCTGAAATAAGCGCCTCGCAAAAAACTGACCCTTCATGAGCGACAAGAAGATCGTTACCGATTCCGGCATTGAGATCAAGCCCCTGTACACCGCCGCCGACCAGCCCGTGGCCCGCACCGAAAAGCCGGGCGAGTTCCCGTTCACTCGCGGCGTGCAGCCTGACATGTACCGCGGGAAGCTCTGGACGATGCGGCAGTATGCCGGTTTCTCCACCGCTGAGGAAAGCAACCGCCGCTACCACTACCTTCTTTCGCAGGGTGTCAGCGGGCTCAGCGTGGCGTTTGATCTTCCCACGCAGATCGGCTACGACAGCGATCATGCCCTTGCCGAAGGCGAGGTCGGCAAGGTCGGCGTGGCGATCGATTCCCTGGACGATATCGGCATCCTCTTCGACGGCATCAAACTGCAGGATGTGTCGACATCAATGACGATCAACGCAACGGCTTTCATCCTCCTCTCCTTTTACGTGGCGCAAGCGAAAAAGCAGGGCGCCGACCTCAGCAAGATCTCCGGCACGATCCAGAACGATATCCTGAAAGAATACGCAGCGCGCGGCACCTATATCTATCCGCCGAAACCTTCGATGCGGATCATCACAGACATCTTCGAATGGTGCAGCGCTGAGCTGCCGAAATGGAATACCATCTCCATCTCCGGGTACCATATCCGCGAAGCGGGGAGCACAGCGGTACAGGAGATCGCCTTCACGCTCGCCAACGGCAAAGCATACGTGGAAGCCGCCCTGGCAAAGGGACTCGACATCAACGTGTTTGGAAAACGCCTCTCCTTCTTTTTCAATGCTCATAATAATTTGTTTGAAGAGGTCGCCAAGTTCCGCGCGGCGCGGCGCATGTGGGCCCGGATGATGAAGGGCCTTGGCGCGACGGACCCGAAGGCGCTGATGCTTCGCTTCCACACGCAAACCGGTGGCAGCACGCTGACCGCCCAACAGCCGCAGAATAATATTTCACGCGTCACGATCCAGACCCTGGCTGCCGTTCTCGGCGGCACGCAGTCGCTCCACACCAACGGCTACGATGAAGCGCTCAGCCTGCCGACGGAAGCGGCCGCCCGTGTTGCCTTGCGCACCCAGCAGATCGTTGCTTTCGAAAGCGGCGCCCCCGATACCGTGGATCCACTGGCCGGCTCCTTCTTCGTTGAGTCGCTTACCGATGAAGTGGAAGCGGCCGCGTGGAAGCTGATCGACACGATCGAAGCCATGGGTGGAAGTGTGCCGGCGATCGAGCAGGGCTTCATCCAAGACGAGATCGCGCGCAGCGCCTACGAATACCAGCGCGGCATCGAGTCGGGCGCGAAGATCATTGTGGGCGTGAACAAATTCACGGTTGACCAGGAAGAACCGATCCCGGGATTCCGCATTGACGACAGCATCCGCGACGGGCAGATCAGCAAGCTGACCGCACTTCGCGCCAAGCGCGACAACGCCGCCGTTCGCTCCTGCCTCGAGACGATCCGCCAACGGGCCGTGGGCACGGAGAACCTGATGCCTGCCGTGATCGAGGCGGTGGAAGCCAGCGCCACGCTGGGTGAGATCGCCGATGTGCTGCGGGGCGTCTACGGAGAATTCAAATAGCATCCATGTGGTGATCGACGTCGCCCCCCGGCAGCGGAGACCTCACCTATAAAAAAGCCCCCGCTTTCGCAGGGGCTGATCTTGTCAATCAACTTTTTTATTTGATCACTTTATTGATCGCCGTAGCCGAGTCTTTATGCATTCTGAGGATCGGCAGGGTCTTCGCGGCCCATGCCTTGAGATCGGCTGCCTGTGCGCCATTCGCCGCTTTCTCGAACTCGGCGATGTCCTTATTGTGGTCCTCGACCATCATGCCCATATAGTGCTTGTCAAAGGCTTTGCCCTGCATTTTTTGCATTGCCTGCATATGGTCCTGCATCTTCTTGTCGGTGCTGTCGCTCATTGTCAGTCCGTGGCTTTGGGCCAGCTGCATGAGCTCGCTGTTTGCCTGCGAGTGGTCGCGCACCATCATGGATCCGAAGGCCTTCACCCGGTCGTTGGCTGCGTTGGACTGGGCTATATTTCCGGCGTCGACTTCCATCTTGCCACCCATGGCCGCCTTCATGACAAACATGCGGTCCATATCGCTGAGCGGTGTGGCGTTGGCGGCAGGCGTTGCGGCGGATGTGCCCGCGGTATCAGTGCCGGTTGTTGTTGTGTTGGTTGTGCTGACGGTGGTATCGGTGCTTCCATTTGATGAGCTGCCATCGCCGTTGCAGGCAACGAGAGAAACGGACGCGAACAGGACGGGCAGAACGAATTTCTTTTTCATAAATAGTTGATTAGGGGGTTGAACAGTTTGGCAGTGTGTGACATAAATTTTATGCCAGAGCAGAAGCCCGCAGACGGTACGGCGGGACGCGGCGGCAAAGGGAAAGCCGTCCTCAAAAAGGGATTTGTTGTACTTTGGGCGGAAGAAAAACATGCGATGAAAAAGATCATTCCACTCCTTTCCCTTCTCATCCTTTCCCTGGGTTCGATCGCGCAAACGCCGAAGTTCATCAAAAACGATATCGATGCTTACGTGAAGGAAGGCCTGAAGGATTGGGACCTTCCCGGCCTTTCCGTCGTCATTGTCAAGGACGGCAAGGTCGTGCTGCAGAAAGGCTATGGCGTTCGTGACATCAAGACCAATGCGCCGGTGGATGCCAATACGCTCTTCATGATCGCGAGCAATACCAAGCTTTTCACGGGCCTGTCTCTTGCCCTCCTCGAGACAAGGAAAAAGATCAGCCTGAATGACAAGGTCACGAAATATTTCCCGGACTACCGCCTGTACGACTCAACAACGACCCAGCTTGTCACGATCCGGGATCTTCTCTCCCACCGCATCGGCACCAAGACCTTCCAGGGCGATTTTACTTTCTGGAACACGAAGCTGACACGCCAGGAGATCATGCAAAAGATGCGGTTGCTGAAGCCTTCGGCGATTTTCCGCCAGGACTTCGGTTATTGCAACAGCTGCTTTCTCACGGCTGGCCAGGTGATCCCGCAAGTGACCGGCGCGCAGTGGGAAGACTTCGTGCGCGACACGATCCTGCGGCCCCTCGGCATGACCAATACGCTGACCCTGTCAACCGGCATTGAAAAGCAGCCGAACGTGGCTACACCCTACACGACATCCTACACGAACACGCTGCAGGTGGTTCCTTATGACAACTGGAATAACCTCGCTCCGGCAGCTTCGATCGTATCGAACGTAACGGACCTCGCGCACTGGCTGCAGTTCCAGCTTGACAGCGGTCGCTTTGAAGGCAGGCAGGTGCTGCCGTGGCAGGCGCTTCAAAAAACGCGCGACATGAACATCACGAACGGCAGCCGGAAGTCGGGTATGTTCCCCGTTCATTTCCGCGGCTATGGACTTGGCCTGTTCATGTCCGACTACAACGGCCGCCAGGTGTACTGGCATACGGGCGGCGCCGGCGGCATGGTGAGCAATGTCTGCTTCGTGCCGGAAGAAAATCTGGGCATTGCCATCCTGACAAATAATGACAACCAGAATTTTTTCGAAGCGCTTCGCTACCAGATCCTCGATGCATACCTGGGTGTGAAATACGTGAACCGCAGTAAGCAGCAGCTCTCCGACTTCCGGGAGGGAATGAAGGCCCAGGTTGCCGAGATCAGTGCGTGGAAAGCCCGCGTGAAGGGAAATCGCCCCGAGCTTTCCCTGGACGCCTACGCCGGCACGTATGAGAACGAGCTGAATGGCCCCATCAGCGTTACGAAATCCGGCAATGGCCTTCTTATTCAATTCTCGGCCAAGCCGGAGTTGAATGCGCACCTGGATTATATGGACAAGGGCGACTGGCTGATGACGTATAATAATATCGAGTACGGGATCTTCTCCATCAGGTTCGACATCGCCGGTGGCGCTGTCCGCTCCGTGACAACCCGTCAAAATGAGTTTGTCGAGTATGACCCGTATACCTATACCAAGAAGTAGGATCGTTCTGATCGCGGTGCTCTACCTGCTCGCGCGGCCGGCAACGGCGGCCGCGCAGGAATGGGTGACGCAGGCCGATTCGCTTGGTTTTTGCGGACTGGCACTGGACACGACAGAGCTGAAGGATTATGCGCGGCAGGTAGCGTTTCTGAACCTTCAGCCGGGAGACACGCTGGTCGACATTGGTGCATCGAGCGGCTGGTTCGAAGGAGCCGCCGGCTGCCTGTCCCCGGTAAAAGACCACCATTTTGTCCTGGTGGATATCGACACGGCGTGCACGAATGAGCGCACCGTTGCCCGCATGACCTCTTATTATTCCGGCCTGCATGGAGCACCACTCTCCTACACCTATTCGGTTGTGCACAATACACCGCGGTCGCTCGGCCTGCCCCCTGGCTTTGCCCGGAAATTCCTGCTCCGCGAGACGCTGCACGAGATCCGCGACCGCGACCGGTTCGTGGCGGCGCTGGCGGCGGCGTGTCGCGCGGACGGACAGGTGATCGTGATCGAGCAGGTGCCCACGAAAAAACGGGAGCGGCACAGCGGCTGCAACGACCTGTTGCTGGAGACCTCCGACATCGTTTCCCTGTTCCGGAAAGGAGGCTTCCACCTCGTACAAAAAGAACTGCTCAGGTTCCCCGGCGTCACGCTGCAGATGCTGCGGTTCGCGCATTGGCAGGGACGCTGAGCCCGCTGGCGGATGATTTGAGCCGGTAGCCCCTAAATCTTAACCTTATTTAACCTGGGGAACCTGGTTAATGCCTAAATTTCAGTCTTCATTTTTATTCCAATTTTAATTTTTCCAAACATGCACATGAACAGTCGTCTCTGCTTGCTTTTCACAGCAGGCTTCGCGCTTACGTCGGCAGTGGTGTCCGCCCAGGGCACCACGGGCGGAGCAGGCACCGGCGCGGGCTTCCCAGGGGGCAACCGCGCCGCGGCCAGCACGGGGCCAAAACCGTATTCCGAAGTGATCACCTCCAAGGCCAAAACGGACCGCGGGCTGATCACGACGCACAAGGTTGAGGACAAATATTATTTCGAGATCCCTGACTCCGTTCTCAACCGCGAGATCCTTGTGGTCAACCGCATTTCAAAAGCTGCGGCCGGCGCGCGTGCAGGCTTCTCAGGCTATGCCGGCGACCAGATCTCGGACAATGTGATTTCATTCGAGCGCGGACCGAACAACAAGGTCTTCCTCAAAAGCATTTCGTACCAGGAAGTTGCCCGCGACTCCTCCGGCGGCATGTACCAGTCCGTCCGCAACTCGAACCTGCAGCCGATCGTCGCCGCGTTCGATGTGCGTGCCTTCGCCCGCGATTCAATCACCAATGCGCGCGGAACCGTCATCGAGGTTACCGACTACCTGATGGGCGATAATGATATCCTGTTCTTCGATGCCCGCACGAAGCGCTCGCTGGGCCTGACCCAGTACCAGCGCGACAACTCCTACGTGATCGACGTTCGCTCTTACCCGTCGAACATGCAGATCAAAACCGTCAAGACGTATATGCGCACACCGCCGGCACAACCCGGCCAGGGTGGCGGACAGCAGGCTGCCGCATTTGGCGCTGCTACGGGAACACCGACAACCTATGAGCTGAACAGCTCGATGATCCTTCTTCCCGCACGACCGATGCAGCCGCGCTATTTCGATCCGCGCGTTGGCTACTTCGCCACCGGCTATACGGATTACGACCTGAACCCGCAGGGGATCCAGCAGGTCCGCATGATCACACGCTGGCGTCTCGAGCCCAAGCCAGAGGACGTCGAGCGCTACAAGCGCGGCGAGCTCGTTGAGCCGAAGAAGCCGATCGTGTTTATCATCGATCCGGCCACTCCGCGCAAATGGGTTCCTTACCTGATCCAGGGTGTGAACGACTGGCAGGTTGCTTTCGAGAAGGCCGGCTTCAAGAACGCCATCATCGCTAAAACACCGCCGACAAACGATCCGGAATGGAATATCGAGAATGCCAACTATTCGGCCATTGTTTACAAGCCTTCCGACGTTGCCAATGCCAGCGGCCCCCATGTGCATGATCCGCGTACCGGGGAGATCCTCGAATCGCATATCAACTGGTATCACAACGTGATGAACCTGCTGCGCAACTGGTACCTGATCCAGACAGCCGCCGTCGATCCGCGCGCACGCACCGCACAGTTCTCCGACTCACTGATGGGCCAGCTGATCCGGTTCGTATCCTCGCACGAGGTTGGCCACACGCTTGGTCTCCGCCACAACTTCGGCTCGTCCTCGACCGTTCCTGTCGAGAGCCTGCGCAACAAGTCCTGGGTGGAAGCCAACGGCCACACGCCGTCGATCATGGACTATGCCCGGTTTAACTACGTGGCACAACCGGAAGATAATATCACTGAAAAAGGACTGTTCCCGCGCATCGGCGACTATGACCTGTGGGCAATCGAATGGGGCTACCGCTGGTTCCCCGAGGCGACCACGCCTGAGGCGGAGCAGCCCGTCCTCAACAGGCTGACGATCGAGAAGCTGAAAAATAAACGCCTCATGTTCGGTACGGAATCCGACCCGGATGATCCGCGCGAGCAAAGCGAGGACCTCGGCGACAATGCCATGATCGCGAGCACCTACGGTATCAAGAACCTGCAGCGCATTCTTCCCAAGCTTCCAGAATGGAGCCGCGAGCTGAATAAGGATTACTCCACCCTCGACGAGCTGTACGGACAGGTTGTGGGCCAGTACTCCCGCTACATGGGCCATGTGTCGAAGAATATCGGCGGCATCATGACGACACCAAAAACGGTCGAGCAGCCCGGTGGCACCATCGAGTTCAATTCGCAGGCACGCCAGAAGGAAGCAATGAATTTCCTGCAGACGCAATTGTTCCGCACGCCGACATGGCTGGTGGACAACCGCGTGACCAACTACACGGGCGACAATTCACTGACCACGATCGGCAGCCTGCAGGACAATATCCTGGGCCGCCTGATCAGCGCCAATACCATCAACAAGCTTCTGCGCTTTGAGGCCGAGGGAACAAACCCATACACGGCTAACGAAATGCTGAACGACCTGAAGAAAGGGATCTGGAGCGAGATGGCCGGTCGCCAGCCGATCGACATCTATCGCCGCAACCTGCAGAAGGCGCACGTTGAGCGCCTCATCAAGCTCGCCGATCCGGAGCCGGCAACGGCTACTGCCGCTTTCGGCGGATTCGGTGGCGCACCGGTCACGGTCAGCCGTACGAACGACGCGATCTCGATTGCCAAGATGCAGCTTCGCTCGCTGCAGGCCGACATCCGCGCCGCACTGCCAAGCTACAAAGACGCAAGCACACGCGCTCACCTGATGGACGTCAATGACCGCATCACGGCGGCCCTTGATCCCACCAAGTAAGCTCGGATACAGTTATTGAAGAAAGCCCTCCGGTTGGAGGGCTTTTTTAATTTACGATTTTAGATTGACGATTTTAGATTTTTGGA
>JAQBNP010000237.1 GCA_028288515.1 Flaviaestuariibacter sp. | reverse complement strand
CTCGCGGACGCGGCGGCGGTAATTTGTGAAAAGGCTGTACCAGCGCAGCTTCAATACGCCGAGGATGCCTTCCTTGACGATGCCTTTGCTCATTTTCGACTCGCCATACTTGCGGTCCTCGAACTGGATCGGCACTTCCTTGATCCGGAAGCCCAGCTTCCAGGCGGCAAATTTCATTTCGATCTGGAAGGCATAGCCAACGAAATGGATCTCGTTGAAATTAATGGTTTCCAGCACTTCGCGGCGATAGCAGATAAAGCCGGCAGTTGGATCCGAAACGGGCATCCAGAGAATCAGCTGCGTATACAGGGCGCCTCCCTTCGAAAGAGCGATGCGGTTCTTTGGCCAGTTGCGAACGCCCCCTCCCCTGGTATAGCGGGAGCCGATGGCCACGTCGCCACCGCCGGTCTTGCAGGCCGCGTACAGGTTCGGCAGCTCGGACGGCGGGTGGGAAAAGTCGGCATCCATTTCGAAAATGAACTGGTAGCCGCGCTTCAGCGCCCACTTGAAGCCGTGGATATAGGCCGTGCCGAGACCGAGCTTGCCATGGCGCTCCTCCAGGAAAACCGTTCCTTCGAAACGTGGTTGGAGGCCGCGCACAATGTCGGCGGTGCCGTCGGGCGACCCGTCGTCGATCACCAGCACGTGAAAATCCTGGTGCAGGTCATAGACCGCCTGCAGGATCTTCTCGATGTTCTCCTTTTCGTTGAACGTTGGTATGACGACAAGCTTCTCCACCCCTGGTTATGATTTTTTCAACATTGCTTTTGTATAGATCTCGGTCAGCTTCTGTTTCGTGTTCATGGGGAACTCGCCCTTCATCATCCAGTCGTAGTACTGCGGTTCCGCCTTCAGCACCTCGGCAACGGTACGGCCTTTGTGCTTGCCGAAGTTGAAGACCTCCTGGCCTTTGTCGTTGTAGGCGAAGCGACGGGCGAAGTCGATGATCTGGTCGTCGCCGACGGCCTTGATGACCGATTCGACGGTTGACCCCAATTGAGGATAACGCTCGAGCTGCGCCGAAAGTATCTCGGCGGTGGCTGCAGCGTCAACTTCAGCGCCGTGGGCGCCTTCAAGGGCTTTGTTGCAATAGAATTTATAGGCGGCCGACAGGGTGCGTTGCTCCATCTGGTGGTAGATCTTCTGCACGTCGACAATGCGGCGGCTCTTCATGTCGAACTCAACGTCCGCGCGGATGAATTCTTCCACGAGGATCGGCAGGTCGAGGCGGTAAGCGTTGTAGCAGGCAAGATCGCAACCGTCCATGAATTGCTTGATCTCCTGTGCGGTTTGCTTGAAAGTGGGCGCATCCTTGACCATCTCGTTCGTGATGCCGTGGATGTCAACGATATTTTGGGGGATCGGGATCTGCGGGTTGAGCAGCTTGCGCTTCACGGTGCGCGTGCCGTCGATGAGGATCTTGATCATGGCGATCTCCACAATGCGATCGATGCTCGGGTTGGAGCCGGTCGCCTCAATGTCGATGACGGCTAAGGGTTTCTTCAGTTGTAACATCAATCACGTAGTTGGTTCGAGTAGGGCGTAAAGATAAAAGTTTAGACGCCCGGTTGAGAGAATTCTTCTCAGTTTCCCGTGATTCTTTCGACAAACGGCTCGAGGGCCAGACCGTCGTAGGTACCGGAGCTCATAAGCAGGACGACGCTGTTATCGTAGTCCCTGCTGTCGAGCCATCTTTCCAGGTCTTCCCGGTCATTAAAAACCTGGAGGCCACTGGTGCCGAAACCCGCGGCGACCGTGTCCTTCGGGAGGTGGGGCATTCGCTTCAGCTCGAGCGCATGCCGGGAGTAGAAGACGGCGGCGTCGTCGGCGGCATCCATCACGCCCCTGTATTCGGTCAGGAAGGATTCATTGAGGGAGCTGAATGTGTGCAGCTCGAAAACCGCGATGAGGCGCTTGCCGGGGAACTGCGTTCGGACGGCGTCAATGGTGGCCCGAAGCTTTGATGGGGCATGCGCGAAGTCGCGATAGACAATCGTGCGCTTGCTGCTGCCGAGGAGCTCCAGTCGCTTGGCAGCGCCTGTGAACGACCCGATCGCCTTGACGAAGTCGGCGGCGTCGATGCCGAGCTCACGGCACACGAGCCAGGCTGCGTGCATGTTGAGAAGGTTGTGCGCGCCAAAAACGTTGAGGGCGCCCTCGACACCATCGATCGTGATGGTTGTCCTGCCCTCGTTGATCTGATTGGAGAGGATGCCGTAGGGAAGGTAGCTGATGTCGTCCCGGCGGTTGGCGTTCACAAGGCCGGCGAGCACGGGGTCGGTCTCGTTGTAGATCAGCACGCCGCCCGGCTCGATCTTCCCGATAAAGATGGCGAACTGCTCCAGGTAATTATCAAATGTCGGGAAGACGTTGATATGATCCCAGGCGATGCCCGTGAGGATCGCGATGTGGGGAAAAAGGAAATGGAATTTCGGTCGGCGCTCCAGTGTCGAGGCGGGGTACTCGTCTCCTTCGCAGACAATGACCGGCGCATCGGTGATGTTGACCGATTGGTCGAACCCCTCGAGACGGGCACCCACGAGGTAATCGAAGGCCTGGCCCTGTGCGCGCAGGACGTGCATGATCATGGCAGTCGTTGTCGTTTTACCATGGCTGCCGCCGACGACGACGCGCTTTTTTGTTACACTTTCCTTAAAGATATATTCGGGGAATGAGTAGATGGGAATGTTGAGGTCCCGCGCGCGCTGCAGCTCCGGGTTATCTGCCTTGGCGTGCATGCCGAGGATGACGGCATCGAGATCGGCGGTGAGGCGCTCCGGCTGCCAGCCAACGGATTCGGGCAAAAGGCCTTCGCGCCTTAGGTTGGACGCAGCTGGTTCGAAAATCTCATCGTCAGTGCCGGTTATTTGGTATCCTTTTCGCTTCAATGCTATGGCCAGCTGGTGCATTACGCTTCCGCCTATGGAGATAAAATGGATTTTCATGGCTATTTTTGTGCGAAATATCCGGCAAAATAAATCGTTTAGTACAAAACAGTTTTAAATATGAAAAACAAACTCTCCACCTTCCTCCTGCTGACGGTCCTCGTGGCGTCGCTTGCCTCCTGCGCGTCGCGCAAGTACGGCTGCCCCGCCACTGCCTATACCGCCAAGCATTCCTCAAAAATCTAACGGCGCATGAACTGGAATCACCTGACGAGCGAAGAGCAGCTGGATACCATCAAGACCAGGTCTGCGGAAAATCCCCAGGTCATCTTTAAGCACAGCACCCGCTGCTCCATCAGCAGTGTCGCCTACCAGCGGCTGCAGAAAGCCGATCAGCCTTCCGGAATCGACTTCTACCTGCTTGACCTTCTTGCCTACCGCGCGCTTTCGAACAAGATCGCGGAAACTTTCGGCGTGCACCATGAATCACCGCAGGTCCTGGTGATCAAGAACGGCGAATGCGTCTATGATGACAGCCACATGGGCATTTCCATGCGGGACATCATTGACCAGGCCGCAATGGCCTGACAGCCCGGTGGCATCATTTTGGTACATCGTCTTGTACAAAAATGTAAGTCAGATGAAAAAGATTATTGGAATCACGGTACTGAGCCTATTCCTGGCAACGGCTTCCTTTGCCCAGGCAAAAGAAGTGAACCATGCAGGAAAAGCAGTCAAGACAGGCGCGAAGAAAGCCGGCAACAAAACGGCAGAGCTCGCCTCCAAGGGAAAATCCAAAGTGTTCAACACCCGCGTGAAGGACAAAATGGGACCGAACGGCGAAGTGGTCTATGTCAGCAAGACCGGCGAATACTACTGGATCGATAAGAAAGGCCGTCATCATACGGTCCCAGCAGCCGCCCTGAAAAATAAGAGCTAATGAGAAGCCGGTCACCGACCGGCTTTTTTTATGCGGCCATCACCGCTGCAAGCGCTGCCGCGATGGCTGTGTTCAGCGCGTTGACGGCATTGTTTGAGAGAAGGTGTTTCCGCTCCAGTGCCGCACCCAGCACCGAATCCGCCAGGTTTCCGGCCGTTCCTGCAGCGACGATGACCGCGAACGGCCACCCCAGGCCAGAGCCGGCAGCGTGAATAAGCGCAAGGATCGCGCTTCCGGCTATCCCGATCAGGATCCCTTCCAGGCTCACCACCCCGTCGAGCCCGCAGCGATCGCGCCGCCACGTCAGTATGTTGTAGAACCGCCTTCCATACAGGGTTCCCAGCTCGGAGGACAGCGTATCTGCGGTTGCCGATGCCAGCGACGCAGCCATGCAGAGTACCAGGGGTTCCCGATGTGCGGGAAGCCAAAAGGCGCACAGGCCAAGGACACCCGCTGCACCGCCGTTGGCAAGCACCTGGCCCGTCGTGCGGCGCTCCCCACGCTCCGCTCCGTACTTCCGGTCTCCTTTCCATTTTGTAGCTGCCGTTCCGAGAACAAAAAAAGCAGTGAGCATCGCGAAGCCCGTGGCGCCCGCGCCAAGCCATGTCGCCAGGCCGATGAGCGCGCCGGTCACAGCTGCAGCGGGTGTGAGGCGCGCGGTGCGGACGCTCCAGCTCCCTCCGGCCACCAGGATCAGCAGAAGTACGGCAAGCTGCCAGGCCAGGAATGGATGGATCGTCAGCACGCCTACCTGCTTTTGCCTCCAAGAGCCTTTTCTGCCGCGCTCTTCAGGGCTGCCCACCGTGTCGTGAGAAGGGCAAGGTCAGAACCCAACTTTTGTACACCATTACTCATTTGCCGCGTGGGCGTCCAGTCGCTTTCATCGATCACGTCAAAGAGGGAGGCCGCCAGGGAGAGCGATCGGTTCAGAGAAGGCGTGCCGGTCGGCGCCGATTCAAACTGCTGTAACGTGCGCTGGACCTGCAGCAGCGTGGTATCGCCCGGTGCCTGACTGGCTGCCGTGATGCGGTTGCGCAGCTCCGTTACCTGGGCC
The DNA here is from genome assembly GCA_028288515.1 of Flaviaestuariibacter sp. GTDB lineage: Bacteria > Bacteroidota > Bacteroidia > Chitinophagales > Chitinophagaceae > Flavisolibacter. The sequence goes on along the minus strand of JAQBNP010000237.1, from coordinate 30,545 downwards.
GAAAGAGCCAGCAGCGCGCGCCGGTGTTCGTATGCCTGCCGCGAGAGGTCGCTGATCAGCTGCATGCCTGCGGCCGACTGCTTCACACGCGGGTCGGGGCGCACCATGAGCGGCTGCGTCACCGTCTTGCCATCAACGGTGAGACTGACTTTGTACATTCCTGGCGACACCAGGGGGGAGGTTGGACTGGTGGCGGTGTTGCGGTACACGGCGCCCATCGGGAAGCCGGCCTGGAGATCGAGAGGCTGGTAGCGAAGATCCCACACGAAGCGGTGCGAGCCGGCCGTTGCCCCAAGGGGCTGGAACGGGCGCACCCAGTACTCGGGCACATTGGATGGCGGCAGAACCGACGCCCGGTCGGCGCTTGTATAACGCCGGACCAGCAAGCCTTTCGAATCGCGCACTTCGAGAGAGACGTCGCGCGCTGCGGCGGGCAGGTTGTAATAAAGGATCGCGCCATCGGGCGGGTTCTCCCCTGCGGGCTCTTCTTGCGGCACGGGCGTATCGGTATAGATGCTCCATCGCACGCGGTATGTATCGGCGGGACGAAACAGCCTGGCCTGTGATGGGCTCCCGTCGTCCCATTGACGCAGCGGGCTGATATCATCAAGGATCCAAAAACTGCGTCCGTGCGTGCCCACCACCAGGTCGTTGTCTTTCACGACAAGATCGCGGATGGATGTGGCCGGCATGTTCTGGCGCAGTGAACTCCAGTGAGCGCCGTCGTCAGCCGAAACATAGACGGCGCGCTCGGTGCCGGCATACAAAAGCCCTTTCCGGACCGGGTCTTCGCGGACAACATTGACCGGGTCAGCGGGCAGGCCGGTAACGATCTCCCTCCAGGTGCGGCCCCCGTCGTGCGTCTTGTAAATATGGGGCTTCATGTCATCGAGGCGGATCCTGTTCACAGCGGCGTAGGCGGTCTTCGCATCGAAATGGCCGGCTTCCAGCAGGGACACTTTGCTCCAGGAAGTGATGGAGGGTGGTGTCACGTTTGTCCAGGTCTTGCCGCCATTTGTTGTCAGGTGGATCAGGCCGTCGTCTGTGCCGCACCAGATGGTATTGATGTCTGACGGCGATGGGGCCACGGTATAAATGACACCGCGCCGCGGCATCTTCTTCATTTCTTCCGATGCGTAGATCCCAACGCTGGCGGGGATGTCCCAGCTTTCGCGACTGAGGTCCGGGCTGATGACATCCCATTTCTCTCCGCCTGTTGTGGTTTTGAACAGGACATTGCCGGCATAAAAAAGCGTCTTTTGATCGGCCGGTGAAAAGAGCACGGGTGCGGTGCGCAGGAACCGGTATTGGCCGCCGCGACCGATCTCCGGCGCGATGTTCTGCACCTGCCCCGTCCGTTTATTGTACCGCGTGATCTTCCCCCCATAAATAATATCGGGATCCCTGGGGTCGGGCGCTACATAGCCATATTCCTCCACACCCACGGGGTGCCATTCGCGGTAGCTGATCTGGCCATCGTTGCCACGGGAGGCGATCCCCACTGAGCCGCTCTCCTGCTGCCCGCCATAGACATTGTACGGAAAGGCATTGTCGGTGTTGACATGGTAGAATTGTGCCGTTGGCTGGTTATACCAAGAGGAGAATGTCTCGCCGCCATTGACCGTGATGATGGCACCTTGGTCGCTTGCAATGAGTATGATCTTCGGGTCGAGAGGGTTGATCCAGATGCGGTGGTAATCGTCGCCGCCCGGTGCGCCCCGGAATGCCGACCAGGTTTTGCCCCCATCGACGGATTTCCAGGTCACCACGTTTGCGGAATAAACGATGTCCGGGTTGACCGGGTCGGCCTTGACTTCCGCAAAGTCCGATGCGCGTCCGTAGAAACGGTTATCTCCAGTCATCCGGCGCCATGTTGCGCCCGCGTCGTCGCTGCGATAGATGCCTCCGTATTGCGGTGACGCATCGACCGTGGCATATAAGCGTTTTGGATCCGAGGGAGCGATGCAAAACCCAATGCGGCCAAGGCCTTGTTGCGGTGTCGGCAGGCCGGAAAGCTTTGTCCACGTCGAGCCGCCATCCGTGGATTTGAACAGGCCGCTTTCCGGTCCGTTCCAGGCCCCGTTCTCCCAGGGACCTTGTCGCCCTGCCCACATGGAAGCGTAGACAATGTCGGGGTTCACGGGATCGATCGCCACCTGGATCGCTCCCGTGTTTTCATCTTTATAAAGGACGCGCTGCCAGGTGAGGCCGCCGTCGGTGGTTCGGTAAACGCCCCGCTCCGTGTTGGGTCCGTACGGGTGCCCGAGAACGGCCGCGAAAACACGGTTCTCATTCTTCGGATCAATGGCGAGGCCGCCTACCTGCTGGCCGTCGGCAAGTCCCTGGTGTGACCAGGTGCGGCCTGCATCCGTTGATTTATACAGGCCGTTTCCGACGGACAGGTCGGGGCGCTGAAGGCCTTCGCCGCTGCCGACATAGATCACGTTCGGGTTGGAGGGAGCCACAACGATATCACCGATCGAGCCCGTCGGCTGGTCATCGAAAATGGGCATCCAGGTACGGCCGTAATCCGTGGTCTTCCAAACACCGCCGTTGTTGACGCCGATATAGAAAACATTGGGTTGCTGAGGAATGCCAACCGCTCCGACGGTGCGCCCTCCACGGTGGGGGCCGATCATGCGCCAGCGAAGCGATCCATATGCAGAGGGATCCGGCTGGGCGAACGCGTGGGCTGCAAAAAAGACCAGGACAGGCAGCAGGAACGGGACGAGGAAACGTCTCATGGCAGTTTTTGTTTGAAAGGTAAGCGTTCACCCCGAATGTTGTGGATAACCGGTCGACTGCGCCACCAACGCCGAACACATTAAACATCTTTTCCACATTTGCTAAAATGTTTGGCAAGACTGCTTTACTTTGTAAAAAAAAGAACATGCCCACGCCGATCAAATGCCCCCATTGCGCCACTGCCTTCGATGTCGAGGATGTCCTGTCGGCCGATGCGGAATCGCGGATCCGGCAGCAGTATGAAAAGCTTCACCAGCAATCGCTGTCCCAGCTCGCGGGCGAAAAGAAAAAGCTCGAGGACGAGCAGAAGCTGTTCGAGGAAAAGCGTAAAAAAGAGAACGAGCTGTTTGCCCAGAAGCTGGCTCAGGAAAAGCAAAAGATGGAAGCCGAGCTCCAGCAGCAGCTGCGGAAAAGCATTGCCGCCGATTTTGAAACGGAGCTCCGTCAATTGAAGCAGACGCGGGATGACAACGAAGCGCGGCTGAAAGTGGCGCGCGCCAAGGAGCTTGAATTCCTTCAAAAAGAGGAAGAGTTGAAAACCCGGGAGAGCGAGCTGGAGATCCAGCTGCACAAGCGCCTTCTCGAAGCGCGCTCGCAAATGCTCGACCAGGTCCGGAAGGAAGAAGAGCAGCGGCTTTCGGTGAAGGAAGAGGAGCACTTGTTTAAAATGAAGGAGCTCCAGATGCAGCTTGATGAGCAGCGCCGCCTCGTGGAAGAAATGAAGCGAAAGGCGGACCAGGGCTCGATGCAGCTCCAGGGGGAGGTACAGGAAAAGCTTCTCGAAGAGATGCTGCGCGATCATTTTCCCTACGATACCGTCGGCGAGGTGGGTAAAGGCGTGGAAGGCGCGGACTGCATCCTGACCGTCAAAAACCACCTGGGTGCGGAATGCGGCCAGATCATTTTTGAGAGCAAGCGGACAAAAGCGTTCCAGAGTGTGTGGATCGACAAGCTCAAGACCGACATGCGTAACAAGGCGGTCGATGTGGCGATCATCGTGACACAGAATTACCCGAAGGACATGAACTGTTTCGGGCTGCGCGACGGCGTGTGGATCTGCTCGTTCAAGGAAGTGCTGGCGCTGACGTCGGCCCTGCGCCACACGATCATCCGCGTCGCGGAAACGAAGAAGGCGGAAGAGAACAAGGGCGAGAAGATGCAGCTGTTGTACGGCTTTCTGACCGGCACCGAGTTCCGCCAGCAGATCGAAACGATCGTGGAAGGATTCTTATCGCTCAAGAACAATATCAGCAAGGAGCGCATCCAGATGGAGAAGATCTGGAAAGAGCGCGAGAAGCAGCTGGAGAAAGTTTTGCTGAGCACGTCGGGCATGTATGGCTCCATCAAGGGGATCGCCGGCGCTTCGATCGGAAGCATCCCTCTCCTGGAGGATGACGAGGACGAGCTGGTCACCCTGGCGTAGCGATCCAGCTGACACATAAGCCGGGAAAGAGCTTCGAGCGTATGTCGACATCGACGGGCCTTTCCTTCGTGAACGCGAACCGTGTTTCTACGGCCTGCCCCGGCAGCGTTTGAATGGCCGTGGCGGTCATGTGCTCGCGGAATTCAAGCCCGCCTTTCCCATGCCATTTAAAGAGCGCTTCCTTGCAGGACCACAGCAGGGTGGCCTGTTCCAGCACCTGCCCCGGGAGTGCGGCATCGAGCGCCTGCTCTTCGCCAGCCGACACGAATTTGTGGCGGATGCGCTGCACCTTCTCCGATACGATCTCGACGTCGATGCCTACCCGATGATCCCTGCTGGCAATGGCGCCGGCAAAGTCCCCGCAGTGAGAGATCGAGAAGTGGAACGCTTCGTCGTGAAGGTAGGGCTTGCGTGTATCGGCGACGCGGATCAGGTCAAGCGGGAACTCGGGAAACAGGTGTTGCAGGAGCCAGCGACCGGCAAGGTGCTGCAGGCGTTTATGCGGGTGGGTGATCGTTCGCTGGAGGGGCACGCGGCTTGAAAAGAACCCCTCGTCCTCCTCGATCTTCCAGACGGCCAGCTTTGTTCCAGTGGCGGGCTCGGTTTCAAAAAAAATGGGCATGGAGAGAAATTCTGAATTATTTTGCTCCGGTCAAAGTACGGTTAAATAGTTATTCGAGATAAACGCCAGCCCCGCATGATTTTATCAGACACACGCATTTTGGAAGAGATCGGAAAGGGAACGATCAAGGTGGAGCCATACGACCGGAGCTGCCTCGGCAGCAACAGCTATGACGTACACCTTGGCCGCACGCTGGCAACGTATCGCAACCACATCCTCGACGCAAAGCATCACAACGAGATCGAGCACTTCGACATTCCCGACGATGGCTTTCTCCTTTACCCGCATATCTTTTACCTGGGCGTTACGATGGAATACACGGAGACGCACGCGCATGTTCCTTTCCTCGAGGGGAAGTCGTCGACCGGGCGCCTTGGTATCGATATCCATGCAACCGCCGGCAAGGGTGATGTTGGCTTCTGCGGCTACTGGACCCTCGAGATCTCGGTGAAGCAACCTGTGCGTATTTATGCAGGCATGCCGATCGGGCAGCTGATCTACTTCCCTGTGGATGGCGAGATCGAGGTCAAGTACAATCAAAAGGCAAATGCCAAGTACAGCGACCAGAAGAACAAGCCGGTGGAAAGCATGATGTGGAAGAACAGCTTTTAGAGGAAATCTCCCATTTGGGATTCTGATTTTGACTCGCTTCTTCCAACCTCGGGACACGCCGTTGCTGAGGCGCTAGTTTTTCTTCTCTTACGCGCGCGCCATTAGAGCGCTTCCGCCCCATACTTCCGCACGTAGGCGATGAGCCAGGCAATAACCTCGTTGTAGGTCGCCATTCCTTTCGGCTGGTTATTGAGACGTAGGTACTGATCGTAAAAATCGGTCACGTAGGGGCTCACCCTGTTGCGCTTGCGGAACCGGTATTGGTATTCGGCGAGCTTGTCGCGCCTGACCCTTGGATGTAGGTCACGGCGAACCGCACCTGTAAATGAGGTGTCGCCCATCATGCGGCATTCGGCCAGTGCGTTCGAGAACAGCTCATAATAAACAGAGTAGCGAAAGTCGATGGAAGCGGACTGCTTGCAGGCAAGGTAGGAGACGAAGCTGGCCTCGTTCTCCTTCCCGTAGCCAAGCTGGTGGGCCATCTCGTGGTTGACGACGAAGGGCTGCAGGAAGAGCGGCTCGGCGACATTCATCTGGGCTTCACCCGTAAAGGGATTGAAATAGCCGCTGAACCCGAAATAGTGCCCGATGCGGCTGAAGACGGAAGCCTTGATCGATGCGGGTGGGTAGCGCAGAAAGGGATAGTCCTGTGCGATGCGCGCATAATTGTCCTGACCCTCGCGGGCCAGCACGGACAGCCGGTCGAACCGCGCGCGGGCGGCTGTGTCGACGAGGGCGGCGCATTCATTCAGGCGTGCCTGCACGAGGCGCGTGACGGTGAACAATTCGGTCCGGGTGTAGGGTCGCACATCAAGACCAAGCTGGGAAGCAATGCCGAGGCGGTTGTAATTGAGTCCCCAAAAACAATTGAAGACGAGATAGATCCACAGGACCAGTCGGAGGTATTTCCGGAAGAGGACCCAGGAAACCGAATCCCCGATCTTGCGGCGGGCGAGAAGCCGGACGAGCCTGGCGGTCTTGACAATGAGAAAAACAGCGGCGCCGATGTAGAAAAGATCGCCGATGCTGATGGGAATCCAGCCGAACAGGGCGCGCAGAAGCCTTGAGATCACGGGGTAGACTCCATAGGTGTAATAGCGTTCGACCGAGCGTTCGCTCAGGGAAAAAAGCTTTACCAGGACCGCGAGAACGAGAAGGATCAGGAGTTTTCGGTCCCGCAGCAGGCTTTTGAGCATATTTTTGGACAGATTTCGTTAAATTCCGGAGGCAAAATACCGGTTTTCAGGCTATTTTCCGTTACCTTTGCGAACTCTTAAAATGGAAGGCATGAGTAACCGCCGGGAATATGAGATTGCTTTTGTGGGGTTGAAGCCGGGGGTGCATGAATTCAGTTACGAGATCGACGACAGATTCTTTGAAGAGTACGGGGAGCAGGATTTCAGCAATGTGACGGCACATGTCAGGCTGTACCTCGAGAAGAACAACGGCTTTATGCGGTTGCGCTTCGAGGTAGGCGGCAAGGCCGACGTGATCTGCGATCGCTGCAGCAACGACCTCCCCTTCCAGTTGTTCGACGAGTTCAACATCACCGTCAAGATGGTGGAAGAGCCCGAAATGATGAATGACCAGGAAGAGGACCCGGACGTGTACTATATTGCGCGGGGTGAGAGCCACCTGGACATCAAGGTCTGGCTTTACGAGTTCGTGAACCTCAGCATCCCAATGCAGAAGATGTGTGAGTACGAGAAGATGGACGGGCCGCATTGCAACGAAACAGCGCGCGAGCTGTTGAACAAGATGCGGGTTGAAGAAGAGGAGCGCAAAGAGAACCCCTTGTGGAAAGGACTGGAGAAATTCAAGGACCTGGACACGGAACAATAGCAATCGCGGCAGCAAGATCGCAGGGAGATGCACCCGCGAAGCAAAGCTGCCTCACAGTAGAAACATAAACGAACGAACAACCAGTAAATAATTAGTTATGCCAAATCCCAAACGCAGACATTCGCAGCAAAGAAGCGCCAAGCGTCGTACGCACTACAAAGCCGTCGCCGCGACGCTTTCAACCGATTCCGCCACTGGCGAGATCCATGTACGCCACCGCGCTCACGTGAGTGAAGGCAAGTTGTACTATAAAGGACAGGTCGTTGCCGAGATCTCCCCGATAAAATAGCACGGAACACATTTTTCAGCGAATCCATCGTCCCCCTTGATTGGCGGGACAATGGATTTTTTATTTTTGGCGCTACATGAAGATCGGCATTGACATGATGGGCGGCGACTTCGCTCCCCTGGAAGCGGTTCACGGCATCCGGCAATACGCCGGTGAAGGAGGCACGGCCCACCTCGTCCTGGTTGGTGATGAAGGACAGGTCGCCCCGCTGCTGCCCGGTGTTCCCGGCTCATACGAGATCGTCCATGCGCCCGAAACGATCGGCATGCACGAGCACCCGACCCGCGCGCTGAAAGAAAAACCGCGGTCGTCCATCTCCGTTGGTTTCCACCTGCTGGCAACGGGCGCCATGCTCGTCGGCTCCCTCTATTCACTGAAGCCGCTTGAGGGGATCCTTCGCCCCACCATCTCGACGATCATCCCGAAAGAGGGTGGCGGCACCGGCCTCCTTCTGGACGTCGGTCTGAACTCCGACTGCAAGCCGGAGCACCTGAACCAGTTTGCCACCATGGGAACCGTATATGCACGGGAGGTTCTGGGCATCGCCACGCCTCGTGTGGCCTTGCTGAATATCGGCGAGGAAGAAGGAAAAGGCAATCTCCTGGCGCAGGCAGCCTATCCCCTTCTGCGGGAGAATGCATCGATCCACTTCATTGGCAACGCTGAAGGACGCGACATCCTGCTTGACAAGGCCGATGTGCTGATCTGCGATGGCTTCACGGGCAATATCATCCTGAAGCTGGCCGAATCTCTCCATGGCATCGCGGCCCGAAATGCTTCGGACAATCCCTATTTCGAGCGGTTCAATTTTGAGGAATATGGCGGCACGCCGGTACTCGGCATCGCCAAGCCGGTGATCATCGGGCATGGCATTTCTAAAGGCAGAGCTTTCAAGAACATGATATTATTGGCACAGAAAATGATTTACACAGAGGTAATGCAGAAGATGAAGGTTTGAGTTGAGGAGTGAAATGCAGAAAACACCTTTAATCATTTTTTCGTGAAACACCTATTTACGTCCATGCTGATCATCTGCAATATCTCATTGCTGTCAGCCCAGGAAACCACAACCGCGACAATGGCTTCCAACATCACAACGGAGCCTACGTATTTAACCAGCACATCGACCTCTTTTGCGAAAGCGCCTGTCGCCCGCAAGGCAGTTGCCGCGCGCAAAAGCTATTTCCGCTTTGGTGAGCGCGTTGTCGCTCTTGCCCGGTTCTCCACAACCGATGAGCAGCCTTACGTGCTTCTCTCCCTGCATCACAACGAGTACACTGCATCTGAAGGCGCGCGTAAATTCGTCAGCGAGCAGGGCGGCACTTACCTCGAGCTGCAGAATAACAACGAGCGCAATATCGAATTCACCCTCTTCGACAAGGATATGACGGTGGATCCGGACAATATCTTCACACCGAAAGGACGCTGGAACGACCTGTCAGCGAACCTGAAGAAGGACCACATTATCTCCCAGCAGATCGCCGAGTTCTCCAAGTTCATCCTCGACGAGATCCCCGTTGACAAGACCATCGTTTCCCTTCACAATAACACGGCTGGTGATGCATCCATCGACCAGTACCTCAAAGGCGGTGTCCTCTACCGCGCTGCCCATGCCGCTTTCCGCAACCCCGACATGGATGCGAGCGACTTTATCATCACAACGGACAAGGCCATCTTTGAAGCCCTGAAAGACAAGAAGGTCAACGTTGTTCTTCAAAACAATATGGTCAAGGACGACGGCTCTCTCAGCATTTATTGCGGCCGCTCTCATCGTGCGTACGTAAGCATCGAAACACAGACCGGGCACAGCGCCGCACAGGAAAACCTGATGGCCGCTGTCGACGAGGTCCTTAAATGATTCAAAAAAAATACGGGTTCGTTGCAAAATAATTTGGCAGCTAATCGACAGGGGATTATTTTTGCACTCCCAATTCAAACGGGATGAACTCGTAGCTCAGTTGGTAGAGCAATACACTTTTAATGTATGGGCCCTGGGTTCGAGTCCCAGCGGGTTCACGAAAGCCTCCTCACGGAGGCTTTTTCGTTTTTGGGCTCTTCTTTTCGATGCGCCAGCGCATTTATTCCCCTAGGTTTGTGAAAGGATTTTTGGTATGATGAAAGATTTCAAGAACAAGGTCGTCGTCGTGACCGGCGGTACCGACGGCATCGGCAAAGCGCTCGTTGAGTCCTTGCTCGAAAGCGGGGCAAAGGTTGCCACCTGCGGCCGGCACCACGATAAGCTTTATCGCCTGCAGTCGCAGTACCCCGGGCATCCGCTGCACATCTTTGTTGCCGACGTCAGCAATGAGAACGACTGCCGCAATTTCATCCAATCGACCGTTGAGGTCTTCGGTGGCATTGACGTCCTGATCAACAACGCGGGCGTCTCTATGCGCGCGCTGCTCAAAGACCTGTCGACCGACGTGCTTCACCAGGTCATGAACATCAACTTCTTTGGATCGGTTTATTGCACGCGCTTCGCGCTGGAGGCGCTGCTGCAAAGCAAGGGCAGCATTGTCGGCGTGTCGTCGATCGCGGGCTACCGCGGCTTGCCGGGTCGAAGCGGCTACTCCGCATCTAAGTTTGCCCTGCAGGGCTGGCTCGAGTCGATCCGCACCGAGCTGTTGTCATCCGGCGTCCACGTCATGTGGGTCTGCCCGGGGTTCACCACCTCCAATATCAGGCAGGCGGCCCTGAATGCGGACGGACTTCCCCAGGGTGAAAGCCCGATGGATGAATCGAAGATGATGTCCGCCGAGGAATGCGCGCGCCACATCCTCAAGGCGATCGCACACCGGAAGCGCACACTGGTGCTGACATTCACCGGAAAGAGAACCGTCTTTCTCAACAAATTCTTTCCCGGCTGGGCGGATTCGCTTGTGCAAAAGTTCTTCTTTCAGGAAGGCAAGCTCGTAAAATAGCGGGCTGCGGCGTATCTTAACAAATTAACCGGCTGCCTGTCTCCATATTCTCGCTTGAAACAGGCAATTTTACACCGGTCCCCACACATGCCACTGGTAACGCTCACATCGGATATTGGCCATCAGGATTACCTGATCGGCGCGATCAAAGGGCGTTTGTTGCGCATCAACCCGCAGTTCCAGATCGTCGACATCTCGCATAACCTTTCTCCCTTCAATTACCCGCAGGCGGCATACGTCAGCCGGAGCGCCATTAAGAATTTCCCGGAGTTCACGCACCATATCGTCCTCATCAACCTGTTCGAGTCCAAGCCCGACCAGCTCCTCTTCGCGTTTCATAAAGACCAGTATGTTCTCTGTGCCGACAACGGCCTGCTAGAAATGATCCTCGAGGAAAAACCTGAAATGGTGATCGGGATCCCGCTCGATAAGACGGCCATCAAGAATACATTGTACTGTATCGATGTGGCCGCGAAGGCCATCACGCAGCTTGTCAACGGGGAGCCGATCCAGAACATCGGGCTTCCTGATGTCTCTTATATTGAAAAGAACCCTCTCAAGCCCCTCCACGGCGAGGGCTGGATCGAAGGACAGATCATCTTCATCGACAATTTCGAGAACGTAGTGGTGAATATCACCCAGGAGCAATTTGAGCAGCAGCGCCGTGGTCGACGCTTCAAGATCGTGTTCAAACGCGATGAGGTCATCGAGCGCATCAGCGGCTCTTATGCCGATGTGCCGCAGGGCGAGAAGCTCGTCCTCTTCAACAGCGCCGGCTATATGGAGATCGCGATCAATAAGGGCAATGCGGCCGGGCTGTTCGGCCTGCGCGGCTACAACGAGCAGCAGGTGTCGACCATGGTGCAGAACCGGCTCTTTTACCAAACCGTCAAAGTGTTTTTCGAATAATGGTGACCAGGATCGTGAAAATGATCTTCCGTGACGAGGCCGTCGAAGCGTTCACGGCGCTGTTCGACGAGCGGAAGGAACGCATCCGCGCCTGCCCCGGTTGCAGCCACCTCGAGCTGTGGCAGGATCGTAAGAGGCCATCTGTCTTTTTTACGTTCAGCCGGTGGGATGACGAGGCCGCTCTGGACGCGTACAGGCGGTCCCCTTTTTTTGAAGAGACGTGGACGATGACACGTGCGCTGTTTGCCGAACGCGCCGAAGCCTGGACCGTTGATGCGATGCACCGGTTGCCATGAGTTTCATTGCCGCGAAGAATCCAGGATCGAACCGTGATATGCACTGTCGTGATTCGTGCTGCCGGCGAGGCCGGTCGATGCGCCCCAACCCGTTGCCACAGCCGCTTGCAGCACATCTCCCTGTTTAACATTTACGCAATTCTTTTCCCGCTTAATTTAGGGGCTTCCCTATTTTTGCCTGTCTCGCAAAAAGGCGGGCGTTTTTAACCAACCATCTCACTGTATGAATTTCAAAAAAGTGAACAACATGACCGGCTGGGTCGTGTGTGCGATTGCTTCCCTGGTCTATATCCTGACGGCCGAAAAGTCGGGCAGCTTCTGGGACTGCGGCGAATTCGTTTCCGCGGCCTACAAGCTGCAGCTGCCGCATCCGCCAGGGGCCCCCGTGTTTACGTTGTTCGGCCGGTTCTTCATCATTCTCTTTGGCGATCATCCGGATACGGCGGCGAAAGCGGTCAACATCATGAACGCCCTGGCGAGCGGCTTCACCATCCTGTTCCTTTTCTGGACCATCACGCATTTTGGCCGCAAGCTGATGGTAGGCTTCACCGAGGAGCCCACAAGCGCGCAAACATTTGCGATCATGGGTTCCGGCATCGTTGGCGGACTGGCGTATACATTCAGCGATTCATTCTGGTTCAGCGCGGTTGAAGGCGAGGTCTATGCGCTGTCCTCCTTCTTCACGGCGCTCGTCTTCTGGGCCATGCTCAAATGGGAGCGCGCGGACGTAGCCGCCGGTACTGACCGGCAGCAACGCAACTACGCAGACCGGTGGATCATCTTTATCGCCTTCATGATGGGTCTTTCCATCGGCGTTCACTTGTTGAACCTCCTGACGATCCCGGCCATGGTGATGATCTACTATTACCGTCGCTACAACTATACCCGCAAGGGCGCGATCTGGGCCTTTATCATCGGCTGCATCATCACCGGCATCATCCAGCTGGTGATCATCCAGTGGACCGTGAAGTTCGCGGGCAAGTTCGATATCCTCTTCGTCAACAGCTTCGGCCTGCCCTTCTTCTCCGGCTTTATTTTCTTCTTCCTTCTCCTTGCCTTCCTCATCTGGTTCGGCCTCCGCAAGGCACGCCAGAAGGGCTACTCGTTTTTGCGCCTCGGCCTGTGGAGCCTGATCTTCATGCTGATCGGCTACTCGACATACGTGACAACCCTTGTTCGCTCCAGCGCCAACCCGGCACTGGATATGAACAACGTCGACAACCCGATGAGCCTGAACTATTACCTCGGCCGCGAGCAATACGGCTCCGCCCCTCTGATGTATGGCGCGTACTTTACCGCCGACTTCGAGCGGGATGAGAATGGCCAGGTTGTGACCAAGGAAGGCGAGATGAAATACACGCGCGGCAAAGACCATTATATCGAGGTAGGCCGCGCACAGGATCCTGTTTACAAAAGCGAGGACGAGGTTCTGTTCCCCCGCATCTGGGACCGGAGCAACGACCAGAACCACGCGGACTTTTACGGCGAATGGCTTGGGCTTGAACGCGTGCAGGGCAACCCGCAGGCAGGCATCCCCGAAGGATGGGAGCGCCCCACGTATGGCGACAATATCCGGTGGTTCATCACCTACCAGACAGGGTTCATGTACTGGCGCTATTTCATGTGGAATTTCGCCGGTAAGCAGAACGATATCCAGGGCTATGGCAACAAGCGCGACGGCAACTGGATCTCCGGCTTTTCAGCGATCGATAACGCCCGCCTCGGCGACCAGTCGAAGCTTCCGGACAGCCTCAAGCACAATGGCGCCAACAACAAGCTCTACCTGATACCATTCATCCTGGGCATCTTCGGATGCGTCTATCATTTCATGAAGGACCGCCGCGACTGGATCGTCTCCTTCCTGCTGTTCTTCTTCACCGGCATGGCGATCGTGCTCTATCTCAATCAACCCGGCAACCAGCCGCGTGAACGAGACTACGCGTACGCCGGGTCCTTCTATGCCTATGCGATCTGGATCGGCCTTTCCGTGATCGGCTTTGTACGGATGGCCCGCGAGCGCGAGGACAAGAAAACATTCATGAACTGCCTTACCTATGGCGGCGCCGCGACGTTTATCATCACCCTGATGAGCAACACGAACACGACAGGCGGCGGCGCTTTCGTCAGCGCGCTGATCGCTACCGTGATCTACGCCGTTGTTGTGGCAGCCATCCACTTCATCACGAGAGCCGTTGCCGGAAACAAAGGAAACCTGCGCCCCGCAACCATCCTGGCATTCCTGCTCTGTATGTCCGCGCCAATCCTCATGGCCGCCTCCGAATGGGACGATCATGACCGGAGCCAGAAGACACTGGCACCTTCGGTGGCCAAGGACTACCTGGAAAGCTGCGCGCCGAATGCCATTCTTTTTACCTTCGGCGACAACGACACCTACCCTCTCTGGTATGCCCAGGAAGTGGAAGGCGTTCGCCCCGATATCCGCATCATCAACACAAGTCTTCTCGGCATCGACTGGTATGTGAACCAGATGCGGTACAAGGTCAACGAAAGTCCTGCCATCGACCTGCCCTGGACCCCGGAGCAGATCGCCGGTCTCTCCTATATCATGTTCCGGCCCGAAGGCGACCAGACACAGCCGCGCAACCTGCTTTCCGTTATGAAGGACCAGGTGGGCAGCATGCTCAATGTTGAAGACAAGACGAACGTGCAGGCAACCTTCCCCACGCGGCGCTTCACAGTGCCGGTAGACATGGCAGCAGCGAAAGCCTCCGGCGCGGTCAATGCGACCGACAGCGCTTACAGCGACCTGCAGTTCGACCTTCCGGAGCGCAGCTACCTCACGCTCGACCAACTGACGATCCTCAACGTGATCGCCTCAAACGGTTGGAAGCGCCCGATCTATTTCACGTCTCCTTATGGTGAGCTCGGCTTCGGCCAATACCTCCGCAAGGATGGCATGACCTACCGCCTTGTGCCGGTAAAGAACGAGTTTCCCCAGCAAAAATGGCTGGTTGACCAGGCCTTGCGCGGTTCCACCATTCGCGACAACAACAGCGACGTGATGTACCGCAACCTCATGACCAAGTTCGAATTTGGGGGCGCAAACCTGAAGAATATTTATTTCGATGAAGAGAACCGCCGTCACCTGCTTTCGATCCGCTCGGTATTTGCCGAAGCGGCCGGAAACCTCGCCGACAAAGGCCGCAAGGCCGAAGCGCTGAACCTGCTCAAGCGCGCCGAAAGCAATATCTCGCCGGAGAACCTGCCCTACGCCATGGTGAGCCGCTACAACTCGCACAACCAGACGTCGCTCCTCTACCTGGAGGCCGCCTATAAGGCCGGCGACCAGGCACTGGCGACCAAGCTCCGGACGGCGATCGAAAAAGACCTCAAGGATCAGAAAGCCTATTATACCTACCTGAAAACGGAGAAGCCCGATTTCTACGGTGGGGTTGAGCGCGAGGACGAGCTGAATGAATTCATGCTCAGCTCGCTGCTGCCGGCACTGACCAAACAATATGCGTCGGCACCGGCGACGATCGTACCTGAAGCGCCTGCCCGCGCAGCGGATACGAGCCGCCACAAGTGATGCTAAACCCCTGCTTCGGCAGGGGTTTTTTTAAACCACCGGGCTGAACAAGTAGCGCACCATTTTTGTAGATTACAGGAACTATGCAAGGCTTTCAATTTTCGGGCTTCGACCCCAACGCAGACGGAAAAACGCGGTTCGAGCAACTGCTCGACCTCTTCATGCAGCTGCTGACCTACACCAGCGGCGACGTCGGCGAAACACTCCAGTGGCTCAACGAGCTGGACAAAAAATACGAGCTGACGGATGACGAATACGGAATGGGCGATTTCATCGACGACCTCAAATCAAAAGGCTATATCGCCGACAACGAGCAGAACGGCGAGATCCGCATCACCCCGAAAACAGAGCAGGGCATTCGGAAGAAGAGCCTCGAAGAAATCTTTGGCAAGCTGAAAAAAACCAAGAGCGGCGAGCACCAGACATTCAAGCCCGGCGGCGGTGACGAGATCAGTCCAGATACGCGTCCGTTCCAGTTTGGCGACCTTCTCGAGCAGATCGATTTTACCGAGTCCATCCGCAATGCACAGATCAACCACGGCCTCGATTCCTTCATGATGCAGGAGGACGACCTGCAGATCCGGGAGACGGATTTCAAAGCGCAGACCTCGACCGTGCTGATGATCGATATCTCGCATTCGATGATCCTTTATGGCGAGGATCGCATCACGCCGGCGAAGAAGGTTGCCATGGCGCTCAGCGAGCTCATCACAACGAAATACCCGAAGGATACGCTCGATATCGTCGTGTTCGGCAACGACGCGTGGCCTGTTGAGATCAAGGACCTTCCCTACCTGCAGGTCGGCCCCTACCACACTAATAC
Organism: Flaviaestuariibacter sp.; assembly: GCA_028288515.1. GTDB lineage: Bacteria > Bacteroidota > Bacteroidia > Chitinophagales > Chitinophagaceae > Flavisolibacter. The sequence goes on along the minus strand of JAQBNP010000237.1, from coordinate 14,513 downwards.
GGTCGCGGGTCTCGAGCTCGCCATGGACATTCTTCGGCGACGCAAGAATCCAAACAAGCAGATCTTCGTGATCACCGATGGCAAGCCGACCTGTCTCAAGATCGGGCGGCGCTATTACAAGAACAGCTTCGGCCTCGACCGCAAGGTCACCAGTCGCTGCATGAACCTCGCCGCCCAATGCAAGAAGCTCAAGATCCCCATCACTACCTTCATGATCGCCACCGATCCCTACCTCCAGCGATTCGTGCAGGAGTTCACAGAAACGAACAATGGCAAGGCCTTCTTTGCATCGCTGGACAAGCTCGGCGCCTTTATCTTCAAGGACTTTGAAAGCGGCAAACGAAAAACACTTTACTAAACAAGCAACCGGTCACCGATCGGCACTAAGAGAAGAGCACAATGGACATTAAACGAATCAACACAATTGGCGAGCTGAAAGAATCCGGTTACGTTTCCCGCAGCATTAAAGAGGAGATCCGGGAAAACCTGGTCAGGAAGCTGAAGGCAGGCGATCCAACCTTTACGGGCATCATCGGCTACGAGGACACCGTGGTTCCAGACGTGGAGCGCGCCCTCCTGAGCAAGCATAATATCCTGTTCCTCGGCCTGCGGGGCCAGGCCAAGACACGCATGGCGCGGCAAATGACCGAGCTCCTCGACGAATACATTCCCGTCATCGGCGGAAGCGAGATCAATGACGACCCGATGCGGCCCATCTCAAAGTTTGCAACAGACCTGATCCGCGAAAAGGGCGATGCCACGCCCATCGAATGGATGCACCGCAGCCAGCGCTATGGCGAGAAGCTGGCAACGCCTGATGTCAGTGTCGCCGATCTCATTGGTGACGTGGACCCGATCAAGGCTGCAAACCTCAAGCTCAGCTTCGCCGACGAGCGTGTCATCCATTACGGCATCATTCCGAAAAGCAACCGCAGCATTTTTGTCATCAACGAGCTGCCCGATCTCCAGGCGCGCATCCAGGTGGGACTGTTCAATATCCTGGAAGAAGGCGACGTGCAGATCCGCGGTTTCAAGCTGCGGCTGCCCCTCGATATTCTGTTTGTCTTTACGGCCAACCCGGAAGACTATACAAACCGCGGCTCCATTGTGACACCGCTGAAGGACCGCATCCAGAGCCAGATACTCACCCACTACCCCAAGTCGATCGAGCACGCCCTCGCCATCACGGAGCAGGAAGCAGATGTGACAGCCCAGGCGGAAGCGATCTCCATCAGCGACCTTGTCAAGAGGCTCGTGGAGCAGGTGGCTTTCGAAGCACGCGCCAGCGAATTCGTTGACAAGAAAAGCGGCGTCAGCGCCCGCCTGACGATCTCCGCGTATGAGAATTGCGTCAGCTCCGCCGAGCGCCGCTCGATCCTCAACAAAGAAGCCCAGACGCAGGTGTGGATCTCCGACCTCGTGGGCATCATCCCCTCGATCACAGGAAAGATCGAGCTGGTGTACGAAGGCGAGCAGGAAGGTCCCTACCAGGTGGCCATGAACCTCCTTGACAAGGCCATCCGCGCGCAGTTCGTCCAGTATTTTCCGAACCCTGACACGCTGAAGAAGCGGTCGCCTCGCAAGGGTGAAACCCCGCAGCCCGTGGACAATCCGTACCGCTCGATCATCTCCTGGTTCGACAAGGGCAATCACCTAAACCTGCTGTTCGGCACAAAGGACAGGGAAAAGATAAATGCGCTGTACCGTGTCGACGGGCTCCACGCTCTCGTCACGAAGCAGTTCGGAACAGCGGACGAGCTCGAGACCGCCCTGCTGATGGAGTTCGTGCTGCACGGTCTTTCCTCTTATTCACTCATCTCGAAAAAGATCCTCGAGACCTCGGTCGAATTCAAGGACCTCATGGGCAGCATGCTGAACATGAAAACGTCCTCGTTTGAAGACGAGGACGCTGAAGAAGAAGATTTCAATTAGAATTTGTACCCGAAGGCGATCCCCGCGTAGTACGGGATAAACCCATCTCTGCCAAAGACCGGCGTGATCGCTGCGCGGAACATGAATCCGCCGTTCTTTGGCTGCAGGCGGTAGCCGAAGTTCAGGTGCCCGAACGTGCCGGTGAATGTGCTCGGGTCGTTATAGTAATCGTAGTAGTCGCTTTTGTAGCTCACGACGGTGACGCCGCCACCGACCTCGAAATAATTTCGCTGGTCCTTGCTCAGCAGGTAATTGATGCCGATGGGAACGGTCAGAAGGCGCTCACCGTCAACGCTGAAATAGCCGAGGCCGATACGGCCGCCGATGCCGCCTTCCTTCTTGGTGAAGCGGGTGTCATAGTTGATCGACGCGAGGCCAGGGCCACCAAGCTCAACATACATCGACTTTGCAGCGGTTTGGGCGAAGAGGGCGGATGAGATACCGATAGTGCACAGGGCGGACAGGACGGTTTTCTTAAACATGCGGTAGGTTTTTTTTATGACAAGGGCCGGAAGGATTGCGCTGCAAAGCCAATTTGTTAAATGACGTTCACTTCTCTCTCCAGCTCGACCCCGAATTTTTCGCGAACCGATGCGATGATGCGCTCGCTCAGGTCAAAGATATGTTTCCCGGTGGCCATTCCATAATTTACCAGCACCAGGGCCTGCTTCGGGTAGCAACCTGCGTCGCCTTCGCGAAAGCCTTTCCAGCCGCACTGCTCGATGAGCCAGCCCGCAGCGATCTTGCGCCCCTCCCCCTGCGGGTAGCCGACGATGGATGGATATGACTCTTTCAGCGATTCAAATTTTTCAATGGACACCTGCGGGTTCTTGAAAAAGCTGCCGGCATTGCCGACCTCGTGCCAGTCGGGAAGTTTGGAGGTGCGGATGCGGATCACAGCTTCCGACACGTCGTGGATGGAAGGCGTCGTAACGCCCATGGCTGCCAGCTCCTGCGTAATGGCGCCGTACGATGTATTGAGCACGGGCTTCCTGTGAAGGCGATAGGTGACAGAGGCGATCACATACTGGTTGCGGTACGTGTTCTTGAAGACACTCTCGCGGTAGCCGAACCGGCACTCATCGGCCGAAAATTTACGGGGTGCGCCGCCGGTGCGCGGAACGGCCTCGAGCTCGTGGAAGATGTCTTTGATCTCGACCCCATAAGCGCCAATGTTCTGCATCGGCGACGCACCAACCGAGCCCGGGATGAGCGAGAGGTTCTCGGCGCCACCGAGGTTGTTGCGCAGGCAATACTGTACGAATCCATGCCAGCTTTCACCAGCCCCGGCGCGGACCAGCACATGGTCTTCGTCTTCGCTGACGACGTCGATACCCGCGATCTCATTGCGAAGCACCAGGCCCTCGAAATCGGTGGTGAACAGGATGTTGCTGCCGCCGCCAAGGATCAGGGTGTCCAGGCGACGCTCGCGGGCCAGTGCCAGCAGCTCCTGGAGCTCGTCCACGGACGCAAAAGAGGCGAACCAGCGGGCGGTTGCGCGGATGCCGAATGTCGTTAACGGTTGCAGTGTAACGTTATCCCGGAGCGTCATGGTGTAAAACTAGTTTCTTATTGCGCCGCTCCTGAGAAAAAGAAACGGCATTGTATCATTTTTTTTATTACTTTGTTTTGACTAAACCGAACAAACGCAATGAGAAACGCCGTCCTGGGCTTCGTCCTGCTCCTCTGTGCCCGCCCTGCCTCCAGCCAGCTGCCCGCCGCCCTCAACTCCGGCCTCGTCATCAGCCAGGCCATCCAGCTTCATGATAAGGAAGAATACAAGAAAGCCATCCAGCTTTTCCGGACAATTCCCCGCAACGATACGAATTATGTGCGCGCCCTGTACGAAATGTCCATGTCCTACAATTATGACAGCAATTACAACGCCGCTCTCGCAGCCTGCGATGAAGGCCTAAAGCGCGAAAACAGCCCCTATGAGCTGGACCTTATGGTCTCTAAAGCCAGTACCCTGGACGATATGGGACGCGGCCCCGAGGCTGTGGTCTTCTACGACCTGGCCCTCGCTAAATACCCGGCCTCACAGGTGCTGCTGCTCAATAAGTCCATCGCCCTGATGCGCCAGCAAAAGCTCGCAGAAGCCGAAACCATCCTGAAGCAGTTGGTCATCACCAATCCATATTATGCAAGCGCACATATGAAGCTGGCGAGCATTGCCATTTCGCAGGGGCGGCCGGTACCGGCGATGTTCTCGCTGCTGACATACCTCATTATCAGTCCGGGCGGACGGCACCAGTCGACGGCCATCAAAAGCCTCAGCGCCATTTGCAAAAATGACGAGTCGATTTCGGACGCGGTGGAAAAGCGGTCCGTGCCCGAGGAAACCTTTGGCCGCGCCGAGCAGGTCATCCTGTCGAAGATCGCGCTGGACAAGAGCTACAAGCAGCAGGCTTCTCTCGATGACCCGATCATCAGGCAGCTGCAAGCCCTGATGGAGGTCGTGAAATATGACCCGTCCAGCACGGATTTTTATATGCAGTATTATGTGCCGCTGTACAAGCAGGTGTTTGAGGAAGGTCACTTCGAGGCATCCGTCTTCCAGGCCTTTTCCCAGATCAACATCGAGCAGATCCAGAAGTATATGAAGAAGAATGCGAAGGATGTGAAAGAGGCCCAGTCGGTGATCGTTTCCTATCTCAACCAGATTCGCGCCACCCGCCTGCTCCCTTTCACAACCCGCAAAACAGCGCCGGCGCAGTATCATTTCGACAACGACAATACGCTTATCGGCAAGGGCACGATCGATGCGGCCGACAATCAATCCGGAAACTGGGAGTTCTATCACGAGAACGGAAACGTGAAGGCGCGCGGCATGTATACGCCCGATGGCAAGAAGACCGGCGAGTGGATCTTTTTTTATGACAACGGCGACCGCAGCGGGATCGAGCATTGGACCAATGGCGTTGAGAACGGAGAAGACATTGTGTACTTCCACAATGGCATGGTCAGCACCAGGTCGACCTATGTCAACGGAAAGATCAATGGTGAGCAGGTCATGAACTACCTGACGGGCCAGCATAAGTCAACGACCACCTACCGTGACGACGTTGAGAACGGTCCCTACCGCGAATCATACAGCTCCGGAAGGAAACATGTTGAGGCCACCATGAGCGACGGAAAGCTCAACGGTCCGTATTCTGCATGGTACGCAAATGGCCGGCTGTCCAAGCGCTGCACGTACGCCAGCGGAGAATTGACGGGACTGTTCCAAAGCTACTTCGAGAACGGCCGGCTCAGCTTTGAAGCCACCTATGCGGCCGGCAAGCTCACGGGCGCCGTGCGCTCCTACCATGCCAACGGGAAGCTGAAAGAAGCCCGCGCATTCGTCGACGGTCTTGGCGAAGGCGAGGACCTCGAGTACGATGAGGACGGCGTCCTGACTGCGAAATCGATCTTCAAACAAGGCAAGCTCACGGGCCTCGCGTCCTATTACGACCATGACGGCAAGCTCTACTCCACACTCCTTTTCGATAAGGACATCTGCCGCGAAGCAACCTACCTCGATAAGGAGGGAAAAGTGACCCACACATCGGTTCGCAAGGGTAAGACGATCGACCTCACCACCTACTCGCCTGAAGGAATCCGGAAATCTTCCGCTGTCTACAACGAAAATGGCAACGTGCACGGCACGCGCACCTTCTATTACGCGTCCGGCAATGTGCAGGAGGTGAACGATTATGTTGACGGCAAGCTGCAGGGCAAGTGCATCGGCTATTACAACGACGGAACAAAGCAGTACGAGATCAGCTACGAGGACGGCGAGAAGAACGGCCCGGCAGCCTATTATCACCCCAACGGAAAGCTGAAGTCTGCGGGCTTCTACCTCGAGGATGAACAAAATGGAGACTGGACGACGTACTACCTCAACGGCGCGATCGAGGAACGCTATACATACCGGAACGGCGACTACGCAGGCTATTACGAATACTACCACGGCAATGGCAAAATCGACTACGAGCTGGTTTATACGGGCGGGTGGCTCACTGGCCTCAACCAGTTCGACACGTCCGGAAAGCTCCTGTTCGCCACGACCTTTAAAAACGGCAACGGCGTTTACGAAAGCAAATTCCCGAACGGCCGCACGCGCTATACAGGGGCCTATAAGGGGGGCGACTTCGACGGAGACTTCACCCTGTATTACCCTGATGGCTCTATCCGGCAAAAGAAAGCATACGACCGTGGGCTCCTTCACGGAACGTACACCGACTACCACTCCAACGGAAAGGTCGCCGCAACGGGCACAATGGAACTTGGAAAGCGCACTGGCACATGGAAATATTATTCATCCGACGGAAAGCTTTGGAAAGATGAGCCGTATATTGACGGTGACGTGGCCGGTACCGTGATGATGTACCATCCGAACGGCAAGGTTGCCCGCGCCATCGAGTACCGGAACGGGTCCATGCACGGCATTTACAAGCGTTACAGCGAAGACGGCCTACTTCTTTATGTGCAATACTACGAGGAGGGCGAGATCAGGGCCTGGTCGTACGAAGGCCGCGACGGCAAGCTGTTGCCACGGATCGCGCTGCCAGGCGGTACGGGCAAGATGACGACGTTCTTTGCTAACGGAGGCAAGGCAGCCGAGATGGAATTCCTCAACGGCGCCTTTCATGGCCTGTACACCATTTACCACTCGAACGGAAAGATCGCCTACCAAAGTACCAATGCCAACGGGCTCACGCAGGGCCACCAAAAAGAGTTCTACAACAATGGGAACCCGCAGTCCGACTATCTCCTCACTTTCGATGTACTCGACGGTCTCTACAAGGAATATCACGAGAACGGCAAAGTGAAAGAAGAAGGCCAGTACGTCAACGGTGACGAGCACGGGCTGATCACGAACTATGACGAGACAGGCAAGCGCATCGCGCAGCGCCGCTGTTTTTACGGAACAATCCTAGAGATCATTAAATGAGAAGAATATACCTGGCCGCGGCCACATTGACAGGCCTCGCCTTTTTGACCAGCCAATCGGTTGCGGGCCAGTCGCCCGCCCAGCCCTTCCCTGATGCGGAGGCGGTCTACACCAAGCTGTCCTGCGAGGTCACGATCCACAACGACAAGGGAAAGCTGACGGCCCGCACCAACTATGCTGAAGACATGCTCCTGGCCACGGACAAGGGCGTGAAGATGATGGGACATGGCGCCATCTACCACAGCAGCTTCAACGAGCTGAAGGACTGGGACGCCTACACGCGCTCGGCAGAAAATAAGAAGCTGAAAGTATCCCATGTCAACACGGGCGCAAGCCGCCAGGACTACGTGTTCTACGACGATGCGAAAGAGACCTCCTTCGATTTCACGGGTATTGCCCCGGGCGCCACACGCCATATTGAATACGAGCTTTTTCACAGCGACGCGCATCTTCTAACCCCGTTCTATTTCGACCGCTACTTCCCGGTCCGCGATGGGGAGCTGAAGGTTGTCTTCCCCTCCGATGTCCAGGTCAAGTACCTGGTCAAGGGCGCCAACGCGTCAAAGGTGCAGGTGCAGGAAACGCGGCGAAAGGACAGGACCACGTATACGTTTTCGCTCCGCGATGCGCAGAGCGTCCCGGGTTATGATAACGCGCCGGGCCATTCGTACTTCGCCACGCACGTTATCTTCTATATCGACAAGGTTGAGGACGATGGAACATGGAAGCCATTCCTGTCAACGCCGGACGACCTCTACCGGTATAACTACGGCTTCCTGAAAGGACTCAACACAGAGATCAGCGCCGACCTTGCGCATATTACGGACTCCCTGTCAAAAGGCGCCACCGACCTGGAGAAAGCAAAGCGCATCTACCGGTGGGTCCAGGCAAGCATCAAGTATGTTGCCTTTGAGGAGGGCCTCGAAGGCTTCGTGCCGCGCCAGGCAAGCCTCGTGTGCACGCGGCGCTTTGGCGACTGCAAAGACATGGCAAGCATCCTCACAGCCATGCTGACCCACGCGGGCGTGAAGGCATACTACACATGGATCGGCACGCGCCACCTGCCCTACCGCTACACGGAAACGCCGCTGCCCATCGTCGACAACCACATGATCTGCGCGATCCTGATTGACGGCCGCTTCATTTTCCTGGACGGCACCGACAGCGATTGCGTCTTCGGAATGCCCTCAAGCCATATACAGGGAAAGGAAGCGCTGGTGGCCCTCTCCGAAAAAGAATACAAGATCGTGCCCGTGGAGATCGTGCCGAAAGAAGCCAACCTATATCGCGATACCACATGGCTCGAGCTCACAGATAAAGGACTTGTTGGAAAGATCCGCATCCACCTGACCGGCTACTACTCGTCCGATATGTATGGCCTGTTGAACTACAAGAACACGAAGGAACGAGACGATGATTTCCAGACGCGCTTTGCCCGCGGGAGCAACAAGATCCGCTTCTCGGACTGGGCCGTTGACCAATCGCCGGACCACAACAGTGCCTGGGTCACCGCTCGTTTCTCCCTGCCCGATTATGCGCGCAAGCTTGGAGACGAATGGATCATGAACCTCAACCTTTTTAAGCTGTTCGAGGACCAGGCGATCGAGACCGACAAGCGAAAGTCACCGGTTGAATACCGCTACCTCACTTCGCGAAATCTGACCGCGATCCTCAGCCTTCCTCCCGGGTACCAGGTGTCGAGCGTGCCACGCAGCGAGCACTTCGCCAATAATACCTGGGGCTTTGACCTGCAGTACCGGCAGGAAAAGGATGCGATCATCCTCACCCAGCAGCTTGACACAGACCACCTCCTGCTGGAGCAGGACCAGTTCGCGGCCTGGAACGAAGTCCTCTCCCACCTGGTCCCCCATTACAAACAAACAATCGTACTCAGCAAAAAATAAAACATGCGATCATTCCTCCTTCTCTGCCTCGCCACGAGCCTCTCCGCGACTGCGCAAACATCGATCAAAACATTTCACTGGCAGGAACGCCCGGCGCTTCACGCGGTTGCCGACAAGTATAAGGACGAGGCAGCGGTCTATGTCCAGGAAGACAAGATCAACGAATATTCCCTGGAGAAAGACGGCATCTTCCTCTATAAAACGGTGCACCGGCTGATCCACATCAATACGGACAAGGGCATTGAGTATTTTAACCGCATCTACCTGCCGTTTGACCAGGCCCTGCAGATGGTAACCGTGAAAGCGCGCACGACGCTTCCGTCCGGAAAAGTCATAGAGCTCGACGAAAAGAATATCAAGGACCTGCAGGAAGACAACCGGACCTACAAGATATTTGCCCTGGAAGGCCTGGCAAAAGGATGCGAGGTGGAATTTTATTACACCATGAAACAGTATGCTTCTTTCTTCGGAAGAGAATATATGACGGCCCGGGTGCCGGTCATGGCCAGCCATTTTGAGCTGATCTCGCCGGACCACCTGAAGTTCGATGCCCGCACGTACAACAACCTGCCAGCCTTCAGGGATACAAGCTACGGCGAAAAGCGCTACCTCTCCCTGGACGCTGCAAACCTCGATGCGCCCGTTGAAGAGACCTACTCCATGCAGGACGCAAACCTGAAGCGCGTCGAATACAAGCTGAGCTACAATGTCGCCAAAAGCACGTCGGAGCGTCTCTTCACATGGAACGAGCTGGCGAAGAAAGTGTATGATAATTATTCGGACGCCAGCGAGAAGGAGACCAAGCGTGTGCGCGACCTTGTTAGCGACGCGGGCATATTGTCCGCTTCGTCAGAAACTGAAAAGATCACGCGTCTCGAGAATTACCTGAAGAAAAATTTCCAGACCCGCACAGACATCGACAACGAGGACGCCGGCGACCTCGTGAAAGTGATCAAGACAAAGGTGTCGAGCGAGCGGGCTTTCAACAAGCTTTTTGCCACGGCGCTGGCAGTGAGCAATATCGACTTTGAGATCGTGCTCAGCGGCGACCGCTCCGATTTCGTGATCGAGAAGAATATAGAGAACTGGAACAACGCGCAGAACCTGCTATTCTACTTCCCATCGCAGCAGAAATACCTCGCCCCCTCGGCCAATGCCTACCGCTACCCGTGGATACCGCCGACATGGGCCGGCACGAACGGCCTGTATTGCGTTGTCACGAAGCTCGGCACGTTTCAATCGGCCATCGGCGAGATCAAGCCCATCACGATGGAAGACATGAAGTACTCCTTCCATAACCTGGAGCTGCGGGCCGAGCTCGATAAGGACATGGACGCCCTTCTCCTGGATGTGAAGCAGATCTATGGAGGCTACACGGCTGCAACCTACCGCGCGCCATTCGTCTTTTACCCGGCAGACGAGCAGGATAAAATTCTTCGGCAGCTCGTCAAATACGGCAGCGGCAAAGACAACCTCCTGTCGAGCAGCTTCGAGAACAAGGAGCTCGAGCAGGCCGATCCCTACAAGCCGTTTATTATCAAAGCAAAATTGAAAGCGCCCGAGCTCGTTGAAAAGGCGGGGGAAAAGATCATCATCAAGGTGGGCGACCTCATCGGCGAGCAAGTGCAGATGTATGACGAGAAAGAGCGCACCACACCGATCGAGCTTCCCTTCCCCCACGTACTAGACCGCACGATCGACATCGTTATCCCGGACGGCTACGAAATCAAGAACCTGAAAGACCTCGCCTTCAACGAGGTCGTGACCAGCAATGGCAAGGTGACCATGGGTTTTGTTTCCACGTACTCTCTCGACAAGAACATCCTGCATATCGTCATCAGCGAATCATACAACAAGTACTACTACCCCATGGAGCAGTACCCCGCGTTCAAAAAAGTGATCAATGCGTCTGCTGATTTCAACAAGGTTGTGCTGGTGCTCGACCGTAAAAAATAACAATGAACAAGACGCGAACAGCTACGCTCATTGGGGCAACAGGCCTGGTCGGCGGCCACCTCCTGGCGCGCCTGCAGACTGATCCGTTCTTCACGGACATCCGACTGCTGGTGCGCCGTCCGTTCGCGGGCACTGATCGCAAAACGGTCAACAAACTTCTTGACTTCACCGACGCCGAAGCCTTCCGGCTCGCCATTGATGGCAGCGACGTCGTCTTCTGCGCCATTGGCACGACACAGAAAAAGGTCAATGGCGACCGTGATGCGTACCGCAAGATCGACTTTGACATCGCGGTCAGTGCGGCACGCCACTGTCGCGACACGGGCTGCCCGACATTCGTGCTGGTGTCCTCCGTGGGCGCCGATACACGGTCAGGCAATTTCTACCTGCGGCTCAAAGGGGAGATCGAGGAAGCGATCACTGCACTTTCACTGAGCTCGGTCTCTTTTTTCCGGCCCTCGATGCTGCTCGGGCAGCGCGGTGAATCCCGTCCTGCCGAGCGCGCAGGACAAATCGCGATGAAAGCGTTTTCGTTCGCTCTTCCCAAACGTCTGAAGCCTGTGTCGGCACAGGACGTTGCCGCTGCGATGCTGCAGGCAGGCAAAGAGCCTGCGCCCGGCGTTCATGTGTACGAATACGGCGAGATCACCAAGCTTGCTGCCGATTTGACTGCGTCATAAGGCATCTACATCCGGGACGATCGTCGTTTTGCGGAACCTCGCTTCCGCATGGAGGCCGGCGGTGTGCTTCGCGATGTCTTCCTTGCAGCGGGCGATCAGGTTGCTGTCTCGGGGAAGCTTGAGCAGGAGCTCCATCAGGTAAAGGTTCCTGACACGGCTCACGACGGGCTCGGCAGGACCAACCATATAGGCGCCATAAGCCATCTGCATCATCTTTGCAAAGCGGTGCGCAGCCTCGAATACGATGTCTTTTTCCTTGTCACGAAACGACAAGTGGATGATGCGCGAGAAGGGCGGGTAAAAGAATTGCTTTCGCTTTTCGATCTCTTCTGCATACATCCCGATATAATCATGTCGGGCAACATGCAGCAGAAGCGGGTGGTTTGGCGTGGACGTCTGGATCATCACCGTGCCTTTCCCCTCCTTGCGGCCCGCACGGCCGCTGACCTGCTCCATCAATTGAAACGCACGCTCGTTGACCCGGAAGTCCGCGAAATGCAAAAGGCCATCCGCATCGAGAATGCCAACGAGCTCGACGTTCTCAAAGTCGAGCCCCTTCACCACCATCTGCGTGCCGACGAGCACGTCGACCTTGCGTTGCTCGAACTGCTGGATCAGCACATCATGAGCGTTCTTGTTGCGGATCGCATCGAAATCCATGCGGGCCGTCCTGACATTTTGCAGGTCTGTTTCCAGCACCTCCTCAATGCGCTCCGTGCCGAAGCTGCGCTGGCTCAGCTTATCGCTTCCGCAGGCCATGCATGTATTGACGGGCGGGTAGATATTGCCGCAGTAGTGGCATTTCAGCTTATTGGCAAACTTGTGAAACGTCAGCGAGATATCGCAATGGCGGCACTGGGCGATCCAGCCGCAGGCACCACAGACCTGGTAGGGCGAATAGCCGCGGCGGTTCTGGAACAGGATCACCTGCTTGCCGCGCGCCACCGTTGCTTTGATCTCCTCAAGTAGTTGCACCGAGAACATTACCTTCTCGCCGGGCTTCTTCGGGATCGCGCGCGTATCGATCATCTCGATGGTCGGGAGCTTCACATCGCGGTAGCGCTCCATGAGCTCGACGAGCCCGAACTTATCGGTCTTCGCATTGTGATAGGTCTCCAGTGAAGGCGTTGCCGTTCCCAGCAACACCTTAGCTCCACTGAGCGACGAGAGATAGATCGCCGCGTCCCGCCCATTGTAGCGGGGCGCCGGGTCCTGCTGCTTATACGATGTGTCGTGCTCTTCGTCGCAGATCACGAGGCCCAGGTCACGGAACGGCAGGAAGAGAGAGGAACGGGCGCCAAGCACCACCTTCATTTCGCCACTGCGGACCTTATTCCAGATCTCGACACGTTCATTTTGATTGAAGCGCGAGTGATAAATGCCGATAAAGCCTCCGAAATATTTTTGCAGGCGGCGGATGATCTGCGCGGTCAGCGCGATCTCGGGAAGCATATACAGTACCTGCCTGCCCTGCCGGATCTGCTCCTCGATCAGCTTGATATACACAAGCGTCTTTCCGCTCGACGTTACGCCGTGCAGCAGGCAGACGGGCTTGGTCTCGAAGCTGGTGCGAACCCCTGCCAGCGCCGCTTCCTGGGCATCGCTGAGAGTAAAGTCTACGTGTACGTCTTTCGGCAGGGTATGAAGCCGGTCGATGGCGCGTCGTTCTGTTCTCAGGATCCCTTTCTCAACAAGTCCCTTCAACTGGGCTTCGCTCGCATTGGATTTCTTGAGGAGCTCGCTCCTGGTCACCTCGCCTTCCGTGCGGACAAGGTGGAGATAGCTCAGAAGAAGGTCCATTTGCTTCGGTGCACGGCTCCAGTTGTTCAGCAGGTCGGCCAGCTTGTCCTCATTTCCATATTGGGGATCGAGCAGGATAAAGCTCTCTTTTTTTGGCGCATAGGTTTGCTTGAGGGACTCCCACACGAAGCAGACCTTTTTACCGATCAGGCGGTTTACGATCGGGTAAACGTGGGTGACGTCGAGGATCTGCTGGACCTCAGTAAGCCGCAGCTCGTGCTTCATGAGGAGGGCCTCCGCAACGAGGTACTCTTCGTTGTCGAGGGTGGAGAAATCGTCACCGAATTCATCGTTGTACACCAGCACCGTCTCGCTCGACAGCTTGAAATGCGCCGGAAGGGCTGCCGCCATCACTTCTCCTTCGGAACACATATAGTAGTCCGCGATCCAGGCCCACAGCTTCAACTGGAACGGATGGATCACCGGCTCGGCGTCGAGGACATTCAGGATCTCTTTTGCTTCGAAGCTGGTGGGCTTCTCATCGTGCAAGCGCTTCACGATCCCTGCGTACTTCTTGTTCTTGCCCAGATTCACTTCCACGCGGCATCCGGGCAGCAGGCCGGCGGCCAGGCGCGGAGGGATCTCCCACGTATAGTTTTTCGGAAGGGCGAGCGGGATGATGATCTCGGCGTACGTCATGAAGGGGCTGCAAATTACTCATTTATCCAGGATGCGCCGTAGGCCCTCAGCTTGCGACTCATCTCGTCGATCACGCGCTGCTTCAGCTCGTCGAGATCGGCCAGGGAGAGTCCCGCGGTCGGAATGGATGCAAGGAAGATGGAGCGGCTGCGGCCCGGCGTCGCCGAGAAGATGCTGCGGGGATGGAGCCGGTCGTACGTGTCGAGCATAAGCACCGGGCGGATCGGAGCGCCGGTCTCGATGGCGATGCGAAAGGCGCCGTCATAAAATTCTTTCAGTGGATGCCCGGTTTGGTTGAAGGTGCCTTCGGGGAAGACGAGAACCGAGATACCTTTCTGGAGTGTTGACTTGAGCAGCTTGACGCTGCGCGCGCGGTCCGCCGAGCTGCTCCGCGCCACCGTTACGATGGCGTTCTTATAGATGTAGCCGAAGACGGGAACCTTTGTCATTTCGGCCTTGCCCAGTGGCCGAACTGGCTTGCGAAACGTTTTGACGATGACAGGTATGTCGAAATACGATACGTGGTTGGAGACGAAGATGCAGGCCTCCCTCGACAGCGGCTCCTCGTAGGAATTGCGGTGCGGGACGCCAATGAGGAAGAACCAGATATCGCCCCAGAGGACGCAGGCGCTGTAAATCAGGTTGCCCGAATGGAAGCTGTCCAGC
>JAQBNP010000235.1 GCA_028288515.1 Flaviaestuariibacter sp. | reverse complement strand
CTTCGAGCCCTTCCTGCCTTCGTGGTTCCAATTGTTCAATCTGAAATTTCTTCACTCCATTGGCAGATACACCCAAAACGTCGCTCCCTCCCCGGGCCGGCCTTCCGCGCGGATAAAGCCGTGGTGATTCTCCACCACCTTGCGGGCAATGGATAGCCCCACGCCCGACCCTTCGTATTCCGCATTACCGTGGAGACGCTGGAAGACGTTGAAGATGCGGTCGGCATCTTTCTGGTCGAACCCGATGCCATTGTCGGATACTTCCACCAGGTGGTAGGTCTTGTCGGGGTTGGCAATGGCCGGGTCGATGTCGCGGCCGGTGACGATCGATGAGCGAACATGCACATGGGGCGCCACGCCGGGACGGTTATACTTGAGGGCGTTGGAAACGAGGTTTTGAAACAGTTGCTCGAGCTGCCGCTTATTTCCCATCACGGTCGGCAGGGGATCTACGGTGACCGTCGCTCCTTTTTGTGCGATGGAAAGTTCCAGGTCGTCGCGGATCAATTGCAGCTTTCGATTCAGGTCCACCGGTTCGACGGCACCCGTGCTCATGCTGACGTGCGAGTAGTCGAGCAGGTCATCGACCAGCCGTTTCATCCGCTCCGTGGCTACGCCGAGGCGCTCGAGCGTCCGCAGGCCGTCGGCATCGAGAACGCCGCTGTATTGCTGGCGCAGGCGGTCGGCGAAGAAATGCACCTTCCGGATCGGCTCTTTCAGGTCGTGCGAGGCCGCGTACGCAAACTCCTCCAGGTTGGCATTGGAGCGCTTCAGCTCGTCGATCGAAGCCTCGAGGCTTCGCTGGAGGCGACGCAGGTCGGTCTGGTCCGTGAATGTCACGAGCACGCCATCTTCCACCTTTGCCGTGCGGATATCGAAATAAACATCGTAGCCATCCTCGTAGTGAAACGGGAACTGGTGCGGTGTGCCGTTCTGGAATGTATCGAGATAGGTATTGAACAGGCCGTTCGCTTTGTATGCAGGGAAGTAGACGCTGCCGAGGGCGCCCGCCAGGTTTGCTGCCGTTTCCCCAATATACGACGCAACGGCCTGGTTGACGATGCCGAAGCGGAAGTCGGTGACAGTTCCGGCTTCATCCGTTACCGGAAGCAGGGTAAACATACCTGCCTGCGCGGTATTGACGACAGTAGTGAGTTGGCTTGCGGATCGCTCCACGTTGAGCTGCGCGTTCTTGGTGGTCGTGATGTCGGTGAAGACGTTGATCAGGCGATCGGCGTCCATCCGGGCAACGGAGAGCTCGAGCCAGCGTTGGGAGGACTCGAGGAAATATTGAGTGATGAAGGGCTTCCCGTTCGCGAGCGTCTGCAATGCCATCTGGAAGAGTGGGCTGTCGAGAATGGCAGGGTCCATGGCGGCGACCGTCATCGAGAGCATGTCTGCTTTCGGCACCCCCGTGAAGAGCTCGGCCATATCGTTGGCAAGGATGGTGCGTCCGTCGATGACGCGCCCTTCGCTGTTGCGGATCACCTCAGTGACGGTGATACCGCTGGGCGAATAGGTGAGCACGTTGTCGAGCAGGGCTTTCTGGCGCTGCAGGTCCTCGGTGGCCTGGCGCCTGACGGTCACATCCGTGAAGGTGGCGACGATGCCGTCATCGAGCTTCACAACGGAGAGCTCATACCAGCCTGCGATCCGCGCATCTTCATAATACAGTTCCTGCTGGGCCGGGTTTCCGGATCGTACGACGCCGGCGTAGAGGTCGAAGGCGCCATTCTCGTGGACGCCGGGAAAGATCTCCAGGAGGCTTTTCCCGTGGGCCTGCTGTTCGGTCAGCCCGATGATCCGTGTGAAGGCGGGATTGATGCGGACGATCACAAAGTCCTCGATGATGCCTTCTTCAGTGCGAACGGCCTCGGCAGCCATGACGCCATTGATCGAGGCGTCGAGAATGCCGTTGACGAGCGCCGCCTGGTGAAGCTCCTGGTGCTCGCGGACGACATCGTTGGTGCGGTCGCGCGCGATGGTCAGGACCCCGTCGCGGACCTTAGTGCGGATGACCTGGAAATGCTTGCCGAGGGCCGGGTTGAAATAGGTGGATTCGGCCCGCTTCCCGCCGGTGTAGACATCGCTGATCGCGTCGAAAAGCATGCGGGCTACATCAGGCGTGGTGCCCGGCATGGTGCGAACGCGGCTATTGAGGAGAGTGTCCGGAGAGACGCCGGTGAGAACGCTCGCTTCGAGGTTGCAGTAGGCAATTGTAAAGTCAGTGATCGCGCCCCCCTCGTCGTCCCTGACGGGGGTGTAATACACAACGGATTCGGGTTGGCTGTCGAGCAGGTCCCGGGTGATGTCGATATCGGGTGCAGGCATGGTCAAATCGAAGGGTAGAGCCGTGAAGGTAAGGATTTCCGTTCGCGCAGAACGGTGTGCAGGCGGCTGTTGATGGGGTGGCCTTTGGTCATACTTCCCTACTTTTGCCTCCTACAAAAAATTCGCATGCGTATTCACAAAGAAGGCCGGGCAACCATCACGATCACACTGGTGGTGGTGGCGCTGATCAACCTGGTGTCGATTTTCCTGCTCGCGCCCGCCCACCCCATCATCGGCTGGCTGATCTTCATGATCACACTGGGCCTGTTCATTTTCATCCTCTCGTTTTTTCGGATCCCCGGCCGCACGCATGCCGAGGGTGAGGACATCATCGTGGCGCCCTGCGACGGCACCGTGGTGGTGATGGAAGAAGTGGAAGCGGATGAATACTTCAATGACCGTCGCCTGCAGCTTTCGATTTTTATGAGCCCGCTGAATGTGCACGTGAACCGCAACCCGGTGAGCGGCGAGGTGATGTATAGCCAGTACCACCCGGGGAAATTCCTTGTGGCCTGGCATCCCAAGTCATCGACGGAGAACGAGCGCCACAGCGTCGTGTATCGCCTTGGTGAAAAAGAAGTTCTGGTGAAGCAGATCGCCGGCGCGCTGGCCAAGCGCATTGTCAACTACCTCAAGCCCGGCGACGTTGTGACGCAGGGCAGCGAGATGGGCTTTATCAAGTTCGGCTCCCGCGTGGACCTGTTGCTGCCCGTCGGCACCGGGCTTGACGTCAAGATCAACCAGAAGGTCAAGGGCGGCGTAACGGTACTGTGCAAGTGGTAAGGGAAGTGAGTGGTGAGTGCGAAGGCGGCAAAGAACACAAAGAGGGATTTACGATTTTAGATTGACGATTTTAGATTTATGACGAATCAGCCATCACAGGGTTGTCATGCGGACATGCGTCAGCATGACGGCTTTATAGCGCGAGCATTGATGCATTCTTTCCTTTATCACATCACGGCTCTATACTGCGAGCATTGAGAATTGACCATCGATTATTGAGCATTCTCATCTTTCTCATTTCTTATGACAGCTTCATGGCGCGCGCATCGATGATCGGCCGTTCCCTCATCTCCCTCACTTCTCCATTCGATATTCATTATTCATCATTCGATATTCCCAAAGATCTCCTCCAACTGCTTCAGCATCGTCACCGTATACGTCGGCTTGATGTGCTGCTCCGTTCCGATAAAATTTACATGGACCTGGTCCATCCCCACGGCCATGGCGCCGGCGATGTCCACGTCCAGGTTGTCACCGATCATAATGCTTTCGCTGACGCTGGCATTGGCCTGCTCCATCGCGTAGTCGAAGATGGCACGCTGTGGCTTGAGGCTGTTGCTTCCTTCCGACGTCACGACAGCGCGGAAGAACGGATCGAGACCGCTGCTCCGCAGCTTGCTGTGCTGTGTCTGCTCGAAGCCGTTGGTGATGAGGTGGAGCTGGTAACCGCGGTCGGTGAGCACCTGCAGCACCTCCAGCGTATCCGGGAAGAGTATGGTCCGCGTGGGCAGCAGCTGCATGAACAGCTCGCTAAGCTGGCGGGAAAGGTCTTCGTCCGCGATGCGAAAATCGAGCAGTGTCAGCCACATCCGCTTGATGCGCAGCTCTTCCTGGCGGATCTCGCCTTTGCGGTAGCGCTCCCACAGCTTTTCATTGTGACCAATATAGTTCGTGTAGAATTTGTCGAAGTCGCTGATGCCGCGGTCCGGCAGGCGGAGGTCAAGGTGGAGCTGCTCCAGGGTGGCGCGTGCGTTGGCGTCGAAGTCCCACAGGGTATGGTCCAGGTCAAAAAAGAGGTGCTTGTATTTCTTCGCCGCCATTGGTTCGCCGGTGTTTAGATTTGTGCTGAAACCAACAAATATAAAGAGATGAATGTTGTCATCACCGGCGCGTCACGAGGGATCGGCAGGGCTATTGCGGAGATCTTCGCGCAGCACGGATCCGACCTCTGGCTGATCGCGCGCAACGAGGCCGGCCTGCTGCAAACGGCGGAGGAGATCCGCACAAAGTTCCCGTCGATCCGCGTGGAGACGCAGGCATTTGACCTGGGCCGAAGGGAAGCCGCGCAGCAGTGCGGGCAGTGGCTTTCGTCCGGTGTCGACACGATCGATGTTCTTGTCAACAATGCCGGCACCTTTGTGCCGGGCAACGTGACAGACGAGCCAGATGGCGCTTTGGAAACAATGCTCGCCGTTAACCTGTACAGTGCCTACCACCTGACAAGGGCGGTGGCGCCGAAGATGATTGCGGCGCGCACGGGCCATATCTTTACGATGGGCTCCATTGCCGGCCTGCAGGCCTACCCCGGCGGCGGCGCTTACAGCATTTCGAAGTTTGCCCTGATCGGGTTCACGCGCAACCTGCGGCAGGAGCTGAAGCCACACGGGATCAAAGTGACGGCCATCCTGCCGGGGGCCGTTTATACGGACTCGTGGAATGGGAGCGGTGTTGCGGAAGACCGCATCATGGCGCCGGAAGACATTGCCATGCTGATCTATGCGGCGAGCCGGTTGTCGCCCGCTGCGACGGTGGAGGAGCTGCTGGTGCGGCCGCAGCTGGGAGACCTGTAGGGAAAACAATTCAAAGTCAAAAGCAAAGAGGGTTACGAATTGACCTGATCAATTCATAACCCTCTCTTTGTGACCCTTCGCGTTCTTCCTGTCTTCGTGGTTCAAAAACGCCAGGAAATTGTCAAACCGATCTGCCTCGGAGCCGCAGGGAAACGAAGTAAATGTCCCTCTCTTTGTGACCCTTCGTGTTCTTCCTGTCTTCGTGGTTCACACTCAAATGACCTGCTTGTTTCTTTTTTTCGTAGGCGCTGCACCGAGGTTTCTCACTTTCCCGAGGAAGCTGTCTTCCACTTTCAATTCTTTGGCGGCGTTCACTTCGGCATTGCCGACGCCGGTGTTGTGGATGTCGATGGTCTGTACGGTCAGGTCGCCGGCTTTCAGGCTGCCCACTCCCTGGTTGCGGAAAACGGCGTTTTCTGCTTTACCCGAGAGTGTGATGTTTCCGACGCCCTGGTTATCGACCGTCATTTTGTTGGCCGTCAATTTCAGGTCAACGTTGCCGACGCTCTTATTGGAGATCTCAACGTCGCCAAACGACAGGCTTTCTTCCGAGCGGACATTGCCGACCATGCTGAGGTCGAGGCTTTTGAGCGTTTTGAAAGTGACATACACTTTCATCTTCGTGTTCTTGCCGCGCAGGCTCTTGTTCTTCAGCTTATCCATATCGATCACCAGCTTGGAGCCGACGTTCTTGACGGTGAAGTATTCCTGGAGGTTTTCATCTGCTTCGATCTTCACGCTTTCGGTAGCGCCCTGTGACAGTTTGAGCTCATAAATGCCGCTGGCATCAAGAACATCGAATGACGTGACGGCGACATCGCGCGTGACGAGCTTGCCATTGCCTTCAATGGTTTCGTTCTTTTGCGCAACGGAGGCCAGTGTGGCGAAGGAAAAGAGGGCGGCGGTCAGGATCTGTCTCATCGTGGGATGGTTTTTATGGTTTTTAATTTTTTGACGAATTCCTTCGTAGAACGAAAGTAGGCTCCCGGATGTTACAGCGAGGCGGCGAATTAAGACGAATGGCAACAATGCCGGTTGAGTGGCGTGGTACGGGTGATGAATCGCGGGGAGTCCATTTCGGATTCGACTGGTGAACGTCGACATGACGGATCGAAATGAATTCAGGACAACGGGCGGCTTGAGCAAGTATGCTGGAAAGCTTGCTCACGTGTTTAGGTTTTCAATGTCCGGATATGGGGGGCGAGGACGAATATGACCGCCCGGACAACAAGAAATTGGAACCACCTGGCGAATCGTGCGAAAAAAACAGCACGGGTCATCAGGCATTCAACTACAAATCGCTATTTTACTCTTGCGGCCCATTGTCCGCCGAATGTTTCGGGATCAACATGGGACCCGACGCGTCGAACAGGCATCTAGAAAGCCACCATTGAATTCCAGTAAAAATGCAGGGTAGAAATTTTAGTCCGTTCCCGGTTTTGAAAACACAGAGGCTCACACTGCGGCAATTGTCCGGTGGCGATGAGAACGAAATCTTGGCCCTGCGTTCAGACGACGAGGTGAACAGGTACCTTGGCAGGAATCCGGCCAGGTCCATCGATGATGCACGCAATTTTATACGGGCAATCAACGAAAGCATTGAGAAGAACGAGTCGATCTATTGGGCAGTCACGTTGAACGGTTCCGACACGCTCGTCGGAACGATCTGCTTGTATGATTTTTCGATCGACAATTCCAAGGCGGAGATCGGATATGAATTAGTACCCGGCTTCCAGGGAAAGGGATTCATGCAGGAAGCAGCGATCAAAGTGATCGACTATGGCATTCGCGGGATGGGCCTGCGCTCGATCGACGCGTGCACGCATCCCGGCAACGGGCGTTCAACGAGGCTCCTCGAAAAGCTCGGTTTTAAGAAAGACTGTTCCGTAAATGACGGGTTGGTGTTATTTCGGTTGACACGCGAACAAGAGGAATGATGGTGCTCCGGGAACCACCGCCTCCATATGACCCTGGACAAAAGCCGGGTTGGCACTTCGATGAGGCCGGACAAATCCCGGACATTGACGATACCTTTACGGACATGACACAGGTCCCTGGCAACAATCCTTCCCGCAAATCGTTCCTGGCACGCCCCAGGCTTGTCTGGTGGCTGACGTGGATCAGCTTTGCTGCATTGCTGTACTTCTTTATCGGGTATGTCGTCCTGGACGATGTCTATCGATACCCGGCCGTTAGCGCGATCTACGAACTATTATGGGCACCAATGTTCCTGGCAATAGCGGTCGTTCCGATCCTCAGCATCGCCGTGCTCGTTAAAGGAGGATCTCAGAAACGGCGGGCCCTGGTTCCATTAGCCCTGATCATTGCCGCCATTGTGATCCTGGCTGCAGCTTAGTTTGACGCGATATCGGGCCCTGCGCGGACGCCGCAAACGCACCCATTTCATACAACCTACAAGCCGGTTTTCGCAATGCCTTCGGGCATGGTTAATCTTCGTACATTTCCTGCAGGACCCAAAACCGGGAATCACCGACAATCTCTTTATGACCGCCAAACCGACCATCGCCGCACTGTGCTTCTTCCTGTTCACCTCCTGCCACGGCGATCGGGGCCAGCATGCCTCTGCCCCGCCAACCCCCAAAGCGCTGGAAGACAAGAGCAGCTCATTTGAGTTCAGCTCGAAGAGGGGCGATGATGACCTCGTCGAACGTCTTTATCGGGAGCAGCTGGACAAGGACGCCGACCTGCAAAAGCTCGAAAATAAAATTGATGCGCTCAACGACAGCAAGACGGACAGCACCAACGCATTCGACAGGTACAACAGTAAAAGCGAATCATACTTCTCCGCGGCCGATCGACACCTGCGTGAGATCCACGACTCAGTGCTGAAGCAGACAATGCGGACCATGCTTGCAAACAGCCTCGCGAAATACAACGCCTTGACCGGCCGGCATACCGCGCTCCTCGCGACCATCCAATTAAACCAGGTAACGATCTCTGACCTTCGCAATTCTCTGCAGATCCTGCGAACGCTGCCGGTCATGGAAAAATACCAGGCGGAGAACCTGCCCGGAACCACGCCCCTGAAAGGATTCACCAGGTGGCAGGAGGACGCGATCCGCCTGGCCGACACGCTCCGCAGGAAATAAGGCATCCTGTTCGGGTTGACATGAGTGAGTGTGCCGGGACAGGATCGACGTTGCTGGGCCCGGCCCGGCAACATAGGACACAGGCTGAAAGGTTGGACGTCCCCGTGATCCCGGTCCGGCCACTACCACGAAGACCGACAACCGTAAATAAAAATGTCATGACGACACCGGACAAAACTCATTTCGCTCCCGAGCTGCATATTCCGAAAGGGACCATGCAAATCGATTTTTACCGGCGGCTCGGGGCGACCGAAAACTTCTGCTTTCGCAACGACGATGGCAGCATCCATGTCGCCGAGCTTGCCATCGACGGCGCGATCTTTCACCTCCACGAAACCATGCGCGGCGCCCTCGAGCCCGTCAGTGCCAACGGTGTTACGGCAACCATCGGCCTGTTTGTCGCCGACGTCGAAAGCGTCATGCAACGCGCGATCGAGGCCGGTGCCACAGAGATCAATCCCACAACGGACCATGACTACGGCTATCGCCAGGGCATGTTCCGGGATCCGTTCGGTCACTTTTGGCAGGTCCAGAAAAAGATCTGATGCAGCACCCGGCAGCGATTCCGTTTTCCAGGTTGCTTTTCACGCAAAAGCGCAAACTGGTACGCTGATTTTTCGTTTACGTCGTTGTCCGCCTACGCGTACCCAGAACATTGACCATTGACAACCATTGACCACGACGCTTTATCTTTTTCGTGAGTTGGCCTTGTAAGGGAAAGGTGCCGACATGCGTCAGCATGACAGTCTTATGATCGACCCATTCACCATTCACCATTCACCATTCGCGATTCACAACTCACCACTCACTCTCTCAATTGTTCTCGGTTTCCCTCCTCTCCCTCCCACCTGCACGAAAGACCCCGATCTTGGGCCACCTTTGCGGCATGATCTTCGACCTTGCCGACCTCTCGCCCGCCGACAAGCAATACTACCTGCAGCACGTCATCGCGCCGAGGCCCATCTGCTTTGCCTCAACCATCGACGCTTCCGGAGCCGTCAACCTGAGCCCCTTTTCCTTCTTCAACATGTTCTCCTCCAACCCTCCCGTGGTCATCTTTTCACCGGCCCGCCGCGTGCGTGACAACACCACGAAGCATACCCTCCAGAACGTGCTGGAGGTGCCCGAGGTCGTCATTAACATCGTCGATCATGCGATGGTTCAACAGGCATCGCTGGCCAGCTGCGAGTACCCGAAGGGCGTGGACGAATTCACCAAGGCCGGATTCACAGCGGAAGCCGCAACGCTGGTCCGTCCGCCTATGGTGAAGGAAAGCAAGGCGAAGCTCGAATGCCGTGTCATCGAAGTGAAATCTCTCGGGGAGATCGCCGGCGCAGGCCAGCTCGTGATCTGCCAGGTGCTGCGCCTCCACATAGCCGACCACCTGCTCGACGAGAACCATAAGATCGACCAGCGGGCGCTTGATCTCGTGGCAAGGCTAGGGGGCGACTGGTACTGCCGGGCGAGTCCCGAAAGCCTCTTCCAGGTGGAGAAGCCCAACACAAAGCTGGGCATCGGCATCGATGCCCTTCCCGACGGCATCCGCAACAGCGCCATCCTCACCGGCAATCACCTGGGCCGGCTCGCCAACGTTCACGACCTGCCCACCATCTCGGCCTCTTTCGATGACCCGCACCTGAAGCAGGTCTTCCAATACGAGTCGCTCAACCCGGTCGCGATGGAAGCCGAGCTCCACCGCTACGCCGCCCGCCTCCTCGACGAAGGCCGCGTGGCCGATGCGTGGCAGGTGCTGCTGACGATCCATTGAGAGAGGTGAGGGGTGGGAAGTGAATGGTGAATCGTGAATGGTGAATCGTGAATCGTGAATGGGGTCGTTTTGGACGCGTCATCCCGAGCGCCCGGCGAGGGAACCCCTGCGTTACGCAGGCTGTCATCCCGCAGGGACCGGAAACGTGCTGTTTGAACCACGAAGTCACGAAGAGCGCAAAGGAGCACAAAGGAAGCTCTTTGCGCTTCTTTGCGCTCCATTGCGCTCTTTGCGTTTAACTGCTGTTCAACCTCCTCCATCGTAAAACGCCACTCACCACTGACCACTCACCACTCACCATTCGTATCTCAGTCGTATTTCAGTCATATTTTACTCATAGATAACTCATACCAGACACATACCACACACATACCTGCTTCGGACACCCTTCGGTCATGCTTCGGTGA
>JAQBNP010000221.1 GCA_028288515.1 Flaviaestuariibacter sp. | reverse complement strand
CGTGCTCTTTGAAAATGATAATCTGAACCGCACCCTTGGCGAGGTGATCGCCGATGCCGGCCTCAAGCAGATCCGCCTGGCCGAGACGGAAAAATACCCGCACGTCACCTTCTTTTTCAGTGGCGGTCGCGAGCAGCCGTTCGTGGGCGAGACCCGGATCATGGCGCAATCGCCCAAGGTGGCGACCTACGACCTCCAGCCGGAGATGAGCGCGCGCGAATTGACGGACTCGGTGGTTGGTGAGCTGAAGCGTGCAGAGGCTTCTTTTATCTGCCTCAACTATGCAAACGCGGACATGGTCGGTCACACCGGCGTTTGGGAGGCCGTCGTGAAGGCCGTTGAAACCGTTGACACCTGCGTCGAGCGGGTGGTCACGACGGCGCTGGAGAGTGGCTACACAATTTTCCTGACGGCCGATCATGGCAACGCCGATTTCATGCGCAATACCGATGGGACGCCGAACACGGCGCACACGCTGAACCTGGTGCCTCTTTTCGTGATCGACCGTGACTGGCGCGGCGCGCTGCGTCCCGGCAAGCTTGGTGATATTGCGCCGACCATCCTCACGATGATGGGCCTCCCGGTGCCTGCGGAAATGACGGGCGAAGTCTTATTTTCATAGCATGAAAATCGTCAAACGAATCCTGCTCGCGCTGCTGGTGGTCTTTATCCTGATCCAGTTCATCCGACCGAAAGAGAACAGGCACGAAGGCCCGCAGCAGGCATCGGTATTGAACCGGTACCCGGCGTCACCGGAGGTCAGGGCCATCCTGGAAAAAGCCTGTAATGACTGTCATTCCAATAACACGAAGTACCCCTGGTATAACAGGGTGCAGCCCGTGGCGTGGTGGCTGAACGATCATATCGAGGAAGGGAAGCGCGGGCTCAACTTCGACAGCTTTCTTGTGTACGCACCGAAGCGGCAGGCGCGGAGGATGGAGCAAACCATCGGCATGGTGAAGAAAGGGGTCATGCCGCTCAAGTCGTATACATGGATCCACAAGGATGCGATCCTGACACCGGCTGAGAAAGCTGCATTGGCTGGATGGGCGGACAGTGTGCGGCAGGCGGTGCTGGCAGGAGGCATTTAGGTTTGGGGGGTGAACCACGAACGCACGGAGTGCACAAGGGCGCACGAAGACATTTTAGATGGAACGGCCGTTGCACGAAAACGGCATCGCGGGACGCGAAGAAGTCGCTCTTTGCTCGTTCCCTATTTGCGCCTCCTTAGCGTTTTCTTCTGCTCACGCGGTTTCGGTTCTGCGAAGGAGGAACCAGACTTGCCATATGGAGTGATCGCCCAGTATATGGGTTGGATATGGGTTGGATATGGGTCCAGTATGCTTCTGGTATGCGTACGATATGCGTTGCATATGGGTTGTATATGGGTTGTATATGCGTACGATATGGGTTGTATATGCGTTGCATATGCGTACAATATGGGTTGCATATGGAAAATATATGGAGAACATATGGAAGATATATGGAAGAAATATGGAAGAAACAGGCAAAAAACGTGAAGGATCGGGCGGTCACCAATCGGAATCGTCTGTCTAAAATCTAAAATGCCTTTGTGTTGCTTTTGGTTCTACCGCCTTCGTGGCCCAAATCTCTAACGCGCCCGTTTCGGGTCCCTGCGGGATGACAGCCGTGATTCTAGCCTGCGTCTGACAGTGTTGAGCGGGTTGCCTTTATGAGGGAAAGGTGCTGACATGCGTCAGCATGACAACCCTGTGTTGGGCCTGTCATCTTTCATGACTTCTGATGAACGATCCATGAACCAGGCATGGGCCAGGGACAGGGAAACAGCCGGAAACGCAAAGGGCGCGAAGAAGCAAAGGATTCGCAAAGGGGGGGTTCCTTTGTGCTGCTTTGCGCGCTTCGTGGCTTTGTGGTTCAAACCGCACCTTTCGGGTCCCTGCGGGATGACAGCCGGGAAGATGCCGGTGGGCGCGTGAGAGTCTCCTTCCCCTCATGATTTCCTCGGGTGACTCAATTCTCCTCTTTTTTTACGATTCCCGGTCGGCGGAAGCAGCAGAATCCCCAAATTATTGTCTAAATTACAGGCACACCACACGGAAATTATGACCGAGGAAGTCCTGTTACAAGGTTGTTTACAAAACAAGCCGGCCGCACAAAGAGCATTGTACGAACGCTACAGTCCAAAAATGCTTGCCGTCTGTTACCGCTATGGCCATAACCGGGAGGATGCCGAAGACATGCTGCAGGAAGGATTCATCAAGGTGTTCTCACAGATCCGCACCTTCGAGAACCGAGGCGCATTGGAAGGCTGGATCCGCCGGATCGTCGTCCATACCTGCATCAATATCCTGAAGAAGAACAAGAAGTTCAATGAAAGCGTTGACCTGATCCACGCGACGACGCTGCAGGTGCGGGAGGAAAGCATCCCCTCCATCATGCAGGCAAAGGAAGTCGTGGAATGCATCCGGCTGCTGCCTATTGGCTATCGCACCGTGCTGAACCTGTACGCGATCGAAGGGTTCTCGCACCGCGAGATCGGCACCATGCTCGACATCGAAGAGAGCACGAGCCGGAGCCAGTACACACGCGCCAAGGCCATGCTCGAAGACATCCTGATCAAGAAAAATATCCTTCTACCGAAAACGCAACCGCTCGTTGCCGCTTCCGGTGGACGATAATCCAAACCCGACAACAGCTGACCGACCATGAAGCGAGATTACACGAACGATGAGCTTGAAGATTTTTTAAAGAGAAGCAGTGACAGGCTTCAGATGCGGCCCTCCGAGCAGGCATGGAGCCGCCTGTCAAGCCGGCTCAACAAACGCCGCCGGCGCATGGCGTGGATGACCACTTCATTCCTGGTGGTATCCTCACTTGTCGGCTATTTCCTGTCCCAAAACACTGAGCGTCTGCAACATACCACGGCCAGCCTTCCCAGCCAGGAGCGCCCCGGCAGCCGCCCCGTAAATGGCGCCCAAACGTCATCACCCGTAGAAGGTACAGGCGAAGCAGCCGGCACCGCCGTCCAATCGCTTTCATCATCGACCGCCGCTACTGAAAATCGCCGCCACACGTCGCGGACCCATTCCCTGAATCCGTTGCGCATTGCCTACCGCCAGCCGGCAGCGCCGCAGGTTGCTGACGAGCTCCTGACGGAACCATCAGTCACACAAACAGCGATCGAAACCGTACAGGCCGCAGCGCCTCCTGACTTCCCGATCAGCATCGTCGATTCTGATCCTGCCGGCACATCCGAAGCGGCTGCAATCGCCGATGAGCGGACCGTCACCGACGAGCTGACGATCGAAAGCGTGACCAACCTGTTCCAGCAGATGCGCCGCCAGAGCAAGCTGAGCGTCGAGTTCTTCATGACGCCGACTGTGAGCTACCGGAAGCTGACCGAGAACAAATCGTATATGAGCTCCGTGCCGCAGTCCAACGCAACTCCCAACTACGCTGCACTTTACGATATCAACGATGCCGTTACCCATAAGCCCAATATCGGTCTCGAGCTTGGTGTTGCCGCCAAATACCCCGTGGCTGAAAATGTACGCATCCAGGGTGGCCTTCAATTCAATGTCAACCGCTACGACATCAAAGCCTTCTCCAATTACAACAACACGCCGGCGCCTCTCGCCTTCAGCAATGGCAGCACCGGCGTCCGCGCAACGACATACTCGAACTTCAGCGGTGCGAACTCAGACTGGCTGCATAACCTCTACTTCCAGGTTTCTGCGCCGATCGGCGTTGAAGTGAAGTTTGGTAAAAGCGAGCACACGCAATTCGGCATTGCCAGCACGGTACAGCCAACGTATATGCTCGGTGACCGTGTTTACCTGATCTCTTCCGATTACAAAAACTACGTGGAAGTGCCCTGGCTCGTTCGCCGGTGGAATGTGAACACCGCGCTGGAAACATTCGTGTCGTACTCGACCAAAAAAGTGAACTGGCAGGTGGGGCCGCAGGTCCGCTACCAGCTGCTTTCCAGCTTCGTCGATCACTACCCCGTCAAGGAGCACCTGTTTGACTTCGGCCTGAAGGTCGGCATCTCTCTGAACAAGAAAACAAGCACATCCGACTCTAATCAATAAGCCACACTAATTGCTTACCGATCCCGCCAACCGGCGGGATTTTTTTTCTTCTGTTCCTGCGTTATTTTTAGCGCATGAAAGCCTGGCCCTTCCTGATTCTTACGCTGCTCGTCTGCTGCAAAAGCAAAAAGGCCGAGGAGCCGTCAGGATCCTTTCCCGTGCTTTCGTTCATTCAAAGCCAGGTAGCACAGGTGGACACGTCATTGTACAATATCACCAAAGTTGTGACGGTTGACAGCACGTCCGACACCAGCTATCTGCGTCGCGAGGACTTCCGGAAAGCGGCACAGGATTTTCTGAGCTTACCGGATATAGCCTCGAAGAAAATGCGGAACGGATACACCGAGGAAAGGACATATGACCAGCTCCTCGAGATGGCTGTCCTTACCTATACGGCCCGGGACGATGATCAGCCGGTCAGAAAAGAACAGGTGTTCATCCAGCCGGGCAATGGTGATCCAGACCAGGTGAAGAAACTGATCATCGACGTGGAGGACGGAGCGGGAGCAACAGCAGTACGGAAAAACCTGATCTGGAATGTGGGCGGAAGCTTCCAGGTGGTCACCGGCACAACAGGTCCCGATGGCCGCGAAAAGATGGTCACGACCAGGGTCACCTGGAAGTGACGCACTGAAAAAGTGAGTAACGAAACATGACGAGCACAGAATTTCAACAAATCTCTTCAACCCTGCCGGAAGACCCCGGCATCTACAAGTATTACGACGTCAACAGCAGCCTTCTATACGTTGGGAAAGCAAAGAATATCCGGAAGCGCGTCAGCTCATATTTCAACAAAAACCTGGGGAGTTATAAGACCCACGAGCTCGTGAAGCGCATTCGCCGCATTGAGTTCACGATCGTTAACTCGGAGCAGGACGCCTTCCTGCTGGAGAACTCGCTCATCAAGCAGTACCAGCCGCTGTTCAACATCAACCTGAAGGACGACAAGACCTATCCCTATATCGTTATCAAGAACGAGCTCTTCCCGCGCGTCTACCTTACGAGGCAAAAGCTTGAGGACGGCTCGCAGTATTTCGGTCCTTATACATCAGTGGGCAAGGTGCGTGACCTGCTCAACTTCATCAAGCAAACGATCCCTTTACGCACCTGCCCGCTCAACCTGACGCCGCGCAATATCGAAAAGGGCAAGTTCAAGGTTTGTCTCGAATACCATCTCGGCAACTGCAAGGGGCCTTGCGAGGCGCACCAGTCGCTGGAGAACTACGACGCCAATATCGCGCAGATCAAGAACCTTCTGAAAGGGAACCTGTCACCCGTTTTCCACCATTTCAGGGCGGAGATGAAAGGCTATGTGGAAGGCCTGCAGTTTGAAAAAGCGGAAGCCGTGCGGAAAAAGATCCGCTTCCTCGAGAACTACCAGTCGCGCTCCGTTGTGCTCAATAACGCTGTTGACGGCCTCGATGTTTTTTCCATTCGGAAGGAAGCCGAATCGGCTTATGTGAACTATTTGATGCTCGAGAACGGCGCGATCGTGCAGACAAAAACGATCAGTGTTGAAACGCATCTTGACGAGTCGATCGAAGAGGTTCTTTCGTTCTCCATCGGCCAGCTTCGCACGACCTTCAACAGCGAGGCGCGCGAGATCGTGGTGCCATTCCCGATCGATTACGACGAGGCCAATGTGACCGTTACCGTTCCAAAGGCAGGCGAGAAACGGAAGCTGCTCGACCTGTCCGAAAAGAATGTCCAGTATTTCCTCGATGAAGCCCGCAGCAAGGAGCGCCTGAAGCTGGGCGTGAAGAATGCGGACAAGTACAATGTGCTGCTGCAGATCCGCGACGATCTGAACCTGCCCGAAGTGCCTGTGCACATCGAGTGCTTCGACAACTCAAATTTCCAGGGGAGCTACCCGGTGTCCGCGATGGTGTGCTTCCGCAATGGAGAGCCGAGCAAGAAGGATTACCGCCTGTTCAATATCAAGACCGTTGTTGGCATCAATGACTTCGCCTCGATGGCGGAGGCCGTTTCCCGGCGCTACAAGAGGCTTGCGGCAGAGAATGCCGACTTCCCGCAGCTGGTGATCATCGACGGCGGCAAGGGGCAGCTGGGGGCCGCGCACGAGGCGATCGAAAGCCTCGGCCTGCAGGGACGCATGACGCTGGTGGGCCTGGCCAAGAATGAAGAGGAGCTGTTCTTCGTGGGCGATAAGGAATCCCTGAAGCTTCCTTACGACAGCGCGAGCCACAAGCTGATCCGGCGCATCCGCGACGAGGTGCATAGCTACGGGGTTACGTTTCACCGCAAGAAGCGCAGTGAAGGAACGTTCAAGAACGAGCTGGAGGACATCAAGGGCATTGGCACATCGACCGCGAACCTGTTGCTGAAAACGTTCAGGTCGGTCAATGGTGTGCGGAAGCAAACGGTGGAAGAGCTGTCGAAAGTGGTGGGTGTTTCGAAGGCGAAGCTGGTGAAGGCCTATTTCGGAAGCGAGGAAGAAGGGGGGTAAAATAATTGGGGCCGGATA
>JAQBNP010000219.1 GCA_028288515.1 Flaviaestuariibacter sp. | reverse complement strand
GGGTTGGCGTAGTCAGATTGAAGGATCAGGTTTTCATTGGTACCGTTCGTTGCCTGGCGCTGCTCGAAGTTGCCGAGGTGCATCGCAGGAATCGGGCTTTCCAGGATCCGGTTTGTACCGATAAAGCTGTTGTTCTCGTTGCGACCTTTATTATAGGTCACGTCGGCTGTCCACTCGTTGCCTGCTTTCGGAAAATTATGCTTGAAGCTGAGCTGCGAGCCCCAGTTGCGGAACTTGTTGGTGCTGTTGGTCGAGCGGATATCATGAAGCATCGTGTCGCTGACCGCGTGGTCGATGGTCGTATAAATATCAGATGTGCCGACCGGGTCCATATGGCCGCGGGCCATACTTCCGCTGAGGGTGATGGTATTACGGTTGTTGATGAAATAGTCGAAGCCGGCGCGGCCGAAACCAAACTGGCCTTCCATGACCGAATTGTCTTTCTGGTTGGTCAGTGTCCGGATCGTATCCGTCGTCACACGGTTCGTTTCGCCTTCCCCGATTGACTTGCGCTGCATATACTGACCTGCCGCAAAGAAGTTGACCTTGTTCTGGCGAATGTTGACGTCACCGCCTGCGGACATCTTGGCGCGCGAGTCGATGCTGGCGCGAACGTTGCCTGCATAGCCGACACGCTTCTGTTTCTTTAAAACGATATTGAGGATGCCTGCCGTACCACCCGATGCGTCGAATTTGGCGGAAGGGTTCGTAATGATCTCAACGCTTTCGATCGCATCGGCAGGGATCTGCTCGAGGGTCAGCGTTGTCGGGCGGCCATCAACAAAGATCTGCGGGGCGTTGTTGCGAAGGGTGACGTTGCCGTCGATATCAACGCTGACGGAGGGAACGTTCTTCATCACGTCAACGGCTGTGCCGCCTGCGGACGTGATATTCCGGTCGACGTTGAACACTTTGCGGTCAATGCCGAGCTGTAGTTGCGGGCGAGTTGCTGTAACGGTAACCGTTGACAGGACCTTACCGTCGATCTGCATCTTGATATTGCCGAGGTCTTTGTCCAGGGCGCTCATCATCACGGCAGGGTCGTTTCCTTGCGGACGGGTGAACGCAACAGATTGCTCAAGCGTTTTGTAGCCGATGCCCGTGACGCGAAGCTTGTATTGCCCCATGACCGGGATGTTCTCAATGCTGAAATCACCGTTGGAGGCGGAGAGCATGCCGCCGATCACAACTTCCTTACGCTGCTTCGTCGCCGTGTCCATCCTGTTTGTGACAAGGACGACCGACGCGGCTTCAAGCCCTTTGTTGGAAGCATCGACGACGCGGCCATAGAAGCGGCCTGTCATCGTCTGACCGCCGCCAGGGCGGCCGCCGCCGGGCATTTGTGCAAGAGCGCCAAACGTGAGAAAGGAGAGGAGGAGGACGGAAAAGAACTTTGTGTGCATAGCTGGTATATAAAAGGAGGCGCGAAGGTAACCGCCACTGCCCGGATCGGCTGTTAATGTTAACCATAATTAACCTGAATTAGGTGCGATGGCAGAAAGGCCGGATGAACGGCCGTGCATCAAAGGCAGGCAGAAGAACGGAGCCCATGGATAGGCGTTCTCGGCAGTAAATAAAAAAGCCGAAACGCAGTCGATCAACTACGTTCCGGCTATTTTTTTGGGTAACCAATGGGGCTCGAACCCACGACCCTCAGAATCACAATCTGATGCTCTAACCAACTGAGCTATGGCTACCATGAAAGGCGGCAGCAAAAATAGGGAAAAGAGAGTTTCTGTAAAAATTATCCTGCAAATACGGTGGTCGAAATTGCCAGGATCCATTAACAAAATCTGTCGTCCGAACGCCTTGATTGCCACTTATCACAATGCTTTCTTCTTAACAAAACCTACCGAACCATGGCTTTGTTTTTGCCTTAAATTTGGAAAATATGCCTTCGGCGATCAAATATCTACTCAGTATGAAAAGACTCCCTTTATTGCTAACCATGTTGGCGGCCTGCATCTTCGTCGCCTTCCGCACCCTCGGTACAGGCACGGTGCCACCGCCGTCAAAGTATGAGCGTATCCTCCAGAACGTCGGTGAGATGCTGCGCCAGGGACATTACAGTCCCAAAGAGATCAACGACGATTTTTCAAGAAAGATCTTTGCCAAATATTTTGCGGACATCGACCCTGACAAGAATATCTTTCTCCAGGAGGATCTGCAGGCTCTGAAAAAATACGAGACACGCCTCGACGACGAGATCAAAGGCGCCCCCGTCGAATTCTTCCTGGAGGTCGGCAAGATCTTCCGCAAGCGCACCGAAGAAGCAAGCGCCATCTACAAGGGCATCCTTGCAAAGCCTTTCGATTTTACGGCCGATGAAAGCCTTGTCTCCGACAGCAAGAAGATCGGTTTTCCAAAGAACGATGCCGAGCGTCGCGAGCGTATCCGCAAGAAGCTGAAATACCTGGCGCTTGAGCGCTACGTCGAAGCACAGGACTCCCGCGCAAAAGCAAAGGACAGCACGGCCGGGAAAACAGACGCGCAGCTTGAGAAAGAATCGCGCGACAAGGTTGGCCGCATCATGGACCGAATGTTCGACCGCTACAAATTCAAATTCAGCGACGACGACCGCTTCAATATTTATGTCAATACGATCGTACAGGCGATGGACCCACATACGGACTTCTTCCCGCCCGTGGAAAAGCGCTATTTCGACGAACAGCTGAGCGGCAAGTTCTCCGGTATCGGTGCCTCCCTCCAGTATGACGACGGTAACATCAAGATCGCCACCCTTCTCACCGGCAGCCCTGCCATGAAGTCAAAGCAGCTCGAGGTCGGCGACGTCATCACCCGCGTTGCCCAGGGCAAGGAAGCGCCCGTAGAGCTCACCGGCTTTGTTGTCGAAGACGCTGTCAAGCTGATCCGCGGAAAAACCGGGACGGAAGTAACGCTGACAGTGAAGAAAAAAGACGCAACGACGGAAACGGTTACACTTGTCCGTGAGGTGATCGAAACAGACGACACCTACGCCCGCAGCGCCGTGATTGAGAATGGAACATCCCGCATCGGCTATATTTCTCTTCCCGAATTTTACGCCGACTTCGAAGATCCCAATGGACGCCGGTGTGCCGCCGACGTCGCACGTGAAGTCGCCAAGCTGAAGGCTGCCAAAGTAGACGGCATAGTGATCGACCTCCGTAACAATGGCGGTGGCTCACTCTATGACGTCGTTCAGATGGCTGGCCTGTTCATCGAGGACGGCCCGATCGTACAGGTTAAAGACCGCGAAGGCCGCCCAATGGTCATGCGCGATAAAGACAACAGCGTACTTTACGATGGACCGCTTGCCGTAATGGTGAACGAGTTCAGCGCGTCGGCCTCCGAGATCTTTGCAGCCGCCATCCAGGACTACGGCCGCGGCGTCATCATCGGCAGCACGACATACGGCAAGGGCACTGTGCAGCGCAGCTTTGGCCTCGACCCGGAGAACTTCCAGTCCTCCAACTCCGAGCTCGGCAGCCTCAAAATGACCCTCCAGAAATTCTACCGCGTGAACGGCGGCTCAACACAGCTCAAAGGCGTAACACCCGATATCGCAATCCCCGACCAGTACGAGTACCTGCATTATCGGGAGCGTGACAACGAGGACGCATTGCCCTGGGACGAGATCTCCAAAGCGGCATATAAGACCTGGAATGGAAACTACGACCTGCAAACGATCAAGAACCTGAGCAATAACCGCGTGAGCGGTAACCCGATCTTCCAGCAGATCCGCAAGAACACGGATTGGCTTGCCAAGCAAAGCGAGCGCGAGTACCCGCTGAACATCGAGAAATATCGCAAGGATCAAAAAGAGATCAAGGCCGTGGTGCAGCAGGTTGACAGCCTCATGAAGACGAATAAAGACCTGGCCATCCAGTACCTGAAAGAAGACGCCGCGCGCTTTGAGCAGGATGCTGCCAAGAAGGAACGCTATAACCAGTGGTTGAAGGACCGCAGCCGCGATATCTATATCGACCAGGCCGTCAAGGTGCTTGCCGACGTGAAGAACCAGCAAAACCTGGCGAAGACGCCCGGCAAGGAAGCCAAGCCGGTAAAGACATTCTGATCAACGAAGCTGCAAAAAAATCCCTGCGAAAGCCGGGATTTTTTTTGCGGTATAGTGACCGGACTTTGAACGTCGCATCAAACAGGGAGGATTGAAAAGGAAATATGCAATCGTCATTTGTCACTAGTCGGTTTGCAGCCGCAGCTATGAATAGCGTTCCTTCAGCACTTTCAAATGGTGGATGGCATGCCCAACCTGGATGAATGCAATGGCAAGGACTGACACATGCTTTCCATTTGCAACGCCTTCCACGGCAAGTTGCTCATCCGTCATGGATTCGTAGAGGAGAGCGCAGGATTCCTGAACCGTCCGCAGCTCGCGCAAGAGCTCGCAGCCCGATCGCCTGTTCGCATCGCAGGCGGCTGCGTACGTGTTCTCATCAAAGCCCGGCAAGGGCGTCATATCCCGCCGCGCAAACGTCAGGGCCCGGTACGAAAAAATGCGGTCGGCATCGATGATGTGCTGAACGAGCTCTTTCACGGTCCATTTCCCCTCGGCATACGCGTAGTTCCATTTAGCGTCCGGCAGGGTGTCGAGATAGCTGGAAAGCGTGGTGCGATACTCTTTCAGAGCCTGGCGTAGGTCGTCAGTGTCAACCTGGTCGATATAGCGGTGATAGTAGGTGGGAACGCGGGACAGGTCTGGCTTTGGCATGGCGTATACTTTTCGCTAAAATAAAAAACCCCGCGTGGAGCGGGGCTTTTTTTATTCTTTAGATTCCGATCAGAAGGATTTGATCTCGGTCTTCTTTTTCGTCTTATCAGCTTCTGTCTTTTCTTTCTCCTTACCGGTCGTGTTCTTCACCTTCACCTTGCTTGCATCCACTTTTGCTTTTCCGGCAGGGGTCTTGATCTTGCCACCGCCTTTGACCAGCGCATCGGCAAGTTTGGCCGCTTCATAAGCATTGACAAGGCCGCCTGTCCTGCTGAGGCTCGCAAACGGAACGTCTTCACCAACGCCTGGGCCTGCCGTCATTTCATTGGTTGGCACTGCGCTGTTTTCGATCACGTATTTCAGTTGCAGCGGTGTCAGTGTCGGAAAGTATTCAAGCAGGAAAGCCGCGACGCCAGCCGTTACCGGCGCGGCCATGCTCGTTCCCGATGCGTTGCCGTATGTGTTGCCGCCCGGGATGGTCGAATAGATATTGACGCCCGGGGCGAAGACATCGACCTGCTTCTTTCCATAGTTCGAAAAGCTTGCCGCCAGGCCGCCGGCCTGCGGGTTGCCACTCGCCCCGACGGTGATCCAGTTGGGAGCTTTCACGCCGCCGACAAAAATCGGCGTTGGAAAATTATAGGTCGTGTCAACGTTCTTCGCGTCGTTGCCGGCTGCGTGCACGAGGAGCACACCCTTGGACTGCGCATACTTCACGGCATCGTCAACCCATTGCTTTTGCGGGGAGAAGTCCTTGCCGAAGCTCATGTTGATGATCTTTGCGCCGTTGTCAACCGCATAGCGGATCGCAAGAGCGATGTCCTTATCATGTTCGTCGCCGTCGGGCACCGCGCGGACCATCATGATGCGGACATTATCGGCAATGCCGTCGATGCCCTTGCCGTTGTTGCGAACCGCACCGATGATGCCGGAAACGTGGGTGCCATGGAACGGGGTACCCGCCATGACATCGCTGTTGCCATAGAAACGATCCTTGATATCGGACTCGTTGTCCTTGACGATCTCGCCCCTGTAATTGCGCGGCGCTACAGTTGCGGCGTCAGCCTTCCGGATCTCGCCCTGGAGCTGCTCCAGAAGCTCGGTATTCTTGATCTCGAAATTATTGTCGTTCGCCTGCGCAATCTGCAGGATCATGCCGCGGACAGCGGTCGCTTTCATATCCGTCGGCTTATAGGTTTTGAGCTCCGCCGCTGTGTATTCGGCCTTGCCGAGGTCTTTCTGGATGATCGAGTCACCCGCAAGGAACATCGGCAGCATTTTCTGCAGCACAACGGTCTGGGCCGGGTCGGTGCCTTCGGTCACTTCTTCCTTGGCCCGCAGCCAGTCGCGGTACGTGGCCTGGTCGGCCTTCGAGAGGCGGGCTGGGTCCGCGTTTTCGAAGCGCGCCTTGCCGGCATGGAAGACACGCGCCGCTTCATAAGAGTCTTCCTTTACATTGCGTCCGTCGCGGCCACCGATGAAGTTCCAGCCATGGATGTCGTCGACATAGCCATTCTTATCATCATCGATGCCGTTGCCCGGGATCTCTTTCGGGTTGGTCCAGAGAATGGGACGAAGGTCTTCATGAGTTGTATCGATGCCCGAATCGATAACGGCAACAAGGACGGTTTTGCTGGACCGGCCTTTAACGAATTCGTACGCTTTTCCGAGGGAGATGCCATAGAGGCTGTCCGCCTTGCGGTCGCGCAGGTGCCAGCCATTCGGCACAGTTGCTTTTTGGGCGAAGGTCAGGGCGGCGGTGCCGGCCAGCAACGTGGTCAGCAGGGCTTTTTTGTTCGATGAAAACATGCTTTTGAAATGATTTTTATGATTCAAAATTGGGCGACACCTAAAATTAAGCGTTACCGCTCGTGGAGTCTGGCTCTAAGATGACGAAACGACGGAGATTCGTCCTAAAGCTCTGTGAAATGCTGCAATTATTATTCCGCGTTGACCCCGGTTCGGCTGTCCACTGCAGCCACAAGGCCGGCTGCCGGCTCAGGACGGATCACATGGCAGGACGCACCAGGCGATCAATGGATCATCGATCCTCAGCCCGGCAACCTGGTGAAAAATGAATGAGATTCATGTTCACCAAGGATCAGTCCGCGGCAGAGGGATGACTGGCGGCTTGGTTACAGGCCGAAGCGGATTCCCTGGGCCAACGGCAGGCTGGTGCTGTAATTGATCGTGTTCGTTTGCCGGCGCATATAGATCCGCCAGGCGTCCGATCCGCTTTCGCGGCCTCCACCGGTCTCTTTTTCCCCGCCGAAAGCGCCGCCGATCTCCGCTCCCGAGGTGCCAATATTGACGTTGGCAATGCCACAGTCGGATCCGGCAGAAGAAAGGAACTGCTCGGCCTCGCGCAGGTTCAGTGTCATGATCGAAGATGACAATCCTTGCGGAACACCGTTCTGGATCGCGATCGCTTCTTCAAACGTGCTGTATTTCATCAGGTAGAGGATCGGTGCGAAGGTCTCGTGCTGAACGATCTTGAAATGAGGCTGTGCCTCGGCAACGCAGGGTTTCACATAGCAGCCGCTTTCATACCCGGCCCCTTCGAGTACGCCGCCATCGACAAGGAAACGGCCGCCTTCAGCCTTGCAGGCTTCGATGGCCTGGAGATAGCTCTCCACCGCGCCTTTATCGATCAGCGGGCCGACGTGGATCGACTCGTCCAGCGGATCTCCGATGCGCAGCTGGCCGTATGCGGCCACCAGCTTGTCACGGAACGTATCATAGATCGATTCGTGAATGATGAGACGGCGCGTCGTTGTGCAGCGCTGACCGGCCGTGCCAACGGCACCGAACACGCAACCCACGATGGCAATATCGAGATCGGCATCTTTTGAGATAATGATGGCGTTGTTCCCACCGAGCTCCAGGAGCGATCGTCCAAGACGCGCCCCGACAGCGGCGCCGACGGCTTTTCCCATTCGCGTCGATCCGGTTGCAGAAACGAGTGGGATACGCGGATCGGCGGCCAGGCGCTCGCCGATGTTTCGCTCACCAACGACCAGGCAGCTCACACCCTCGGGTACCCCGTTGTCCCTGAAGACGTCGGCAATGATCTTCTGACAGGCAACAGCCGTCAGGGGCGTTTTCTCGGATGGCTTCCACACGCAAACGTCGCCGCAAACCCAGGCGAGGGCTGCATTCCAGCTCCACACCGCTACGGGGAAATTGAACGCGGAAATGATGCCGACGATCCCGAGCGGATGCCATTGCTCATACATCCGGTGGCCGGGCCGCTCGGAGTGCATGGTCAGTCCGTGAAGCTGCCGAGACAG
This sequence comes from Flaviaestuariibacter sp., assembly GCA_028288515.1. Lineage (GTDB taxonomy): Bacteria > Bacteroidota > Bacteroidia > Chitinophagales > Chitinophagaceae > Flavisolibacter. The sequence goes on along the minus strand of JAQBNP010000219.1, from coordinate 2,808 downwards.
GCCCACCGCAAAATCGCAGATGTCGATCATCTCCTGCACCTCGCCATATCCTTCCTGCAGGCTCTTGCCCATCTCGTAGGAGACCAGCTTTCCAAGCGCTTCCTTGTTTTTGCGCAATGCCTCGCTCACCTGGCGAACGATCTCGCCGCGTTTTGGCGACGGCCACATGCGCCACTGTACAAAGGCTTCGCCCGCCGTCTTCACGATCGTTTCATACGCCGCTTCATCGGCCACTGTAACGGACGCGATCAGCTTGCCGTCAACCGGTGAATATGAATCGATGGCAGTTCCGGCCGAATCGATCCAGTTGCTTCCGGTGCTGGCGCCGCCGTTGCGGCCGGTGAGACGAAGGGTCTGTAAGATCTCTTGCATGGTGTCGAATTAGTGGTCAAAAGTAATGGGAACCCGCGACGAATCGGTTGGCATCGAATGTTAGAGCCGGAACGAAATCCCTCCCTGCAGCCAGCGGCCCGGCATCTGCGCCCCGAGCAGGTCGCTGTAACGCTTATCCAGCACGTTGTCCGCCTGGACAAACACCCAGAGCGCCGAACGATATACGGCCGCCTGCGCCTTTGCATTCAAAACAAAATAGGAGGGCGTCAGTGTCGCCTTGATCGCTGTTGCTTCCTGCTTCTTGCGCTCCTTATACAGCCCTGTCAAGGACACCGCGAAGCGACTGCTTGAATAGCCAAGATGTGCGTTGACGAGGAGGCGCGCAAACGATGACAGGTAAAGAGCATTCGCGGCAGCGCCATCCCGGCTTTTCGCCTGCGCCCAGGTGGCACCCAGGCTACCCCGAATGGATGACGTCGCTGTGTATTGATGAACGTACTGCAGGTCAAGCTCGGCACCTGTAATGTCCACTTTGGCGATATTCCGGGCGAGGGCATAAGTGCCCGCAGGACTCAGGTTATCCTGTCGCGGCATCTGTGCGTATGGAGTCGTGACATAATCGATCAGGCCTTCGTGAAACCGCTGGAAGAATGTTCCCGATATCTTCAGGCCTGTGATCGCTGCCAGGTCGGCGCCGAGCTCGTAATTCACGGAGGTTTCGGCCTCGAGCGACGGGTTGCCGATCCGGCCACTGGTGACGAGCGGCTTGCGGTAATTATTGTAGCGCTCGGTGAAATCGGCATCGCGGATGGTCTTGCCGGCGCTGCCGCGAAGACGAAGCTGGCCCAACGAATAGCCGGCAGACAGTTGCGGGACCAGCTCGAAGCCACGGCGCTCATTCCAGTCCAAACGAAGCGCAGGCGCCAATGTTACCAGTGATGGAGCCGTGTAGTTGAGGACCGTGAAAGCAGCGACCTGGTTCTCCTGGTGGTCGCCGCGGTCGTTGGAATGGATCCCCCGGTTGACATACTGCAGGCCACTGTTGAGGGACAGGTTGCTGCCAAATGAATGGTCGTTGCGAAGCAGCACCTGCCACAGGCGGCTCTTGTTCCGGTTTGCCGTTGAAAGCGTATTGAACGCATATTGGTCGTCCGCGGTCTTATAGCCCGCATCGATCGAGACGCGGTCGCGAGACCCCTGGTAGGCCAGGGTCAACTGGTTCCAGCTTGTTTTGACATGCTCGGTTGCCGTATCGGACGCAAACGAGGTATAGAAATTCTGCGCGGCAAACCGGCGGTCGTCGTAGGCGCCGCGCGCTGCCAGGTGGAGCTTCGGGGTGATGTAGTGGCTGACGGAAATGGAGGCCGTCGTAAGGTGGAAAAACCCGTCAATGCCGCGCTGCGGCTGACCGCCCGTATTGTTGGACAGCAGGCCGCCGCTGAAAGCGGTCGTGCCATCATTGTAAAAACCGCCGGCCTGCGCTGTGACAAGGCCATACTGCCCGATGCCAGCCTGCGCCGACGCTTCCTTTTGAGGCTTGCCTTTTTTTGCGGTGAAGCTTTTTGTGATGATGTGAACGACGCCACCAACTGCCTCCGAGCCATAAATTGCCGAGGAGGCGCCTTTCAGCACTTCGATGCGGTCGATCTCGGCGGGAGCAATGGGGAAGTAGGTGCTGAAATGCCCGGACAGCGGGTCATTGAGGCGCAGGCCGTCGAGGATCACGAGCACCTGCTGGAAGGTGCCGCCACGCATGACGATGTCGCTTTGTGTACCCATCGGGCCGCGGGACTGCACCTCGAGGCCGGGCAGGTAGCGCAGAAGCTCGTCGACCGAGTTGACGGGCAGGTTGCGGAACTGCTCGCCCCGGAAGACGAGAATGTTGCGTCCGGTTTTTGAAACGCTTGTCGGGTTGAGAGTTGAGGTGACGCTGACCGGATCGAGGTCGGCGGAGTCTGCTTGCGAAAAGGCAGACACTGACAGCAGGAGCGAGGACAGGAGTAGGTAATGGCGCATGAGATAGCTATTGGAGCCGCAAAGGAACGGGGGATTCGGGAATTTGCGATTTACGATTTTAAGAGGGCGATCAGCTGGCTTGTAGCCTGCGCCGGGAAGAGCAGCTGCAGGGGGCAGCCCTTTGCGTTCCAATCTTTGTGTTCGCTGCGGACCCCGTGATTCATGAATTGTTTAAAGAAAATCGGTCAAAAGATCGATTGCCCTGAAAATGAGCCATTTGCAAACGTTCTCTTCGAAATGGAAATGATTCGGAGAGCAGTGGAAACGATTCGGAAGGCATTGTAAACGTTTCGAAGAGCATTGTAAACGATTCGGAAGCCTTTGTAAACGATTCGAAGAGCAGTGGAAATGATTCGGAGAGCATTGTAAACAATTCGGAAGGCATTGTAAACGATTCGAAGAACAGTGTAAACGATTCGAAGAGCACTGGAAACGATTCGGAAGGCATTGCAAATGATT
>JAQBNP010000216.1 GCA_028288515.1 Flaviaestuariibacter sp. | reverse complement strand
ATTCGTCGCGCTCGATCGGGTTCAACGACGTCGAATAAATATAAACGGGGATCGAGGCGAACCGCGCGTCCTTCCGGATGGCGTGAAGGGTTTCCTTGCCATTCAGGCGCGGCATGTTCAGGTCGAGGATGATCAGGGAGGGGAATGTCGCGCACGTGCGGAGGAACGCCAGCGCGTCCTCGCCGTCAATCGCATAATGCGTCAGGCCGGCCGACCCAAGGTCCTCGAGCATCTCCTCGAAGATGGCCCTGTCTTCCTTGTCATCGTCTGCCAATAGTATTTTCTTCGCCGCACTCATTCACTACCGCTTATTTGGTTTGCCGTAAAGGTAGGGAAAGCGTGAAGGTGGCGCCCGCTCCGGAAATGCCGCTGCCACTGATCGTGCCGCCGTGCAGCTCGGCGATCTTGCGGCAGATGGCCAGGCCAAGGCCCGTGCCGGCGTACTGGTCGCGGTTGTGAAGCCGCTGGAAAAGCGTAAAGAGTTTGTCCGTGTATTTTTCATCGAAGCCGATGCCATTGTCGGAACACCGGATGATGATCCGGTCGTCGGTCACCTCGTGGCTGATCTCGACCTCGGGCGCAACGTCGGCTTTTGAATACTTCAATGCATTCGAAAGCAGGTTCATGAACAACTGGCGGATCAGCAACCCATTGCCTTCGATGACCGGCATGTTGGACGAAACGATCGTGCCGTTCTTTTCCTTTATTGTCAGCTCGTAGTCCTGCAACACTTCATGAACCACCTGGTTGAGGTTCACCGGTGCAAACGCAAGTCCCGCCTGGGTCACCTGTGAGAACGTGAGCAGGTCCTTGATCAGGTCGCGCATGCGCTGCGCTGCACGGATGGAGCTGCGCAGGTAGGTCTCGCCTTTCGCGTCGGCGGAGAAATCGTGCCGCGCCAGGAGATAGTCGTTGTAGAAAATGATCTTGCGGATCGGCTCCTGGAGGTCATGCGATGCGACGTAGGCGAACTGCTGCAGCTCCTGGTTGCTGCGGTTCAGCTCCTGGATCGATTGCTTCAGGTTCTTCTCATTGTCCTGGAGACGCTGCTGCGCTTCGAGGAGAACCTGGTTGTCCTGCAACGTGCGCTCGAACACTTTCTGGGCATGGATATCAGCCATGAAGCCGGTCCATGACAACACCGAACCGTCTTCCGACGCCAGCGCCGTCAGGGAAGCAAGGTGCCAGAGATAGTGACCGGTTGACTGCTGGAGTAGGCGGCATTGGATCTTTAATGAATGCGACGCATCCTGCCCCTTTTGCGGCAGGAAGAAAGAGAAGGCAACATAGTCATCGGGGTGGATGATCTTCTCCCAGCCACCGCTGTTCAGCTCGGCGGTGGTCGCGCCGGTGAACTGCGTCAGCCAGTCGTTGGCATAGGTGACGTGCTGCTCACGGTCCATCGAGAAGATGATGAGCGGCAGGGCGTTGGTCAAAACCTTGTACTGCGTTTCACTATCCTGCACCTTTTCCGCCAGCTCGCGCAGCTGCTCGTTCTGCCGCTTGATCTCGTCATAAGCCGAGATCGGTGGCTCGTTTCGAAACACGCGGCGCCACTCGTCCACCTTTTGCGCATCGACCGGCAGCGCGGAGATGAATTTGAAATAGAGGTCAATGGCCGTTTCCTTGCCGCGCTGCGTGACCTCCCACCTCGTAACGAGGCGCTTGGCGTATTCCAGGCCTGCCTTGTTCCGGTTGGCCTTGTCCACTTCCTCGGTCACAGACGCCACGAGGAATTTCTCGCGGCTGTCGGTGTCCACGCACAGCGAGAGGCAGCCGCTGCGACCGGAGCCGATGGCCGTCCGCGACACCTCTGACACAGCGGTCGCGAAGGTGGTTTGCGCCTGCAGCGTGAGGCCTGCCAGCTCGCCGAGCTTCATGGAGCGGCGGTGGGCCAGCATCAGGTCCATTTCATTTTCGAGGGTCACCTTTGCTAGTTCGTGCATGGTTATCCATTTATCTTGCAAATAGCCACCGACATGTCGTCGGTGTGCCGCGCGAAATCTTTCAACAATGATGTGGCGAGGATCGAGAGGTCGTACCGGAAGATGGCCGGGAACCGGAACGTATCCCATTTCGACTTCAGTCCATCGCTGCACATGACGATCTGCTGGCCCGCCTCATGCGGAATCTCCTGGCTTTTCATAGTCGTAGGCACATTGAGCCCGATGATGCCATTGTAAGCCGTATAGCTTTTGACGTTGGTGACGCTGATGAAGCGCGTGGCGATATTGCCGACACCGCACAGCAGCCATTTTCGCTCTGCGCTTTTGTAAACCGCAGCGGTGCCAACCAGGCCACGGGTTTTCTTCACCTCGCCATTGATATAGCGGATGATGTCGGTAGGCGATTCTTCCTCGCAGCGCTCGAACGCGTCAAGTGCTGTCCGCACTGCTTTTTCCGCTTCCGGTCCGTGCCCGAGGCCATCGCCGAGAAACAGGCGAACGCCGTCGGCCGTGGGGAGGAAGCTGAACCCATCGCCGCAGGCCTGCTCGCCGGGTTTAGGGATCAGCACCGATCGTATGTCAAAAGGTGGTGGCTTCACGAAGCGCTGAACCGGCTCGAGGAATAACCGGCAGAGGATCACCGTGCCCCAGTCCTTTTGCGAATAAACCTGGAACGTGTCCGACAGGCGCTTCATCGCGCCGAGTCCCTGGCCCAGCGTATTCTTTGTCGACACGCCGTCGGCCACCATGCGGGTGACGTCGGTCATGCCGGGACCGTTATCGACCGACAGGATCTCGATGCCGGGCTGTCCGTTCTGTTCAACCAGCTTAACGAGCAGCTCCCCGCCGCCGCCATGCTTGACGAGGTTGGTCACCATTTCGGCAACCACGATGTCGATCTCGCCCGTTCGGCCTTCGCTGAAGCCGGCCGAGAGCGCCAATGCATGCACTTCTTTCTTGATGATCGCGAAATAGCTTCGGTCCGCCACCTTGAGGCAGGCGTGAATGCGGCTAACCATGTTTCCATTTTAAGATCGTGACGGTAGTGCCTTCCCCAACGACGCTCTTGATGTCAAATTCGTTGACGAGGCGCTTGGTGCCGGGGAGGCCGAGGCCAAGGCTTTTGCCCGTAGAGAAGCCGTCTTTCATGGCGTCGGCGATATTCTTGATGCCGGGGCCTTTGTCGATAAACGTCAGGCGGATGCCGCTGTCGCGCCCCTGGGTGATCACCTCGATGAGGGTTTGTCCGCCGCCCCCGTACTTGAGCATGTTCCGGACAAGCTCGCTGGCAGCGGTGATGAGCTTTGTCTGGTTGACGAGGCTCATGCCGATCTTGACAGCGTATTCCTTCACGCGGTTGCGAAACGGAACCACATCCTGTTCTTTTACGATCAGCATGGCGTCCTTATTCAGCACTATCTTCATCGGGATCGTCTAAGTCGTCAGCGCCAATTTTTTCCTGGAGCAGTTCCATTCCTTTTTCAACATTGAGGGCGGTATGAACTCCCTTGAGCTCGAGGCCCAGCTCAATGAGCGTGATGGCCACCGCGGGCTGCATGCCCACCACAACGGTCTCGGCGTCCATGATCTTGGACATGCTGCCGATATTGCCAAGGATGCGGCCCATGAACGAGTCCACGATGGAGAGTGCCGAGATGTCGATCAGCACCCCGCGGGCGCCGGTCTTGTTGACCATCTGGACGAGGTCCGATTCCAGGTTTGTTGCGAGACGGTCATACAGGTCGATCTGGATCGTGACCAGCAAGAACCGTCCCATGCGCAGTATCGGGATACGATCCATAGTTAGCTTTTAATGTCTTTTTGAATGCGCTTCACGTCGAGCTTCATAAGCCCGAACGCATATTTCAGCGCGCTGGCAAGCGATGCCTTCGTCACAATATTGGAGAGGTCGATGCCGAGGTGGACGACTGTCTGGGCGATCTCCGGGCGGATGCCGCTGATGATGCATTCGGCTCCCATCAGGCGCGTGGCCGAAACCGTCTTAATGAGGTGCTGCGCAACCAGAGAGTCGACGGCGGGCACGCCGGAGATGTCGAGGATGGCAATGGTGCTGCCGGTGTTGACGATCTCCTGCAGGAGGTTTTCCATGACCACCTGCGTCCGCGCCGAGTCCAGCGTGCCGATGATCGGCAGGGCCAGGATGCCATCCCACACCCTGATGACGGGTGTGGAGATCTCCGTGATCTCGTCTGTCTGGCGGAGGATCACTTCCTCGCGGCCTTTGATATAGGTTTCGAACGTCAGCACTCCGAGATTGTCCATCAGCTTATTGATCCGCTTGATGGAGTCGTAGAGGAACTGGGGATCGTCTTTTGCTTCTTCGTCCAGCACTTCCTGCAGGGCGTTCTTCAGGCTGAAAACATACAGGCCGGTTTCCTTTGGCGAGAAGCCTTGCCGGGCGCGGGAGATGGAAATGCCGGCGAGGATCTCGTAGACCGGCTCGAGCTCGGGAGCGTCGGCGTCGGCAAAGACCTTGTCGCTGAGGGATTTCAGGAGGGCATTGACCAGCTCTTCCGACTGCTCGCGGAGCTCCTCGTTGCTCATAAGGTCCTCGCGCAGGGTTTCATCAACCAGTTGATGCTGGATCCAGCTCTCCAGGATTTGCTTTTTCTTCCGTTGAAGGAGTTTCGACAGGTCTGCTTTCATATGATTTAATTAGACTAAGGGTCAAATGTATCTTTTATTATGCTTCTCAACCATTCTATCTGTCACCGCGAGGTCGCAAGCCGGGGCCAAAGTTTAGGCAAAAGTCAGCAGCAACCAGTAAGCAGCCCTTACGCCTCTCCATCCGCCAGCTTCTTGGCTGCCAGCTGGGTGAAGCTTTTCGCTGCATTGGCAAAATCCGAAGGGACCAGGACAATGGTGGTGGTATTGTTGTCGATGCCGATCTCCGACAGCATCTGCATCCGTCGGAGCTCCAGCGCGATCGGGCTTCCCTCCATTTCCTTCGCGCCCTGCGTCAGCTTGATCGACGCTTCCAGCTCCGCCTCCGCCTTCACGATCCGCGCCCTCTTCTCCCGGATGGCTTCCGCCTCGCGCGCCATCGCCCGCTGCATCGCTTCGGGGATCTCGACATCCTTCATTTCCACCATCTCGATCTTGATGCCCCAGGGCTCCGTCGCCGCGTCCACAATCTTTTGCAGCGTGCCGTTGATCTGCTCGCGCTCCTTCAGCACTTCATCCAGCGAATGCTGCCCGATGATGTTGCGCAAGGCCGTGACGGAAAACTGGTAGACCGCCCGATCGTAGTCGGCCACCCTGATGATCGCGCTCTGCGGATCGAGGATCTTGAACCAGAGCACGGCATTCACCTTGATCGTAACGCTGTCCTTCGTGATGGTTTCCTGCTGCTCCAGCGTCACCGTCTTTGTCCGGATATCGACCCGTTGCTGCCGCTCGATCAGCGGGATGATCCAATAAAGCCCCGGTCCCTTGACGGATTGAAAGCGGCCCAGGCGGAACACAACGGCGCGTTGGTATTCCTGCGCAATGCGAAGACCGGAAAGAAGGATGAGGACAAGCACTCCCAATATCTCAAGGATGATCATGTTCGTTCGTTTAGATGACAAAATACAGTTTCCAAAAGGATTTATGCCGAATGAAACAGGAAGATGTGCAGCCGGACCCACGCGATGTAGGCAAGGGCCAGCGCGCAGCACCAGGCAAAGACGATCAGCAGGAACCCCTCGATCTTTTGGCGCCTGTTCTCCATCAGTAAATGCGTTTTAGTTTCAGGTTTACGACCGGTGCAACGATCAGCGGGAACTTCTCGACGGTCACGTTGCTCGGGTCGAGGCCGAAGCCGCGCTCTTCCGACAAGCTGATCGCCTTCAGCCAGAAATGGATCTTCATGATCACCCGCTCCCACATGGGCAGCTCGTTGTCCGCGCTCAGGTACTTCGACAGGACCATGAACTGGAAATCCCCGACAACCTTGTTCTTCTCCAGGCTCTCGTAGCGACTCGTGATGTTCACCTCGTGATTCTTGACAAGGTCTTCCACCACTTTCTTGAACAGCAGGTTGATGCGTGGCTGTACACGAAACCCCAGCTTGAAGTCCACCCGGATAATATCGTTCGGGATCACATGCGTCACTTCGTATTCAGCCATATAGGGCGTGTCAACTGTATCGACATGAACGAACCAATAGATGTCCGCCCGCTTCGGCTTTCGGTTCAGGATCGAGTAGATGATCTTGTGCTCGATCTCGCCCGGGTTGTCGGCGCTGGTCAGGAAGACGAGGTGTGTTGCATATTTCTGTACCGTCCTGTCGTTGCTCAGCTCCTGGATCTTGGGAATATAATGCTCGAGCCTGACGAACTCGATATAGCGGTTCTTGATCCTGCGCGCGCGGTGCCATGCATACATGATGAAGAACAGCAGCCCGCCCACCAGGACCGCCACGTAACCGCCGTGCGGGAACTTGTCGATGTTGGCAAAAAGAAAGCTGATCTCGATCGTCAGAAACACGGCCAGGTAACAATAGATCAGCGCGCGTTTCGCGCGGTGCAGGACCAGGTAGTTTGCAAACAGGATCGATGTGGCGATCATGCACAGCGTGATGGCAAGTCCGTAAGCGGCCTCCATTTCAGCCGCCTTTTGAAAGTGGAGCACAATGCCCACACAGCCGCTGAACAGAAGCAGGTTGATGGCCGGTATATACAGCTGTCCTTTGGCTTCGGTGGGGTACACGATCCTGAATTTCGGCCAGAGGTTCAGGCGCATGGCCTCGCTGATCAGCGTAAACGAACCGGAGATCAGCGCCTGGCTGGCAATGATGGCCGCCGCCGTCGCAATGGCAACGCCGAAGTAGAGAAACCAGGCCGGCATCAGGCCAAAGAATGGGTTGAAGCCGGCATCGATCATGTCGCTTGTGATCTTCTTGCCACCGTAGTTGGCGAGAAGCCAGGCGCCTTGCCCGAGGTAGTTGATGATGAGGCAGGACTTCACAAAGATCCAGGAGTACCTGATATTCCACTTGCCGCAGTGGCCGAGATCGGAGTACAGCGCTTCTGCGCCCGTGGTACACAGGAACACGCCCCCAAGGATATAAAACCCGCGTGGATAGACGATCAGCAGCCTGATGCCGTAGTACGGATTGAACGCTTTGAAGACACTAAGGTCCTGGCCGAAATGAATGATGCCGAGCACGGCGAGCATGGCGAACCAGGCCGTCATCACGGGGCCGAAGAAGCGGCCGATCAGCGCGGTGCCGAATTGCTGGATAAAGAACAGCACGGAAAGAATACAGATCACGATGAAGATGATGGTCGACTGGCTGATGGCCCCGATCGATGGGATGATCTTCAGGCCTTCGATCGCCGACGTGACGGTGATCGGGGGCGTGATCATCCCGTCGGCAAGAAGCGCAGCGCCGCCGATCATCGCAGCGGTTACGAGCCACCGGCGGCGGCGTCGCACAAGTGCGTACAGGGAAAAGATGCCGCCCTCCCCCTTGTTATCCGCCCGAAGCGTCAGGATGACGTACTTGATCGTTGTCTGCAGTGTGAGCGTCCAGATAATGAGGGATAAGGAGCCGACGATGAGCTCCTGTGTGATCGTCTTGCCGTTCGTGATCGAATTCAAGACGTAGAGCGGCGATGTGCCGATATCGCCATAGATGATACCGAGCGCGATCAGGAGCCCGGCGACCGAAACTTTGTGTTTTGTTGACATAGGGAATACCTCGCGATTCAAAGCTATCCAGGGAGAGACCCACCTCCACGGCGCACAGGAAAACCTTTATAAAATCTTTATGCACGGCGGCGCGGGCATTGTACGGCCCCGGCGCGAGACTACATTTGCAGGCAACAGCGACACGCGTTTCAATGACACGGAACAAGCCTTCCCCATCAGCGCAATATGTGCTGAGCGCACTCAGCGTGCTGCTCGTGGGGGGTGTCTGCTTTGCCCTTTCCGGCGTCATGGGATACCGCGTCGTAGCGCTCATCCTCCTGTTGACCGTGTCGATCATGGCCATCACCTTCGATATCCTGCCCGTGTTGCTGGCTGCGGCGCTGAGCGCATTCATCTGGGACTTCTTCTTCATTCCGCCGCGCTTCACCATCCACGTCGACACCGCGGAGGACAGCTTTCTCCTGCTCATGTATTTTGTCATCGCGATGATCAACGGTGTCCTGACCTACAAGATCAGGCAGGCCGAAAAAGCATCCCGGCTGAGAGAGGAGCGGGCCAACAGTGTGAAGCTTTACAACACGATCCTGAACTCTCTCTCGCACGAGCTGCGAACGCCGATCGCCGCCATCATCGGTGCCACCGACAATCTTCAATGGAACCACAATCTCGGTCCCGAAGACAGGGAGCAATTCATCCGCGAGATCGCCAAGGCAGGCCTGCGCCTGAACCAGCAGGTAGAGAACCTGCTCAATATCTCGCGTCTTGAGTCGGGACATATCCAGCCCAGGCGCGACTGGTGCGACATCGTGGAGCTGGTGTATGAAGTTGTCGGCCGCGTCGAGGAGAACAACCCGCAGCGCCGGGTCGGCATCAGCCTCAATCAAAATATTCCGCTCTGCAGCACCGACAAAGGGATGCTCGACCAGGTTCTTTACAACCTCCTGAACAATGCCGCCCTTCATACATCCCCTGGCACGCAGATCGAGATCGCGGCATCATGTCATGCGGACCTTTTGGAGTTTACGGTTGAGGATGGCGGGATGGGATTCACGGAGCGAAGCATGAGCGATATCCTCAATAAGTTCTCACGCGAGACGGCCTCGAAGAACAGTGGCTCCGGCCTGGGACTGTCCATCGTCAAAGGGTTTACCGAAGCCCTGGGGGGATCCGTGGAGCTCGGGACCGGCGCACTGAGCGGCGCTTGTTTCTCTCTTACCTTTCCGGTGAAGACCAGCTATTACAAAACCGCAGATGCATAAGCCCGAACTTTTGGTCATTGATGACGAGCCCCAGATCCGCAAGCTGCTGGAGCTCACGCTCACGAGCAATGGTTACCTGGTGAAAGAAGCGGTCTCCGCCAGGGATGGCCTGATCATGGCAGCCAATCACCCACCGGCGCTCGTACTGCTCGACCTCGGCCTGCCTGATGAAAGCGGTCATATCGTGCTGCAGAAACTGCGGAAGTGGTACACGGCACCGGTCATCATCCTGTCTGTGCAGAAAAGCGAGGAGGACATTATCCGCGCGCTGGACAATGGGGCCAATGACTATTTGTCGAAACCGTTTCGCACCGGTGAGCTGCTCGCCCGTATCCGCTCTGCCCTGCGCGACCTCCCGGGTGACGAGGCTGAAACCGATCTTCATTTTGGAAGCCTCGAGATCAACCTGGCGACGAGAACGATCAGGAGGGCAGGGGAGCTGGTGAAGCTGACCTCAACGGAATACAACCTGCTGGCGCTTCTTGTCAAGAGTTGCGGCAAAGTGCTGACGCACCAATACCTGCTTCGAGCGATCTGGGGGCCGGGCTATATCAACCAGTCGCAGTACCTGCGGGTCTTCATCGCCCAGCTGCGGAAAAAGATCGAGGAAGACCCAAACCATCCCCAGCTCCTCCTGACGGAGTCAGGTGTGGGATACCGGTTTGTGAGTTGAGTAAAAGTCAAAAGTCAACAGGCAGAAAACCTCGCGGGAGAGCTGGCCTTCCCGTTTCTTTCCGTCTTTTTTCTTTGCGGCCACGGCTGCTCAGTCGCAAACCTAAAATTGTCCCCGATCCATGGCATCAACATTGCAACCCAGCCACAAAAAGTAAAACCGATGGACGCTCTCCGGAAGCAACACGACAAAACATGGAATAAGCTGCCCGAGCTCACACTGCTGTTCTGGCTCACCAAGATCACGGCCACCACTCTCGGTGAGACCGGCGGCGACCTGCTCGCCCAGACGCTCGGCGTTGGCTATGCCACGAGCACGCTGATCTTTTTTGCGTTCTTCCTGGTGATGGTCGGCATACAGCTCGCGTCGGACAGGTACCGGCCCGGCATCTATTGGGCCGTGATCGTGGCGACCAGCACCGCCGGGACAACGATGTCTGATTATATGGATCGTACCCTCGGGCTTGGCTATGCGACCGGCTCGCTGATCATCGCCGCAACGCTTGTCCTGGTGCTCATTGCCTGGCGGCTTGTCGAAGGGTCCTTATCAGTGTCGCATATTAACTCGCGCCGCGGCGAGAGCTTTTACTGGATAGCGATCCTCGTGTCCAACACCCTCGGTACCGCGCTGGGAGATTTCCTGGCGGATGATTCGGGACTCGGCTTCGGTGGAAGCGCGGCCCTGATCTCCGGCGTGCTGCTGCTGCTGATCCTCGCCTACTATTTTACCCGGATCTCAAGGGTCCTTCTTTTCTGGATTGCCTTCGTTCTCACGAGGCCGTTCGGCGCCACCTTCGGGGATCTCCTGACGAAATCGAGTGAGAAGGGCGGCATGAACTATGGAACGCGCGCAGCGACCCTGATCCTTCTCGTGCTTCTCATCATCCTGGTGATCATTGAGGCCGTGCGCCTGCGGAAGAGGGGATTGAACCAGAAGAAGGGAGCTTAGATCTTTGGCAGGACGTTAAACGCCAAAGGAAGGAAGAGCGCGACGGGACACAAAGCATGTTGTCTCTGACGTTCCTTTGCCGCGTTGCGTGAACGCTGTTCGCTCTAAGATCGTCAATCGGAAATCCTACTTCCCCTGCTCCACTGTCTCTTTCCGGCGGATGATCGCGTCCATGGCCGACTGTGCAAATTGAACGAGGAGCTCCTGGTCCAGTTCCGTGAACTCACGAGGCGTCTTATCAACCACGCAGACAGTTCCGATATTGAACCCGTCGGGCGTTTTGATGGGAGCCCCGGCATAGAACCGAAGTCCGAACTCGCCCGCCACCAGCGGGTTGGAAAGAAGGCAGGGCTCATCGGGAGCGTTGTGGAAGATGGTTGGCTTGTCGTCCAGCACCGCCAGCGAGCAGAGGCTGACACCGCGATCGACAGTGTCAACGCCAGGCATCCCGGCATTCGCCTTGAAGAAGACACGGTCGCGATCAACGAGGGAGATGAGCGCGATGGGCGTGTCGAAAGTGCGGGCGATGATATGAGCCATATTCGTGAAGAATCCTTCCGGCAACGTATCGAGGATGGCATAGGCGTGCAGCGCATTGAGACGCTCCTCGTCGTTGACCGGGATGATGGGCTTTCCGAACGTATTATTCATGGGTGATCTCTTCCTTGCAACAGGAAAGGTAGGCAGACAAGAGGACCGGGCAAACAGCCGGGCTTG
>JAQBNP010000198.1 GCA_028288515.1 Flaviaestuariibacter sp. | reverse complement strand
GGTGGCGCAACTGCAGTGGCTCCGGGAAAACTGCTGCCGCGGCTTTTTCATCAACGACCTTCACCGGCATCCGCTGGCCTATCATTCGATCCGGCTGCTGACGCGCGCGTTTTCACGAAGCTACCTGGTGAAGAACGATGCGCCTTTGTCCGTCTTACGAGGGTTTTCGCGGAGCGACTGGCTTCGGGTGCTTGGGCGCGCCCGTATTTCCCCGGTCGGCATCCAGTGGAAATGGGCCTTTCGATGGCTGATCACATCAATCAAATGAAGAACGACCATCTACACGACGTGGCCATCATCGGTGGCGGCCTGGCCGGTCTCTCCGCCGCGATCCGGCTGCGGCAGCAGGGACATTCCGTGGTTCTCTTTGAAAAGGAGACCTACCCATTCCACCGCGTTTGCGGTGAATATATCAGTGAAGAAAGCCGCGGCTACCTGGAGAGCCTGGGCCTGCCGCTTGGCGAGATGAACCTTCCACACATCGACACGCTGCGGCTGACGGCGCCCAATGGACGCGTGTTCGAAGCGGGGCTTCCGTTGGGCGGTTTTGGCATCAGCAGGCACCGGCTCGATGCGCTGCTGGCCGCCGAGGCGCGCGCGCTTGGTGTGGACGTGCGCGAAGGAACAAAAGTGGACGATGCCATATTTGAGCACGACCAGTTCCTGTTAACCATTGGCCGTGGCGCACCGGTGCGCGCGCGGGCATGCTGCGCTGCCTGGGGCAAACGAAGTAATCTCGATATTCGATGGAAGCGCAGTTTCCTGCAGGGTGTTGACCCGCGCCTGGAGAATTATGTCGGTGTGAAATACCACGTTCGGGCTGACTGGCCTGCCGCCGTTATCGGTCTCCATAATTTCCCGAACGGGTACTGCGGCGTGTCGCGGATCGAGAACGGGATCTACTGCCTTTGCTACCTGGCGGAGGCGCGGGGGTTGAAGGAACGAGGTGGGGACCTGGTGCGGTTTGAAAGAGAGGTTCTCTCGCAAAACCCGCACCTGGAGCGGCTCTTCGCAGGCAGCACGGTGCTGGATGGTTTCCCCGTGACGATCTCGCAGGTGAGCTTCCGGCCAAAGGAGCAGGTAGAGAATGGGATCCTGATGCTTGGCGATGCGGGCGGCATGATCGCGCCGCTTTGCGGAAACGGCATGAGCATCGCTCTGCACACGGGAAAGATGGCCGCAGGGGCACTGGACGAATTCCTGGCAGGCCGGATCAACAGGAAGCAGATGGAAGAAATATACGCGCGGACCTGGAGAAAAGAATTTGCCGGGCGGCTTCGGACGGGGCGCCTGCTCCAGCGGTTTTTTGGAAGCCCGGTGCTGAGCAATGCGTTTGTGGGGGCGTTCAGGCTGGCGCCTTTCCTGGCGCGGCCGGTGATCCGGATGACGCACGGCAGGCCGTTTTGAGGCATGCGCTTTGTACCTTTCCGGGCAAACAGGCACGGCAATGAAAAAGACAGTGGTTCTTGGCGCATCGGACAATCCTTCACGGTATAGCTACCTCGCGGTGCGCAAGCTGACGGCGCACCAGCACCCGGTTGTGGCGATCGGCCGCAAGAAGGGCAGCGTAGCAGGGGTTGAGATTGGAACGGAAACCGAGCCTGCGGCTGACGTCGATACGGTGACGCTGTACCTGAACCCGACGAACCAAAAGCCCTACTACGACTATATCCTTGGACTGAAGCCGAAGCGGATCATTTTCAATCCCGGCACGGAGAACGAAGAGCTGATGGACCGCGCAGAGGAGGCAGGCATTGAGCCCGTGGTGGCCTGCACCCTGGTGATGCTGAGCACGGGGCAGTACTAAGAGTGAATCGTGAATCGTGAATCGTGAATGGTGAATGTGAAAGCTGCTGTCTTCAACGTCTCTTACAATTTCCTGCTGAGCTTTCGCGTGATTTGTACGGCCGTCCTGGTGACCCTATCCGCGCGAGCACCTCTCCCTATTTGACAACTGGCCATTGAACATTGGGCATCGACCATCCTGGGCGGTATCCATTTTGTTAGCTTCATCTTCTTCAACCTCAGCAGTGCTGCGCTCTACGGCAGAGCTGGCCTGCGTTTCAGGTCATTTCGGGCCGCGTTCCCCTACGGTTTTGGGCCTTTCGGCGAAACGATCCGCAAACCTCTTTTCCAGGGGTCAACTTTATGTTTTCGCCACCACCCGACAAACAAAGGCCTGCTCCTCACCAAAGCAGCCAGACAAAACGCTAAAAAAACCTGTGATGAAACACCTCAAGACCGGCGCCCTGTGGATCTCTCTCCTTCTTTGCTCGCTCCTGGCATCTTCCCAGAAACCTGCCCCTGTTAACGAGCCGAACTACAACATGCCCAAGCTTTTCGCCGACCTGCCGCAGCAGATTGCAGTCAGCATACCGGCCCTCGAAACGCTGCTCGGGCTCAGCGAAGGCCAGGCGGTGAGCCTGCCTCTCGTTGGCAATGCGCGGTTGGTCGGTGTGGTTGTATCCCGCTCAAATCCTGCTGACTCCAGCGTGAAAAGCATCGTGATCAATGCAACGAACCGCGGAGGCGCGACCTTCACATTCACCCGCATCCGCAACACGGACGGGAGCTTCGATTACCTGGGTCGCATCCTTAGCTACAAAAACAGCGACGCTTACGAGCTCGTGAAGGAAGCCGGCCAGTACCGTCTCGTCAAACGCCATCTCTACGACATTTTCAGCGAATAAGACAGCACAGCCAAACACTGCTCAACCTAAAACAACCGACAATGAAAAACAGAATTGCCAACCTGCTGCTGCTCCTCGCCTTTGCACTTCCCGCCGCCGCCCAGGTGCCGGTCCTCAACAGCTATCCTTCCGCCGCGCCCACGATCTTTCTCGATTTTGACGGCCAGACCGTTAGCGGAACGCAATGGAATAACGTTGCAGGCACCATCGCTGCCGGCCCGTCAAACCTCACACCTGCCCAGGTAACGGAAGTGTACAACCGCATTGCGGAAGACTACCGCCCCTTCAACATCAACGTTACGACCGACTCCACGAAATACTTTGCAGCGCCTGCCAAGCAGCGGATCCGTCTCATCTTCACGATCACATCGTCGTGGTACGCACAACCTGTGGGCGGCGTATCGTATATCGGGTCCTTTGCCTGGGGCGACAACACGCCCGCCTGGATCTTTACGGAAGCGCTCGGCTACAATATCAAGCAGATCTCCGAAGCCGGTGCACATGAGGCCGGTCATACCTTTGGCCTTCGCCACCAGGCATCTTACGACGGCAACTGCACGAAGCTTACCGACTACAATGCCGGCACCGGCTCCGGAGAGATCGGCTGGGCTCCGATCATGGGGGTTGGCTACTACCAGAACTTTACCACCTGGAATCTCGGCCCTACCTCGCTCGGGTGCACCACGTCGCAAAGCGACCTCCTGATGATCGCCCGCGCGGCAAACGGCGTAACGTTCCGGACGGACGACTTCGCCGAAACATTCCCCGGCGCTTCCCCGGCAACTTTTTCCAATGCACGCTTTACGATCGATGGGGTCATCTCCCAATCAGACGATAAGGATATGTTCCGCTTCACGGTTACCCAGGCGGGTCGGTTCGTCCTGACCGCCGTTCCGTACAACGTCGGCGCGCAGAACCGCGGGTCCGACCTTGATATGCTGGTGACACTTTACAACTCCGCCCAAACCCAGATGGGAAGCTATAACCCCGCGCCGATCCTGAGCTCCGTTGTTGACACCACGCTCGAAGCCGGTACCTATTACCTGCAGGTCGATGGCAAGGGCAACCAGTTCGCTACCGAGTATGGCAGCCTTGGCTCGTATGCGCTGCAGGGCGACTTCACAGCGTTCGGCGTGCTGCCCCTTCATAAGCTGGAGCTGCGGGGCGTGAATGAAAATGGCATGCACCGCTTCGGATGGGAGATCGTTGCCGACGAAACGGTGACGCAGCAGGTTCTTGAAGTATCGACGAATGGAACAAGCTTCGCACCCGTAGCCGATCTTGCTGCAGCGGGCCGCGACTATCGCTATTTCCCGAATGCCTCATCGAGCCTTCAATACCGCCTCCACGTGACCTTCGACAACGGCCGTAACTACTACTCGAACGTGGTGGTCCTCCGCCCTGCGACGGGCAACGCACCCAAGCCGGAGCTCGTGAGCACGCTTGTTCGCACAGGCTCCGTCATGGTGACGAGCCCTGCCGGCTACAAGTATACGGTTGCGGATATCAGTGGCCGCACCATCAGCTCGGGCGCCCTCGCCGACGGAACCACGACGATCGCCCTGCCGGGTGTTTCGGCTGGCGCCTATGCGATCCGGTTCACGAACGGCGTTGACCAATTTGTTGAAAAATTCCTATGTCAATAGAGGTTTTTATTCCGTACTCCACCTAAAACGTCGATAGGTTTTCCTAAATTTAGGAAAACCTATTTTTTTATGCGCTGGAGAAAATTCAACGGAGAGACGATCGAGCTCCCGATTTACCAGGCGGTAGAAGCCGCTATCAGGCGGGAGGCGGAGAAGGGCGTCAAGCTGAAGGTCTGCATCGGGACCGATTCACAAGTGAAGGGGCAGGAAACTGAATTCGCGACAGTGATCGTGTTCCTTCGCGAAGGCAATGGCGGCTTCATGTTTATTCACAACGAGCGAACAACCCACAAGTATTCGATCAAAGAGCGCATGCTTGTGGAAGTGGCAAAGAGCATCGAGATCGCCTACGAGCTCTGCAACCTGTTCACCATTTACGGCGTGGAGATGGAAGTGCATGCAGACATCAACACCAATCCAAACTTCAAGAGCAACGATGCGCTCAAGGAGGCAATGGGATATATTCTTGGAATGGGCTTCGCCTTCAAGGCCAAGCCCGAAGCCTTCGCCAGCTCGAGCTGCGCGAACAAGGTTGTCAACTAGCGCTGGGACGCCTGGCGCTTTTCATAGGCCGCGCCTCTTTCCCTGCTGCTCTTTGCCGACAGTTGGAACAGGAGCAGGGCCAGCGCAAACAGCGCAGCGACGGCAACGCGCTCCCAGGTGCGACGGCTCATGCCTCCTCCTTATTAAGCCCCGTAATATAGGCCAGCAGCTGCTTCATGCCGGTGCGCTTCACAGCGGACGTCACGAAATGCGGTGGCAATTCTTCCCAGTTTTCTTCCAGTGCCGCGAGAAAGCGGCGCACATTGGCCGCGGTTTCGCGCTGCGTGCTTTTGTCGGCCTTCGTGAACACAAGGGAAAAGGGCACCTGCCATTCACCGAGTGAGTTCACAAACTCGAGGTCGATGGTCTGCGGCTCGTGCCGGCTGTCGATGAGGACGAACAGGCTGGCCAGGTTCTCCCGCTTGCGGATATATTCCTCGATCATTTTCGTCCATGTCTTGCGGGTACTACGCGACCGCTTCGCGTAGCCATAGCCGGGAAGGTCAACCAGGTACCACCTCTTCTCGTCAGACGACAGTACATTGAAATGGTTGATCAGCTGTGTCTTGCCCGGCGTGCCCGACACTTTCGCCAGTTCTTTCTTCCCGGTCAGGGCATTGATCAGCGAGGATTTTCCGACGTTGCTTCGTCCAATGAAAGCGTATTCCGGCTTGTCCGGCTTGGGGCATAGGTCCACCGACGGGCTGCTGATCAGGTATTCCGACTTGACGATCTCCATAGCGCCAAAGGTAACCGTGAATTTTATGGATCGAGCGCATCGGTGAGATTGCACCCTGGAACAGGAGGCCGGTCATGTGTTTGGTGCGGGGCAGGAGATCGCCGGCCCCACGGTCCTCCCGATTATCCCTCCGATCCCTTCCTTTCCACTGTTACCTTTGCCGCGCATGAGCCAGTTTGCCCACGACGATATCAAGCCGTTTTCCAGCAGCACCGATAAGACCAGCCAGGTCAGCGAGATGTTCGATACCATCGCGGGCCGCTACGATTTTATGAACCGGTTCCTCAGCCTGGGCATCGACCGCACCTGGAGAAAAAAAGCGATCCGCCTTTTCCGGGACGACCGTCCGCAGCATATGCTTGACGTGGCCACCGGTACGGCCGATATGGCCCTCCGCGCGGCAAAGGAGCTATCACCGCAGAAGATCGTCGGCATCGATATTTCCCCGAAGATGCTTGAGATCGGCCGGCGGAAAGTGGAAGCGGCCGGGCTTGGAACGAAGATTGAATTGCTCAGCGGTGACAGTCAGACAATAAATTTTGCCGACGGGACGTTTGATGCGGTGATGGTGGCCTTCGGGGTGCGGAACTTTGAGCGTTTGGAGAAAGGCCTTCGTGAGATCCTGCGGGTGATGAAGCCGGGTGCTCAGCTGGTGGTGCTGGAATTCAGCCGACCGCGGACACCGGGCGTGCGCCAGTTCTACAATTTGTATATGGCGCGCATTGCCCCGCAGCTGGCCAGGTGGTTCAATCAAAATAAGCGAGCGTATCAATATTTGAATGAATCCGCGAACGCATTTCCGGACCGGCAGGACTTTGTGGACATTTTAAACAACGCAGGTTATCAGAAGACCTCGTTCAAATCGCTAAGCTTAGGAATATGTTGTATTTACGTCGGACGAAAGGGCGGATAGGGATCGGTTTCATTTGTGCATTGCTGATGGTCGCTTCTTCCGTGCAGGCCCAGAAAGGCCGTGAGCTTTATATGGAGGAGCATGACCAGAAGCCGTTCTACTTTGGCATCACGCTCGCCGGCAACACGGCACGGTTCCAGACCGAGCTCCACCCCTCGTTCCGTACGCAGGACAGCGTGATGGTGGCCGAGCCGCTCAACTCCGGCGGGTTCGGCCTGGGTCTTCTCGCCACTGCGCGTCTCAGCAATCGCATCGAGGCGCGCTTCAACCCGACCCTTATTTTCCTCGACCGGGCCATCGCCTATACCCTGAAATACAAAGACGTCGAGCTTGGCTACCAGGGCGATAAGCGCGTCGAGTCGGTCATCGTTTCCTTCCCCTTTCAAACAAAGTTTCGCTCAGACCGCATCGGTAATTTTCGCGTCTACATGCTGGGCGGGGTCAAGCTTGATTACGATCTCGCCTCCAATGCAAAAGCGCGGCAGGCCGAGGACATGATCAAGATCGGCAAGGTCGACTACGGCATCGAGGGAGGCATGGGCTTCAACTTCTATTTCAAGAGCTTCATTTTCTCGCCCGAGATCAAGATCAGCAATGGCCTGCGCAACCTTCACAGTCGCGACGCCAACCTGAAATACTCCAGCGTTCTCGACCGGATCCAAAGTCGCATGATCGTTTTTTCCATTCACCTGGAGGGATAACAGCCTCCTTATTTCTGCCATTCTTTCGCTGCCGCGTCGACACGCTCGCGCAGCAGCCGCGCGATGTCAACGCGTGGCTCCGTCATCACATATACCCTTGTGCCGGTCTCCCGTGCATAGGGGTCCATGACGATCGCCACCGTGTCGATGCGCGCGAAAAGCCGCCTCTCTTCGGCAGAAACGGGATCGCTTTCTTCCTTCACGCGGATCACCGTAGAAATACGGGACAGGTCCGGGAACCACCGTGCGTAATCGGCATTGAACGAGACGGCGGTCACGCTTTGTCTTCTGCCATAATGGTTGATGGCGCCGGCCTCCCCGTAGTTGTCGCAAAGGATGATGGTCGTGTTCTTGTCCGGCAGGGAATCATAAACGGCGACCGTTTTCCGGGCCAGCTCGCGCCAGCCCAGCATATCGGCGAAGTCCTGCGGCAGCGTATGGTCGCGACCGTCCTCCCAGCGCAACAGGCCGAGCGATCGGAATGATGCGGATCGCTGCGCGGCTTCTTGCGGGGCCAGGACCGGAAACAGGGCTTTGATGGGCGGCAGGAAGATGGCGATGACCAGCACGATCAATGCCGGCCGGAGCCAGCGCCCATACGATCGGTTGCGAAGGAGACCCTCGAGGTGAACCGACCCGATCGCGATGAAAGCGGGGTGGAGGCCAACTGCATAATATCCTTTTGCGCGCAGTGCTGCGAAGAGGCAAAGCACGCACAGGAAAACGAATGCCAGGAAGCGATAGGGGCGAAGCGGTGCGCTCCGCCATAACCCGGTAAGCGCGATGGGCAGGAGGTAAAATGAACCCGGGAAAAACAGGACCTGCTCAAGGAAGAATTGCCCCCGGCTGTTGTTTGCCAGCTGTGTGTCGGACAATTCCTGCATGTGGTGAAAGACGGGGAACCCATTGATGTACTGCCAGTAAAGATTGGGCGCGATGAGGGCAAAGAACAGGGCAGCCGCCAGCCATGCATGACGGTTCCGGAGAAGCGACGGCCGCGCTCCCAACAGAAAGGGCACGAGAGCAGCCAGGAGGAAAACGATATTGTATTTGTTGAGAAAGGCAAGGGCGGCCGCAACAGCCGCTGCGTAGAGCCAGGGGCTGCGACCGGTGCGAACGTAACCGACAGCCAGATAAAAAAGGGCGGTCCAGGCAAGAACGTCGAACGAGTTTGGCTGGAAGAGCAGGTTCAGCCGAAGCAGGCCCGAAAAGGTGAGCGCAGTGCCCGTGAGGGCAAGTGCGAAAAGGCGGCCACCCAGCTCCCGGACAAGAAGCATCGCAACCGCGATGGTTGCGGCGCCAAGAAGGGCGGGGAAGAACCGAACCCAGGCATCGCTGCTGCCGAGGGCCTGGATGGCGAGAGCTACCCAGGACGTCAACGGGGGTACAGAGAGATAGCCGGCCGCGAGGTGCCTGGCCTGGTCGAGGTGAAGGTACTCGTCGCGGTGCAGGTCGTAGAGTGGCGAGACCAGGAGGGGAGAAAGGGTCATCTTGACTGCAACGAACAGCAGGATGAGAGGAAGCGATTGCCGCGTTGGCGTTCGTGAATTCATCTGGAGCAGTTAGGCTGGTGAATGGAAGCCGAATGTAAACGTTTCAACAGACTTGTGCGAAGTACGCCGTCGAAAAGGGAGTGGGGCCTACCTCCGTTCTCCCTATATTTAAAACCTGAGAACGGACTGAAATTAGATCGTGTGAAAAAAGTGCTGCGTCATTTCATCACCCTGGCGACGGGGCTCTTGCTGGCGGGTGCCGTCAGTGCCCAGGATTCGGGGCGCGCGCAGCCGCTGGACAGCTTCCTGCTGCGGCAGCGGGGCTGGTTCGGTGACCTTGTGCGCAACCTGCTGGCCGACGCGCCGGAAGAAGAAGGATTCGGCCGGGCCGTGCAGCGCAATGACGACGCCTTCGTGCGTTACCGCGGGCTGGTCATCCGTCGGATCATCGTGCAGCGTCTTGATTTCGGCGTCAGCATCAGCGATACAACAAAGCGGCTGTCCAACACCGTTACGAGGCTGCTCGACGCCGCACATTCCACCACGCGAGAGAACGTGATCCGCAACAACCTATTTTTTACCGAAGGTGACCGCTTGTCGCCGTCCCTCCTGGGCGCATCGGAGCGTCAGCTGCGCGACCTTGTGTACCTGCAGGAGGCGCGGATCACGGTGCGCCGGCTGCGTTCCTCGCGCGATTCCGTTGACATCGTTGTGCTGACGAAGGACGCCTTTTCCCTTGGAGGAGGCCTCAACTTCCACGAGATCGACCGGGTCGAGGGGCGTGTCCAGGAGGATAATGTCAGTGGATCGGGAGACAAGGCCCTGGTGTCGGCGTTTTACGACCGCAAGCGGCGCAACCCGCTTGGGTATGGATTTGAATACGTGCTGCGAAATATTCATGGCACATTCGTCGACGCGTCGGTTGGTTTCCAGGATTACAGCAAATCATTTTCGAGCAACAAGTACGAGGAAAAAAATACCTACGCGCGCCTGATCAAGCCCCTGGTGAATCCTTATATGAAATGGACCTTCGCAGTCGAGGGCGGCATCCACTCAACGGATAATAAGTATTGGACCGACTCCCTCTACGATGCCGAGTTCAGGTACCGCTACAGTCTTTTCGACACATGGGCGGGCTGGAACATCACGGCCGACAAGTCGTCGGGTGCGAACGCGGATCACCGGCTCAACTGGCTGATCGGGGCGCGCTACCTGCAGCGCCATTTCCGGCTTCGTCCCCTCCACGACGATGGTCCCACCTTCTACCGGTACACGAACAGGACGGCCGTGCTGGGAGCCCTGTCCGTTTTCCGCCAAACATTTTACAAGACGCAGTATATCTACGGCTTCGGCCGGAACGAGGATGTCCCGGAAGGTGTCGACGCCTCGTTGATCGGTGGCTGGACGCTCACGGCGGACCGGGAGAGGCCCTATATCGGCGTGGATCTTCAGCGCTATTACTTCAACCGGGGCGATCATTATTTCAGCTATACTGTCCGGGCGGGAACGTATTTCTACGGGAAGCGCGCTGAAGACATGAGCGTGCTTGCGGGCCTCGATTACTTCAGCCGGCTGCACCTGCTCAATGCCCGCTGGAAGCAGCGCAGCTTTGCCGCCGTCAGCCTTGCGCGGCAGTGGAACTATCGCCTGACGGAGCCCCTGTTCCTGGAAAGCACATATGGCCTTCCGCTTTATGACAACCGATCCATTGGCGGTGACGCGCGTGTCACTGTGCGCGGTGAGTCCGTTTTTTTCAGTCCCTGGACAGTGGCCTGGTTCCACCTGGCACCGTTCGCATTCGGCTCGGCGACCCTGTTTCATTATGCATCCGGGTCCGGCGAGGTCAACACGATCTACCCGTCCGTTGGAGGCGGGCTGCGTCTCAAGAATGAAAGCCTTGTTTTTGGAACCATCGAGGTCAAGGCCGCGTACTATCCCAAGCCCGACCTGCGCAACCAGCGTTGGCGGCTTGAGATGGGGACGAATATCCGCTTTCGATACAACCGCGAATTCATCAAGAGACCGGAGCTTGTCGGGGCGAATTAGTGAGTGGTGAGTCGTGGATGGTGAGTGGATGTGTAGCGCCGGGCTTTCCTTCGACCGCGCGTGCTGCTCAACTTCGATCCTCCCTGGCAACAAAGCTGCACCGCACCATCCATCAAATTGAATTCATGAAAGCGGTTTTCGTTGCCGTTGCCCTTCTTTCCGGCAGCATCTCTGCCAGTGCGCAGCGCATCGACACGCTTGTCCAAAAGCTCGACAGCCTCAGCCACAAAACGGACAGCGCGGGTGGCCAGCAGAACAACATCACGTCCAGGACATATACGCCCGAAACCAACCTCGATTTCCAAACCTATTTCATTCGGCTCGGTTCGGATTTCAAGCAACAGCTCACGGCACCCTTCCACATGACGCGGCGCGACTGGCTCAAGACCGGCGAATTTGGGCTGGCGATGGGAGGTCTCGCGCTGGCTGACATGCCGGTTCAGCGGCTCGGATTGAAAGCCAGGACAGCAGCCAGACCCTTCGAGATGTGAGCGGGTTCGTCACGGATTGGGGAGCGAACTACGAGGTCTATACCTTGCTTGGGCCCGGCACGTTGCGAGCCATGCCTATCTTTCCTCGCTGGCCATGGAAAGCCTGCTCAAGCTGGTCTCCGGTCGGCAGCGTCCCAACTATTTCGAGCCCTCCACCCGCGAGCCATACCCGCGCCTCCACGGTCCCCTCTACAAGCCCGCGGCGAACACCAGGCGGTTCAACAACTCGTTTCCCTCCGGCCATACCACTGTAGCGTTCTCAGCCGCAACCGTCTACGCGATGGAGTACAGCAAGTGCGCGGTTGTGCCCATCGTTGCCTATTCGGCAGCAACCCTTATCGGCCCCAGCCGCCACCGAGAACAAGCACTGGGTAACGGATGTCGTGGCGGGCGCGGTTTTGGGCATGCTGACGGGGCGGCAGGTGGTGAACAATTACCATCGCTACGCGAAGCTGAAAGGGCCGAAAGCCCCGGGCAATACGGTGTTATTCCGACTGAACGTCGTTGACGGGGCGATGCAGCCGGGCGTGGTTTATCATATTCGGTAACGATTTAGGGCGGGCGTTCAATAGGCCCATTTCACCAGGGTTGCGCCCCAGGTGAAGCCGCCGCCGAACGCGGCCAGGACGATGTTGTCGCCCTTATTGAGCTGGGTTCGCCATTCCCACAGGCAGAGCGGGATCGTAGCCGCCGTGGTATTGCCGTATTTCTGGATATTGAGCATCACCTTTTCCGATGGGAGCCCGATGCGGCTTGCCGTCGCGTCGATGATGCGCTTGTTGGCCTGGTGGGGTACGAGCCAGGCAATGTCGTCGCCAGTCATGCCGTTGCGCTCGAGGAGCTCGGCGCTGACATCTGCCATGCCTTTGACTGCGAACTTGAAAACCGACTGGCCCTCCTGGTACACGAAGTGCTCTTTGTTGGCAACCGTTTCAGCGCTGGCGGGACGAACCGATCCGCCTGCTTTCATGTGCAGGTACTGGCGGCCGCTGCCGTCGCTCTTCAGGATGGAGTCGAGGATGCCGAAACCGTCTGTGTTGGGCTCGAGGAGGATGCCGCCGGCGCCATCACCGAAGATGATACAGGTCTGGCGATCGCTGTAGTCAATGATCGAGCTCATTTTATCCGCCCCGACAACGATCACCTTTTTATAGCGGCGGCTTTCGATGAGGGCTGCGCCGGTCGTCACGCCGTAGAGAAAGCCAGAGCAGGCGGCCTGCAGGTCGAAGCCCCAGCAGTTCTTCGCGCCCACCTTATCGGCGATCACGTTGGCGGTGGCGGGAAAGACCATATCGGGCGTAACGGTGCAGCAGATGATGCAGTCGATCTCTTCGGGAGAGATGCCGCGCTTCTCGCAGATCTGCTTCACAACGGGAACGGCGAGGTCGGAGGTGCCAAGGCCTTCGCCGCGCAGGATCCGCCGCTCTTCGATGCCGGTGCGGGTCCGGATCCACTCGTCGTTCGTATCCACCATCGTTTCGAGGTCGGCATTTGTCAGTTTCGTTTCCGGTACATAGCCGCCGATGGCGGTGATCGCTGCGGTGATCTTTGTTGGCATATTCGTAGTTGGAGTCTTCTGAATGTTGGGCGGCAAAGATAGGAATGAACGGCCGGCGGCTGACTGCCGAGTTTCACGGTTGCCTTCGGATCGGGGGTCGATCGGGGGCGTTCGACATGCAGGAGCGGCGCCGCCCAAACGCCCTGCGTGCCGGTCTGCATGCGCGGCCGCTCATCTCATGCCTTTCCCTTATTTTCGTATCTATGATTGCTTTCGTAAAGGGCAACTTTGTCAGAAAAACACCAGCCAGCGTGCTTGTCGACGTGGCCGGCGTGGGTTACGAGGCGCATATCAGTCTCCACACATATTCCCGGATC
>JAQBNP010000159.1 GCA_028288515.1 Flaviaestuariibacter sp. | reverse complement strand
CAAGATCGAGGTCGACGTGTTGAAGCAGCAGTTCGAAGCATTTGTCATTGAGTCGCAGAACCCGCGTGGCTTTTCCTCGCAGGGCCTGACCATCGCGGCAAATTGGGCGCTGCAAAACAATTACCAGCTGGAAACCGCGCTGCAATGGGCCACACTCGCTTCCAGTCCGGGTTTCCCCGGCGACCCGACCTCGTTCACCGCCCTCTCCGCAAAGGCCGGCATCCTCGACAAGCTCGGCCGGTCGGAAGAAGCAGCAGCCACCTTGAAAGCCGCCCTGCCCTATGGCACCGTCACGCAGCTGCAGCAGTTCGGCCGACAGCTGATCACGGCGAAACAGGCGAAGACGGCACTCACCGTTTTCCAGTACAACTACGACAAAAACCCGGGACAGTTCATCACGCTGAGCGGTATGGCGCGCGGGCTCTCCGCGACGGGCGACTATGCAAAAGCACTCGACTTTGCAAGGAAAGCACTGCCCCTCGCTCCAAACGACGCGAACAAGCAGGCCGTCCAGGCAATGATCGACAAGCTGGCCGCCGGCAAGGACATCAACTGATCCAACCATAACATTCATCAACCCAGGAACGCCGGCTTGTCTGCCGGCGTTTTCCGTGCATCTTTGCACGCTCCGTCTTTCCACCACTTCCGGTACGCGTTTCGCTGTCATTGGGAGGAAAACAAAATGCCGATGCACTCTCTTGACAGGATCCAGTTTCAAAACGAATTCGTTGACAGGTTTCCGGGCGACCAGACAGGGAATAAGCGCCCTCGTCAAACGCCGGGCATGCTCTATAGCCGCGTCCAGCCGACACCCGTGCCGAAGGTTGAGCTGCTCGCCTGGTCCGATGCGCTGGCCGCGGAGCTGGAAATTGAAAAGCCCTCCTCACAGGCGATCGTTGACATTCTCGGGGGAAACTCCGTGACGCCCACCATGAAGCCCTACGCTGCCTGCTACGCGGGGCACCAGTTCGGCAATTGGGCAGGGCAGCTGGGAGACGGCCGCGCGATCACTCTCGGTGAGATGGCCGGTGCCGGCGGCAGCTGGGAACTGCAGCTCAAAGGACCGGGACAAACACCCTATTCGCGCCGCGCCGACGGCCGGGCCGTCCTGCGCTCCTCCGTTCGCGAATACCTGATGAGTGAGGCCATGCACGCCCTCGGTGTGCCGACAACCCGCGCGCTCAGCCTTGTATCGACCGGGGAGCCCGTGCTGCGCGATATGTTCTACGACGGCCATCCCGCCCACGAGCCCGGCGCGATCGTCATGCGCGTGGCACCGAGCTTTTTACGGTTCGGCTCCTTCGAGATGCCCGCGGCACGCAACGAGATCGACAACCTGCGAACCCTCGTCAACTGGACGATCGACCGGTACTACCCGCACCTGCCGACAGGCCCCGACCGCATCCTGGCCTGGTTTGCAGAGGTCGCGGAGAAGACCGCTTTCCTGATGGCCGAATGGATGCGCGTCGGCTTCGTTCACGGCGTCATGAACACAGACAATATGTCGATCCTCGGGCTCACGATCGACTACGGGCCCTACTCGTTCCTCGACGACTACGATCCCGACTTCACCCCAAACACAACGGACCTTCCCGGCAAGCGGTACGCATTCGGCCGCCAGCCATCCATCGCCTATTGGAACCTCGGCTGCCTCGGTGGGGCACTCGCTCCGCTGTTGCCCGATACGAAAGAGCTCGTGGCGATCCTGGACAAGTACGAAAGCGTTTACCTGCAAAAGCATTTTGCCATGATGGAGCGAAAGCTCGGGCTCGACAGCCTGCGGCCCGAAGACCGCGCCCTCGTTGCCTCCGGTGAAAAGATCCTCTTTACCGCGAAGCCCGATATGACCATCTTCTACCAGCTGCTGGCCGGGCTTCCGGATGCCGGCGACGCGGAAAGCATCATTCGCTATTTTGAGCCGGCCTGGTATGTCGCCCCATCAGGATCTGACGCGGATGCCTTCGTTGCATTCATCAACCAGTACCGCGAGCGCATCGCATCGAACGCGATCAGCCCGGGGGAGCGGGTGCAAAAGATGGGAGCCGCCAACCCGCGCTTCATCCTGCGGAACTATATGCTCCACAATGCCATCGAGGAGCTGCAGGACGGAGAGCCTGGCTTGTTCCGGCAGCTTGAAACCGCGCTGCTCAATCCATATCAGCCGGAAGACGACCGCTTCTTCGTGAGGCGGCCCGACTGGGCCGGGCAGAAGGCAGGCTGCTCGATGCTCTCCTGCAGCTCCTGACCAATAGCGAACCGATGCGTTCTCCAAAACCGGTTTTCAAGCCCCGATGGATCGATCGGCCGGGTTTGCAACAGCGCAGCCAGGAAAGTTGAGGAGGGAAATCGGACTTGGACATCAGAGCCCCCGCTGCCTGAAACCCGCTTCCACAGGGGATTTGACGAAGCACAGCCGAAGTTAGGCGGCGTAAAGCGGAACAAAAAAAGGTGCGGGTCGTTCGAAGAACATCCGGCACCTTTGAATCATAAGCGGCAATCGATTTTTCAGAATAGCAAGAATCGTTCGTCCCGGAGATCGAAAAAAAGAAAAACCAAGAATTTCATATAGCAAGCAATCGTTCGTCCGCTGTTTCTACAGCGGACTTTTTCTTGCCCCGAAGGGGAAACGAATATCAGGGATTTCCGCGATTCCCCTCATTCGTCGTGTACGCGATACACTTTACAGAACTGGACCATTGAGCTTCCGGAAAATCGACACCCGGCAACGGTCCGAACGAGGGGCAGGACGGCCTGAAAACGCAGGCCCGGGCCATGTTCACAGGGATTTGCCGTGGTCGTTCGGGCACCAGCTCATCACCGGCAGGCATTGCCGGGAGAAATTCTTCGGGTCATTAAACGAATCAGCGCAACCGCCGTCCAACCGCGATGCTTTTGAGAACTGCCGTATGGGGACTTTTCCTTTCCCTCTTTTTTTCATTGCGGTTGTCTGCCCAGGACCTGTCCAACAAAGGCAAGGATTTCTGGGTTGTCTATGCGGGCCATTTCGACGGCACCACGTCGCGCATGGCGCTTTATATCACGTCGGATCAAGCTGCAAGTGGCACCGTTTCGGTCAACGGCAGCACCATTCCATTTACCGTTACCGCCAACGCGGTGACGACCGTTCAGCTGACGAGCTCGAGCACGCCCAGCAATTCGGTTGCCTACAATGCACAGACCGAAGGCATCGGGTCCAACAAAGGCATTCACATCGTCTCCGACAAGGCCGTGGCAGTTTACGCGCATATCCTCAATGCGGCGCGGTCGGGCTCCACGCTTGTGCTGCCGACGAACGTCCTTGGCAAGGAGTACTATGTCTCCTCCTACAAATCCGTGGTCACGGGCACGACAAGGCGGTCGCAGTTTGACGTCATCGCCACCGTGGACAACACGACGATCCAGGTGACGCCAACCGCAGCGGACGCCACGGGGCTTCACCCGGCCAATACCCCGTACCAGGTGACCATGTCGAAAGGCGACGTGTACCAGTTCCAAAGCGACGGGGATCTCACCGGCACCTCGATCAGGTCCATCGGCACGGCATCGGCCTCCTGTCAGCCCATTGCCGTCTTTTCCGGGTCGACCTTCACCGCCATGGGATGTACCGGGGCCAGCTCGGGCGACAACCTGTACCAGCAACTTTTTCCGACAGCGGCCTGGGGCAAGACCTATTATACCGCGCCCTTTATTTCCCGGGCCTACGATATCTTCCGCATTCTCGTCCAGGACCCGGCCGAGCCCGTTTACGTGAACGGCACCGCGCTCAATACCGCGACTCTTGTATCCGGCCGGTTCTACGAGTTTAACACGCAGGGCAACAATACCCCGCGGATCATCACGTCGGCCAAGCCGATCAGCGTCTTCCAATACCTCATCACATCCAATTGCGATGGCGTCAACAGCGACCCGGAAATGGTGGCTCTCAACCCGATCGAGCAAACGCTCAACGACATCACGGTGATGTCTGCCCGGGCCGACCTGACGCCGCCCAGCACCAATATCACCAAGCACTATCTCAACATCATTTTCAAGACCGCAACCTTCAGCTCGCTGCAGGTCGATGGTGCCGCGCCAACGGCAACACCCGTTGCGATCCCGTCGACACAGTACTCCTATATTCAGCAGGACGTCACCACGTCAACGGCAGTGAACCCGGCACACCGCATCACCTCGGACAGCGGGTTTATCTGCATTGCCTACGGGTACGGCAGCGTTGAATCTTACGGTTACAATGCGGGCTCCAATATCAAGGACCTGTACCAGTTCATCTCCATCGAGAACCAGTACGCAACCGTGAGCTTCCCGGCGGCCTGCCGCAACTCACCCTTCCGGTTCGCGATGACCTTTCCTTACGAGCCGACACAGATCCAATGGCAGTTCAACGGCCTCTTCCCGGACGTGACGATCAACAGCCCGCTGTATGACTCGACATGGACCGTCAATGGAAGACAGCTTTATCGCTACCGCCTTGCGGCCCCCTATTCCGTTTCGACACCAGGCATTTACCCGATCAAGGTCTTGGCGCAAAACCCGACGGCCGACGGATGCAGCGGCGTCCAGGAGATCACCTACGACCTCCAGGTCTTCGAGCGTCCCGTAGCAAATTTTACGATGAGCACGAACGGCTGCGTCACCGACGCGGTTCAATTCACGAATGCATCGGTGACCAACGGCCGGCCGGCTTATGCCTGGGCATGGCAGTTCGGCGACGGAAGCACGGCGTCGACGGCAAATGCAACGCACACCTATGCGGTCGCCGACACGTTCGACGTCAGCTATTCGATCATTACCGATATCGGCTGCCTGTCGGACACAGCCACGAAGCAGCTGATCCTGACTCCGGTGCCCCTTGCGCGGTTCGGCTTTGCCGGGCCAACCTGCGGGGGACATGCCATCACTTTTACGGACACGTCTACGGCGGCGGCCTCCACCCTCGTGAAATGGGTTTGGGATTTCGGTGACGGCTCTCCCGTGGTCGTCGCCAGCACCGGCGCGCCGCAGCAGCACACCTATGCCGTACCGAACACTTACACGGTGACACTGACCGTGCAGAACCAGAACGGCTGCCAGAGCGCTCCCACAACGCACCAGGTGGTGGTTCACCCCAATCCTGTACCCGCATTTACAATGGGTGGAGGATGCCTGCCTGCCGCCACCATCAGCTTTACAAACGCGTCCTCGATCGCAGACGGAACACAGGCGGGGTTTACCTACACCTGGCGTTTCGGCGATGGCGCCACATCGATCGCAGCCAATCCGCAACACACCTATACCGGGCCTGGTCCATTTGATGCCCGCCTGGTCGTTACGTCCGCCGCTGGCTGCTCTGACAGCATCACGCAGCCGGTGACGACGATCTATCGCCAGCCGCTCGCGTCGTTCACCGCCGGCGCACCCGAGGTCTGTCTCGGCAATTCCGTTTCCTTTACCGACAATAGCTCCGTCAGCAGCGGAACAGTGACCCAATGGCTGTGGCTCTTTGGCGACAACACAACGTCCACGCAACAAAACCCGGCGCATACATACGCGTCGGCCGGGGTCGATAGCGTGAAGCTGGTGGCATACTCCGACCATGGCTGCCCCTCCGATACCGCGCGTTCCGCGATCACCGTAAATCCACTGCCCATCGCGTTTTACCAGGTTTCGTCGCCCCTGTGCGAAACCCGCGCCGTGACGTTCACCGACGCGTCTCTCCCGCTCGCGGGTAGTATCGCTCAATGGAGCTGGGACCTCGGCGACGGCACGACAACGGTACACACGACGAACGCCCCGTTCACGCACACCTATGCGGCTGCCGGCATCTACCCGGCCAACCTGCGCGTGCAGACCAACAAAGGCTGTGTCAGTCCTGTTTTTAATGGCCCCGTCACAATCAATCCCCTGCCCCACCCGGGTTTCGCAATGCCGGGGAATTGCCTGACCGATCCCTTCACGCAGTTCACCGACACAAGCTCGATCCAGGGCGGCGGTAGTTTCACGTACTCCTGGAATTTCGGCGACCAGAACGCAACGCCGTCAAACCCGAACACGTCGACGCTTCAGCATCCGCAACACAAATACACGGCCATCGATAATTATAACGTAAGCCTGACGGTGACGTCGGCAGCCGGTTGCTCTGCATCGGTGCAGCAGGTCTTTACGATCAATGGAACGACACCACAGGCAGGCTTCACATTCGGCGCCAACCCCGCGTGCAGCAACGACTCCGTCGCGCTGCAAAACCTCTCATCCGTTGATTTCGGTGTCATCGTGAAGCTTGACATCTTCTGGGACGATCTCAACGATCCATCCAACCGCTCCACCATCCAGTTCCCGGCACCGGGAGGCACGATCCGGCACCTCTATCCCGAGTTCTTCGCGCCGCTGACCAGGACCTACCGTGTGCGCGTCATCGCGTATTCCGGCGACAATTGCTTCAGTACGTTCGCACAGAACGTTGTCGTCATGGCAACGCCGCAGGTTCGCTTTGACCCGATCCCGTCTCTCTGTGCCGATGCGCCGGCCTTCGCG
The DNA here is from genome assembly GCA_028288515.1 of Flaviaestuariibacter sp. GTDB lineage: Bacteria > Bacteroidota > Bacteroidia > Chitinophagales > Chitinophagaceae > Flavisolibacter. The sequence goes on along the minus strand of JAQBNP010000159.1, from coordinate 9,649 downwards.
CTGACACAGGCTTCGGTACTGAACGGCCTGCCGGGCAGTGCGGTCTTCAGCGGACCGGGAGTCTCCAGCAGCGGCGTCTTTACACCGGCGGCCGGTACGATGGGCACCGACTCACTGCATTATGTCTTTACGGGGACAAATGGCTGCGTCAATTCGGTAGCCCAGGCCGTGACAGTGTTCCCTGTGCCCGTTGTGAGCGCGGGACCGGACCGCCTGATCCTCGCCGGTGGCCAGGGCACGCTACAGGGCAGCGCTGCAGGAAACGGCCTCACCCTTCTCTGGAGCCCGGCAACCTGGCTTTCCGACGCAAGCATACCAACGCCCCTCGTGACGCCCGATGACGATATCACCTACACGCTGACGGCTCTCTCGGCCGACGGCTGCACGGCAAAAGACGCCGTGTTTGTCAAAGTGTTGAAGGCGCCCACGGTACCCAATGTCTTTTCACCCAATGGCGATGGTATAAATGATACCTGGGCGATCGGCTCGCTGGAAAGCTATCCAGGCGCCACCGTCGAAGTGTATAACAGGTATGGACAGCTGGTTTTCAATTCCGCCGGGTACGCGCGGCCCTGGGACGGTACATTCAAAGGCAAGCCCTTGCCCGTCGGCACCTACTATTACATCATCAACCCGCGCAATGGCCGAAAGCAGCTGGCCGGCTTCGTCGACATTCTTCGTTGACCGCTACCGAGCGGCGGTTCCTGCTGCGAGGCGGCGTGCAAGCTTTTTCAGGAACAGTCCATATTCATGCGAGAAGGTCTCGGCCTGCTCAAATTCACCGGCGGATGCGCGCAGGGCATTTCGTAAAAGGTCGCCTGCCTTCAGCGCGTCATCGTCATTGTAGAAGAGGGCCTTGAACGACGGCTTGAGTGTGCCCGACACCCCGAGAGAGTGCTGGTAATAGTTCAGCGGCAAGGGAACACGCGCCGGTGAGAAGTAGATCGATTCAACGGCGACAAGGGCAAAATAATCGCCATAGTAATCAAGCATGGAGGCAAGCCGGTGCTGCATCCCGGGGAGAGATTCGGGCTTTGCCGGCCGCAGGCGCCAGCGGTTTGCCTCCGGTGTGAACAGCCGTGCCGCGGGCGCGTCCGCTGCGATCTTCTTCAGGTGCCACATGACGCGGATCCGCTTCCCTTCAAGCGGGATGAGCTGGGCGAGCTGGAGGGTTTCTTTTTCAAAACGGTGACAGGTGGCGAGGAATGGATCGAAGCCTTTTCCGCCACCGGTAATGCGCAGAAGGCTGTCTTGCGAAACGGACCACGTGCCGGCTGCGCGGCCGCTGCTGTCCATGTCGGTGAAGCGACCCGCCTTGTCAAAGGAGACCAGCTTCAGTCCAAGCAGTGACACGATCGAATCCTGGTGGCGTCCATAGATCTCACGCTCTCCGCTGGTCCGCAACCTGTGCTCCGGGTAGATGATGAGCCAGTTGCCCGCGAGATTGCTGGCCGGCTTGTCGGACCCGTCGCAGGACGACAGGATGAGAAGCATGAGGACTATCGTAAAAACAGGTCGGGGGCGGACCGTGAGCATTTTGATCGGTTTGGTTGCCGGCTAAAATACGACGGAGGTTTGCAATCGGATCAAACTCGATGCAACCTGCTTTGATTCGGTGTGATGCCATCGGCGGCTCAACCGCTCCCCTGCATTGCCCGGACGGCAGTCAGGGACGTCAGGCCGGCTCGTCGCAGAGCCGGACCATCTTTTCCAGGATCCGGACCATCGCCAGGGTATCCACTTCACAATAAGCAAGAAGGGCGGTCCGCGTGGCTTCGATGAATTGGAGATCGGATGATTCGCGCAGCGCGTTGTACGCCTGGTTCGCCTCATCGCCGCCTGCGATCTCGAGGGCCGAATAGCTCATGTCGGGCACCAGGGCTGGGAGGATGTATTTCAGCGACAGCTTGTTGCCGATGGAAGGGATCCGTATGTACTGCCTGCTGAAGGGAATGATCAGGTCCACAAGGCGTTTCCGAAGGGCTTCGATCGGCCCACTCCATTGGGGGTGGTCACCCTCAAGCTGGTCGAGGATCAATTGTTCCGAATCGACATTGTACACAAGCACGCTTCCTTCCGTGCCCGTTGCGTCAAGGAGCGCCGCCCCGAAAGCGCCCGTCGGCTCTGCATCGCCCGGGGCAATGAAAGCTTCCTGGTGCAGGGCGCCGCCGGGTGCGTCAAGGCGATGAACAGAGAACTGGAACGGAAGCTGGCGGAAGGGCCAATGACCGTCGTATTCCGGAACGGCCGTTTGGTAGGCCTCGAAGTCCATAAAATAAAGAGGATAGCGAAGACCATCAAGAAAGCCGCGGAGCGAAGCGCGGTCAACCTCGAGCGCCGCCGGCGTGTCCGATACCGGTGGCATCTCGCTTCGTGCCTGCGGGCGCGGCGTACCGGGCTTTACCTGGGCTTCGCCCGCTGCTGCCCGGGCCACGGCCTTCGCCCCCATCCGCTTGAGCATCTGCATCCGGCCCCGAACGAGGTGCTGATGGATGCGCAAGCGACGGCCAACGCGCTCCTCGATGAACAAATCCTGCGGCGAGATCGAACCGCGGCGCACATACTGCATATTGAGAAGAAGCAGGCAGGGCTCATCGAGGTAGAACCCGGCGCTCTGCGCGATCTGGTCGCACAGCGCAACATCGACCAGGTGCCGTTCTTTGATGCGCGTGCTCGGCTTGAACACGTAGCCGAACCAGCGGCCGTCAATTTCCGCCAGCACGTCGAAGATGATCAGGATCCCTTCGCCGGCAAAGGCAGCGCCGTACACGATCTTTTGTCCACCCAGGATTGCCTCCTTCGTTTCGGCCGCAGCACGAAGACCGTCGCCTTCAAACCCAATGGCCAGGCCACCGGGAAAGCGCTGCCGGATATAAGGACGCAGGGATTCATCGGCGCCGGTAAGGGCGGGGACGGGAAGACGGGGCGCTGATCGATCGTCTGGCATGGGTAGTCTCTCTGAAAGGCAGCAAAGTAAATGCATTGCAGGCAATGCCGGGCATGCCGTGCCTCATGCCGACATTGCAGCGGGGCTTACGCAATCCTACCTGCTTATATGTAGGACAGCCACCACGACCGGTGCGCGCGCTTATAATTTCCAAACCATTTACAGGGATAATAGAGCAACAGCACCACGATCAGCCATACAAGGTAGAGCCGCGCCAGGCTCACATTGTAGCCCGGTGGCAGCTCCGCTACCGATGTGAAAGCAAGGTTGATCGCCCTGCCGAACAGCAGCCTGGTCCACAGCCATGAACCGGCGCTGACAAGCGCAAAGTGCAGGACGAAATAGAAGAAAGGCACGCGGCCATAGACCTCGAGGAAGGCCGTGACCCGGTTGGGCCTCCGCGCGCAAAGCCACCACAGGAGCGCGCCGCCACTGAGGGTCAGCAGGAGGAACAGGAACGAGGCCGGGTATTTCGTGACATTGAAAAAGGAAAGGACGGTATAGATGCCGCCGCGGTCGGAAACACCCCACTCCTGCGGATCCCCATAGGCGTTCGTCGCGCGGATCGCCATGAAGACCAGCAGCATGATGACACCCGCCAGCGCCGTTCGCCGTGACACAAATTTCTTCGGCCCGGCCAGAAAGCTTCCCATCGCGTAGCCAAACAGCATAACGGCCGCCCAGGGAAAGACGGTGTAGGCACTGAGAACGGGCTTGTCTCCCAGCATAAACAGGAAGGGCGGATTGTGCAGGAGGGCCGGGATCAGCAGGGACGGCTCTTCGGTCGGGTTGAACACCGGCAGCAGGTTGTGCAGGCAGATGGCGCCAATTGCCACAACAAGCTGCGCCCACCTCGGAAGCCAAAGAAACAGGGCCAGAAAGATCATCGACCAGCCAATGGCCCACAGGATGCTGAGCAGGACAAGCGGCATGCCCCATTGCAGGATCAGGTTGAACACCGCCAGCTCAAAAAGCACCAGCCAGAGACCACGGGTCAACAGGAAGACAGAGGTCTGTCCCCGCGTGTGCGTACGGGCATAGAGGCAGGCGCTCACGCCCGAAAGGAACAGGAACAGGGGCGCGCAAAAATGCGTGACCCACCGGGTCAGGAACAAAGGAACACTGGTGTGCGCGATGTCTTCCGGGCGCACGAGCGTGGGGCAGAAATACTCACGTGTATGGTCAATGGCCATGATCACCATGATCAGGCCGCGGAGGACGTCAACCGTTGATACACGCGAAGACTGGCTGGCGACAGGTATCGTTGACGGGGCAGGTCGATCTTCTCTCATGGCAGTTTATTGATGTGCGCGAACGCTTGTTGCGCATCAAGATAAGACGGTCGCGTGGTTGTTCATGGATCCTTCATCAGGTGCCGTGAAAAACCTGCATGATGTGCTCGATCAGACAGTTTGAACCACAAAGACGCAAAGAACACAAAGAAGCACAAAGCAGACTCCCTTTGCTATCCCTTTGCCCCTCGGCGCCCTTTGCGTTTCCGGCTGTTTCCCGTCCTCAGCCATGCCTGGTTCATGGATCCTCTATGGTGCGTTTATGGATCCTTCAACAGAAGCCTACCTTATGTTAAGTAGCCGAAGCCCGGGGCATGCAGCCGGAAAGCGCGGCCCCTTCCTCAGCTCTTCTTCTCGCGGAAAAGCCAGAAGGAATAGATCGACGGAACCAATACCATCGCAACGATGGCCGTGATAAAGACCGGCAACAGGATGCGGACGGGCAAAAACACCGCGAGCAGCGCAAACGCAAGGCCCGACCAGAACCAGATACGCCCCGCAAGCCGATGGGTCTGCCGCCAGTTGTCCGGGTCGCTGAGTGTCCAGGGAAGTCGGAGGCCGGCAAAATAGTTTGGCTTCAGCGCCGGCAGGTAATTCCCCAGGAAAGCAAGCAGCAGCCCGATCAGGGGGAACAGCAACCGCTGCAGCCCCAGTCCCCCGCGCAGGGAGGACGCAACCAGGATCACGCCCAGCGCCGCGAAGAAGACGACAAGCCCGAAGCCAAGCTTTGCAAAGGTTGCCGACGGCTGGTTGCGGCGCTTTGGATCGATCCGGTGAATGTTGACGAGCAGGAAATAAATGATCACCGACACGCCGGACGTAATGCCGGTGACAAGCCAGAGACTGGACTTGTTCTCGAATTTCTCCGGCTCCATGTTCGCATTGAAGCGGACGGGAACGGTGTCCGGAATATGCGGCCACGCAATGGCGAGGAACGCCAGGGGGATGCAGGCAAGCAGGATGGCGATGACGGCCCAGCGCAGGTTGTTCGGTTTCATATCATTTCTTTTTAGTCTTGAATTGGAGGAACCATTTCACGATCTCGTCCACCATCGTGCTGTTAAGGGAGTAGGTGATGAACTGCCCTTCCCGGACAGACTCGACGAGGCCAGCCTGGCGCAGGAGGTCGAGGTGGTGGGAGATGCTTGGCTTGGAGATCGAGAAGCGGTCAGCGATCTCACCGGCAGTGAGGTCGCCCGTGCGAAGAAGCTCGAGGATCTCGCGGCGGGTCTGGTCGTTGAGGGCTTTGAAGAGAAGGTTCACGATTAGAAGATTGTATAGTTAGACAAATGTCTAAATAAATATCCGAACGGCAAAACTATTTTTTCGGTGCACCCAATTGCCTGGATCGGTTGCCTGGGGTTCCCGCCACGGCACCTCGGCGGATGGCGCTGCGGTCGCCAACCGTAGAGTCCACAGGCTGGGCAAGTCATCAACACCGTTGAGAATGGCATAAAAATTACGGCCTATTGCTGTCACGCAACGCAGCATGAAATTGTTTTTCTCAACCATAAAATACCCTCTATGTTAGCGATGAACTTTCGCGGGCCGTTCAGGATCCGTGCCGACAGGAATCGTCCCGAGCCGAAGATCGAGCATCCCTACGATGCCATTGTCCAGGTGACGCGCTCGCTCATCTGCGGCTCCGACCTTCACCTCTACCATGGCCTCGTTCCGGACACACGCGTCGGCATGACCTTCGGCCATGAATTCACCGGTGTTGTCGTGGAAGTCGGCTCCGGCGTACAAAAGCTGAAGGTCGGCGACCATGTTCTCGTCCCATTTAATATCGCCTGTGGCAGCTGCCCCTTCTGCAAGCAGGAGCTTTACGGAAACTGCCATGAGTCAAACCCCGAGGCCACCGCTTCGGCCGGCTTTTTCGGCTATGCGCATATCGCCGGTGGCTATGATGGTGGCCAGGCCGAGTACGTGCGTGTGCCCTACGCGGATGTCGGCCCCACGCTGATCCCCGAAGGCATGGACATCGAGGATGCCGTGATGCTGACCGACGTGACCCCGACGGGGTACCAGGCAGCGGAGATGGGCGGCATCCAGCAGGGCGACACGGTTGTGGTCTTTGGCGCCGGCCCGATCGGCATCATGGCCGCGCGCTGCGCCTGGCTCTTCGGGGCCGGCCGCGTGATCGTCATCGACCACCTGGAGTACCGCCTCGAGTTTGCCCGCAACTATGCTTTTTGCGAGGCCTATAATTTCAAGGAGATGGACGACCCTGTCGTGTTCCTGAAAAAAGCCACGGACTGGCTTGGGGCGGACGTCTGCATCGATGCCGTTGGCTGTGATGCCGTCGGCAGCACGATCCAGGACATCATCGGCAAGCAGCTGCTGATGGAAGCGGGCAATGCAACCGCCTTCCACTGGGCAATCAATTCAGTCAAAAAAGGCGGCATCGTTTCCGTTGTGGGCGTATACGGCCCGCCCTGGAACCTCGCGCCGCTCGGCAGCCTGATGAACAAGGGCATCACCGTTCGCGCCAACCAGGCCTCGGTGAAGCGCCTGCTGCCCAAGCTGATCGAGCATGTCATGGCGGGACGCCTGAACCCCAAAGGGCTCATCTCCCACCGCATTCCGCTGGAAGATATTTCGGACGCCTACCGGATGTTCTCAGCCAAGCTGGATGGCATGATCAAACCACTTCTAATTCCGCCGCGTGCGGTCACCGCTTAAATCAACGATCATGGAAAGATATATCGATCCTGAAATGGACAGAAGAATTGCGGACACGGTGAAAAATATCCCGGGCTGGGGCATGGACGCCGATCCGGAGAACGATCCGACCTACCCGATGAAGAAGCGCAACGGGGCGGACTACGAGCGGATCCATTATGAAAAGGCCCCGCAGCAGCCCGTGAACATACCCGTGTTTCACTCCATCGAAAGGCCGGGCATCACGCGCGTGTTCGGTACGTCGACACCGCCATCGGGACTGAGCGGTCTCATTCGCAAGCAGGCGTTCAAGTCGAGCGAAGCAAAGGGCACGCACTGGATGACACTGGTCCTTGCCGATAAGGTGAACGTTGTTGAGGGCGTGATCGAAGACCTGAAAAACGGCATCTTCCCCAATTTCGTCGCCGAGCTGGGCTGGAAGGCCGAGTGGCAGTACAACCGCAAGAAGTTCGTAACGCGCATAGCGGTCAAGGCGCTTGTTGTGGCGGCCGTGGTCGGCTGGCTGACGCGCAAAAAGAAATAGAATGCTGAAGGCATCGAAGCGCCTGTTCCGCCAGCCCGGCCGGTGGACTGACACTTCTTTGCCTGCGCGAAACGAAAATGCCCCTGCTCCTGGCAGGGGCATTTCTATGCGTTGCCATTCACGTTTGTTCTTTGAAGCTATGCTGTCCTGTCGGTAGCTCGGCCAGCGTGTTCCCCTGGCGGTTCTCGACGACGCGCCGGTACGTGACCAGGTCCAGCTCTTTCTCACTGCGGGCAATGACGACCGTGGCGACGGTGTTGCCGATAAAGTTGATGAGGGCGCGTCCTTCGCTCATGAACCGGTCGACGCCGATGAGCAGCGCCAGGCCTTCGAGGGGCACGACCTTCAGGGCCGCCAGAGTGGAGGCGAGCACGAGGAAGCCGCTGCCGGTAACGCCCGCCGCGCCCTTGCTCGTTAGCAGGAGGATGGCAATGACGGTCAGCTGCTGGCCGATCGACAGGTCCACCCCGAACACCTGCGCAAGGAAGATGACGCTCATGCTGAGATAGATCGTGGTGCCATCGAGATTGAAGCTGTAACCGGTCGGGATGACCAGGCCGACAACCTCTTTGCCGCAGCCGGCCGCCTCCATTTTCTGCATCACCGATGGCAGTACCGCCTCGCTGCTGCTCGCGCCGAGTACGATCAGGATCTCTTCACGGATATACCCCAGGAGCTTCCAGAGACTGAAGCCATACCAGCGGCAAATGCCGTTGAGGACAACGAAGATGAAGAGAAGACCGGTGCCGTAGAACGTGAGAAGCAGCTTGCCGAGCACGGCCAGCGTGTCGAACCCGAACATGCCGATGGTGTACGCCATCCCGCCGAATGCACCGATGGGACTGAGTCTCATCACGAGCTTAAGCACGTTGAACAGCACTTTGCTCAGCTTGTTGAAGCTTCCGAGAAGGCTGTCGCCGGTGGGGCCGAGGAGCTTCAGGCCGATGCCGAACAGGACGCTGAAGAACAATACCTGCAGGATGTCTCCTTTCGCAAAGGCATCGACGATATTGGCAGGGACGATATGGGAAAAGAATTCGCCCCAGTTCATTTTGCCGGCTTGTGCGGCGATCTCGCTGACCTTTCCGCTCGGCGCCGTCGGCAGCGCGACGCCGGCTCCGGGGCGCGCAACGTTAGCCATCACGAGGCCGATCAGCAGGGCAATGGTGGTCACGACTTCAAAATAGAGAAGCGATTTCAATCCGACCCGGCCCACCTTCCGAAGGTCGCCGGCACCGGCGATGCCTGATACGATCGTCAGGAAGATGACCGGCGCAATGACCATACGGATCATGTTGATAAAGGTTTCGCTGATCAGCTTGGCTGCAGGAGCAAAGCCGGGCGCCAGCCAGCCCATGAGGATGCCGGCGGCAATGCCGATCAGCACTTGAACATAGAGGATGCGCAGGTATTTCATGGTCGACACCGTTTGGGGGCAGTTAAAAATACGGCGTGCGGACTTCGCGCGACCATGTTCGTTTTCCAACCGCCGGCTTCCCGCCGATCACAGCTTCCTTCTTTTCTTACAGGTCGTCGATGATGCCGCGGTAGGCCCTGCCCACAGGGATGGACACGCCGCCGACGCCAACCTCCTCCGCGGTGTAGGAATCGATCTTTGCCAGCGACACGATGAAGGAACGGTGGATGCGCTTGAACAGCCTTGCCGGCAGAAGGTCCTCGATCTCCTGTGTTCCCATCTTGGTGAGATAGGTGGCGCGCGTCGTTGCGATCTTAATATACTCGCGCTGGCTTTCGATGTAGAGGATCTCATCGAAGAGGACCTTCACCTTCTTCTTGGCGACGTTGACAAAGAGGTGGTTGCGCGGCTCGTTGGGTTCCCCCGGCTTCTCTCCTGCGCCGCTCCTGACTTTTGTGACCGCCACCAGGAAGCGCTCGAACTCAAACGGCTTGAGAAGATAATCGGTGACGTTGAGCTCGAAGCCTTCGACGGCGTATTGGTGATAGGCCGTCGTGATGATCACGGCGGGCGGATGCACGAGCGTTTTCAGGAAGGCCATGCCTTTCAGCTTTGGCAAATGAATGTCGAGGAAGATGAGGTCAACGGTGTGATCGCGGAGATAGTCGGTTGCGAGGAGAGCGTCCCGGAACGTTCCGCAGAGCTCGAGGAAGGGCGTTTGATGAATATAGTCGACGAGCACCTTGACGGCGAGCGGCTCGTCCTCGATCACGATGCACCGGATG
>JAQBNP010000128.1 GCA_028288515.1 Flaviaestuariibacter sp. | reverse complement strand
CCCTGCCTGTCGAAGCTTTTGCAGGTGCGTGGACGGCTGCTGTCGAAATACATTTCGCCGTAGATATCGTCCTCGATGAGGGGAATGGATCTCTTTGCCAGCATCTTCACAAGTCGTTCTTTGCTCGCATCCGGCATCAGCGCGCCGGTGGGGTTCGTGAAATTCGACGTGACGAGGCAGGCCTTGACAGAGAAATTGTCGATCGCGTCCTGCAGCGCGTCAATGCTCATGCCCGTTGCCGGGTGGGAGGGGATCTCCAGTACGCGGAGACCCTGGGCCTTCAGCGCGCTGAAGATGCCGAAATAGGTCGGGCTTTCGATGGCAACCGTGTCGCCGGGAACAGTTACGGCCTTGAGACAAAACACGAGAGCTTCCATGCAACCCTGCGTTGTGATCACCTGGTCTTCGCTCACCGTTCCGCCCCAGTTGAAGCAAAGACGGGCCACTTGCTTGCGGAGAACCGGATTGCCCTGGACCGACTCGTAATGCATGCAGCTTGTCTTGCTTTGCCGCACCACCTCCGCCAGGGATTTGCTCAGCTTGGCCGCCGGCAGAAGGTCCGTCGACGGTGCCGAAAGCGAGAGCCGCACAACCTTTTCTTCACTCAGGTGACGGTACACAAGGGCAATCATATCGTCTGCACTCGCTTCTTTTAAATCCGGCATGGGCGGGTCCTGCCGCTCCACGGGCCTGAAGGCACGCGGTGGAAGCTTAACGTAATAGCCCGATTTCGGCCGCGCTTCGATAAGGCCTTTGATCTCCAGCTCGCCATACGCTTTGAAGACCGTGCTCATGCTCACGTTCTGCTCTTTGCTGAACGACCGCACCGACAGGAGCTTGTCACCGGCCTTTAGCACCTGCATGCGAATCTGGTCGGAGATGCGGTTGACGATCTGGTTGTAGAGGAAGTCGGTTTGGGGCGTGATGGGCTGCATGGCGTAACTGTTCGGTACAAAAGTAAGGAAACGCGATCTGTGTGGGTGCGATCGGGGATGGCGAAAAGGCCGACCGCTATTTAAATTTATACCGATCGGTATTTCAATTATCTTTGTTGGAATATGCAGGACGGCTTGTCGAAATCTGAGCGAACGCGGTTATACATCCTGGAGAAGACGGCCCCCGTCTTCAACGCGAAGGGTTATGCCGGTACGTCCCTGAGCGACCTCACCGGCGCTACGGGCCTCACGAAAGGCAGCATCTATGGAAACTTCCAGAACAAGGACGATGTCGCGCTGGCCGCCTTCGATTACAATTTTGAAAAAGTCACGTCCTACATCAGGGAGCGGATCCTTGCCACCGACAACTCGATCGAGCGCTTGCTGGTGTATCCGGATACGTATGCTCAATTTTTGAAGATCCCTTTCCTGAAAGCCGGCTGCCCCCTGTTGAACACATCCACTGAAGCGGACGACACGCACCCCTTGCTGAAGGCGAAAGCCGCGCGGGCTCTGCGTTTCTGGAAGACATCCATCGAAAACCAGGTCAGGCGCGGCATCGAGAGAGCGGAGATCAAGCCCGGCACAGACCCGGTCTCCATTGCGGTTGTCCTCGTGTCACTCGTTGAAGGAGCGATCATGCAGGCAAAGCTCACGGACAGGTCAACCGAGCTGCGGATCGCCATGCGTTTCCTGGAGCAAATGATCCGTGATCTTTCTCGCGACCAAACGTAAGCCAGGCGACCGGCACAGATACCGATAGGAGTACAGGGACGTCCCGGCCATTCTGAAAATTCAGAACCATATGACGATCTTAAAAAAAGAAGTGGAAAGCAAAGCACGGATCCGCTTCTCTGACTGCGACCCTTTTAACCACCTCAACAACGCGCGGTATATCGACTATATCATCAATGCCCGCGAGGACCAGCTCCGCGACGCCTACGGGTTTGACATCTATCGCCTTGCGTCCGAAAAGGGCGTTGGCTGGGTATCGGCGCAAACCCAGATCTCTTATTTTTCACCGGCAATGCTCAATGAAGAAGTGGTCATTCAGACAAGGCTCATCGGTGCTACCGATAAAAGCCTTTTGCTGGAAGCGCTGATGTGGAACAGCGGGAAAACAGCGCTCAAGGCCCTAATGTGGGCCAAGCTTGTCCATTATAACCTGCAGGCCCGGCGCAGCGAGACGCATGCCCCCGACCTTGTGGACTTCTTCTCCCGGATCGTATCACCATTGGCCGCTGACACAACGTTCGACACGCGCATCAAACAACTGAAAGCCCCTAAATAAAGAGCCATGGAAACGCAGTACATCGAAAGTGCGATCAAGCAGTTAGAGTATTACAAGCAGCTTGGCGAGAAAACCTTTGACCAGTTGCCTGACGACATGCTCTTCTGGCAATACAACGCCGAAAGCAACAGCATTGCCACCATCGTGACACATCTCTGGGGAAACATGCGCAGCCGCTGGACCGACTTTCTTTCATCCGACGGCGAAAAGCCCTGGCGCGACCGCGACGCCGAGTTCGGGAACCACCTCCCACCAAGGGCGGATATGATCAGCAAATGGGAAGAGGGCTGGTCCTTGTTACTGAGCACGCTGCGGTCGTTGCGGCGCGATGATCTTCAAACCCTGGTCTATATCCGGAACCAGGGCCACACAGTGCTCGAGGCAATCAACCGGCAACTCGCGCACTATCCTTACCATGTCGGGCAGATCGTTTTTATCGGGAAGATGGCGGCCGAGAAATGGACGTCCCTTTCCATACCGAGGGGTGCCTCAGCGCAGTACAATCAAAGCAAGTTTGCAGAGCCCAGGCACAGGCAACATTTTACCGACGAATTTCTCAACGGAGCTGAAACGGAAGGGAGCGACGGCAGTCACTCTCATTAGCTGCGTCCTTCGCTACTTTAATTTTAGCAATGCACGACTCCATTCAAAAAGCCACCGAAATTCTCCAGCGAACGCCACTGGTCCTGAATGCCATGTTGCGCGACCTGCCGCGCGACTGGCTTGACGCGCGCGAAGGTCCGGGCACCTGGAGTCCACTAGAGATCCTTGCCCACCTGGTTCATGCTGATAAGGCAAACTGGCTGCCCCGCGCAAAACATGTCCTGGAAGGTCCGTCCAGCGAACCGTTCGAGGGGTTCGATCGGGAAGGAGGCTTTCACGAATATGCCTCTCGGTCCCCTGGTGCGTTGCTTGACCTTTTCCAGTCGACACGTCATGCGGCCCTGCAGGAGCTGCATGGCCTGGAGATCGATGAGCAGCAGCTTCTTGTAACCGGTCTTCACCCGCAGCTCGGGGAGGTCACGTTGTCACAACTGATTTCAACCTGGGTAGCACACGACCTTTCTCATGTGGCGCAGGTGTGCCGTGTGATGGCCAGGCAATACGATGGTCATGTCGGTCCGTGGAAGGCCTTTCTTAGGATCCTCAATTAAGATCGGTCATTCATTTTCCACTACGCCGCGGCTGTCTCTTAGAAGGAATGTTGGGGACCTCCAAGGAGAATGCAGGTCTCGACTCATCCATTTCTAAGTTAAACTGCTTAGCAAGTCAAAAAACGTTTCGGGGAGTGTCAGCGCCCCGCTGGGTCAATACCCAGATCAACTACGCGAACTTCCAGTCGATGCGCGAGATGACCGCCTCCCTCAAAGACATCCTCAACCGCCTCAACGACCCGTCAATGGTTCACCAGGGTAAGTATCCTTTCTCCAAATAATGCTGGCGCAACTTTTTATGGGACCATGGTATGGAACCGCGCTATACCACGGTTGAGCTCTCGAGCTGGAAGGAGTTCCGCGAGTTTGTCGATGACCTGTCCGACAACTGGATCTTCCGTGGCCAGGCGAGCTCGGAATGGGGTCTTCAAAATGCGATTGAGCGGACTGATTTTATTCGCCTGTACCCCGGGGTGGAAACGGATTTCGTTGCCGAGTTCCAGCGCGGCGCGCGCAACTATCTTTCGAAAGACCAGATCCCGGAGCATCTCATCGAGTGGCTTGCCCTCATGCAGCACCATGGCGCGCCGACACGTCTTCTCGACTTCACGAAGTCTCCCTTCATCGCCGCTTATTTCGGATACGAGATCGCCAACCTTCTTCCGGAGGATAAGATCTCGGTCTGGGCGTTGAATCTTCCTTTCATCAAGTCAAGCTCGCTGGCGCGGCTCGCATCGCACTACCGGGACGCGTTCACCACTGAAAAGAAATTCGTGGATGAGACCCTGTTCGAAAAGGTCTTCTACGACAACCGCTGCAGCCTCATCTTCCCGGTTGAGCCGTTCCGGATGAACCGCCGTTACTCGCTTCAGCAGTCCATCTTCGTCAGCACCGGCAACGCGGGTGAGCCGTTCATGAGCCAGCTCGACTTCCTGGGAGACGAGATGGAGAAGGCAGTGATCAAGATCGAGATGCCGTCCGAGTTGCAGAAGAGTGTGCTGCGTGCTCTTCAGAAAATGAATCTCAATCGCGCCAGTCTCTTTCCCGATCTCGACGGCTATGCCGGTGCGCTTCGCCTGCGCTATAACAGCATGCAATCTCCCGAAGAAGCGCTCGCCTGGCAGATGGAAAAGCTTGGTGATAGTGGGTATCCCTTTCTTCCGTAAGCAATCTCCTGTAGAAGTGTAAAATACTTGTGAAAATGGTTGTGCGAACCTCTGCCGGGGAATAACTTGTCTCCCGAACAGCAGTCCAAGTACAAGAAGGAGAACATCGTATGAAAACACAAGACACCGCCCATCCAGCCGCCGGCAAAGGCACGGCAAAGAGCAAGAACACAAGGAAAAAAAATACCCGTCTGCCTGTCACGAACTGGCTGTCACCCGATGCCTGCCAGCTCCGCGGAGCGGCGCGACATGCAGGCCAGACGCCGGCTCCATAGCGACGTGCTACAAAGCATTCGACTGTAAAACTGTATCTTCGTGATACAGTTTTTTTATGGGCGTCTGGAAACAAATCTCGGAATATCTCTACCTAAGCAAGCCCGACCCGGCGCGGCCGAAAACGCAGTGGGTGCGCTATATGCATGGCATCAACCGGATCAGCATCCTCCTGTTCCTTTTTGCGATGCTGGTCATTCTCTTTAAAGTTTTTTTCCGGAGCTAGCCATTGTTTCGATGACGAGTTGCGCGGCTGTCGCGGAGGCATTGCCACCCTGTTGCAGCAGTTGCTTCAGGTCGAAATAGTCGGCCCTCATTTTTTGCTTTCGATCCTCGTTGTGCAGGAGGGCGTCCAGTTCGCGGACGACATTGGCGGTTGTAAAATCACCCTGGATCAACTCTGTAACAATGGGCCTGTCCATGATCAGGTTGACCAGCGAGATATACTTGATCCTGATGAGGCGCTTCGCGATCTGGTAAGAGATGGCCGACCCCTTGTAGCACACCACTTGCGGAACCTCGAACAAGGCCGTCTCCAAGGTGGCCGTTCCCGAAGTGACGAGTGCGGCCGTTGCCTCCGAAAGCAGCCGGTATGTATCGTTCTTGACGGAGAGAACGCCGGGGTAGCCGTGGAGGATTTCAGCATAAAAATCATCATCGAGCGAGGCGGCCATTGCGACGACAAACTGGTAGGCAGGAAAAGATTTTGCGGCTTCGAGCATCACCGGCAGCTTCACGCTTACTTCCTGCCGGCGGCTTCCGGGCAAAAGGGCCACAACGGGCTTGAGGTACTGCAGCCCATCGCCTTCGCGGGCCAGGAAATCGTTGACGACCTGCACCAGCGGGTGCCCGACGAAATCAACCTTGTAATCCCATTTCGTTTCGTAGAATTCTTTTTCAAATGGAAGGATGACAAGCATTCGGTCGACCACTTTCCGGATCATTTTCACACGGCTTTCCTTCCAGGCCCATACCTGCGGCGAGATATAATAAACCACGGTGATGCCCTTCTCCTTTGCCCACGCAGCGACACGGAGGTTGAAACCAGGGTAGTCGATGAGAATGAGAACGTCGGGCTGGTACGCTTCTACGTCTTCTTTGCAGAAGCGAAGATTGCCCAGGATGGTGGGCAGGTTCTTCACGACCTCGATGAAGCCCATGAAGGCAAGGTCGCGGTAATGCTTGACGAGGTTCATGCCGGCCGCGGCCATGAGGTCGCCGCCCCAGCCCCGGAAGCTGCCGGATGGATCGAGCTTGCGCAGCTCGGCGACAAGGTTGCTTCCGTGCAGGTCGCCCGATGCTTCTCCCGCGATGATGTAATACTTCATGACGTGTCGTTGCGGCGTAAAGATAAGAACGGGAGCTGCGTACGCGCGGTCAGATCAGGGCTTTGAGAAGAAGCACGCCGATGCCATAGATGACCGTCACCGCGAAGATGCCGAGGGCGGTGCGGTCGCGGCCCGTATTTATGTAGAACGTGAAGAGCGCGATGTTGCCGACAAGGCACCATACACCGAAAAAGGTGATCAGCTGTTTTTCCCGGAAGAAGACGTTGGTGAATTCGGTGAAGGCGTATCCCGAGAAACGGTATTCATACAGCACGACGAAGATCAGCATCGGAACGATGATGCCCAATGCAAGGCCGAGCGGAAGCTTGTCGTTCTTAAGAAACAATGGTCCAGGTTTTTTCGAGTTGCTCTTTCAATTTGTAATGGGTCATGTCGAACTGCACCGGGACGACGCTGACGTAATGATTCGCGAGCGCCCACACATCGGTGTCCGTGCCTTCGTCAAAGTTAACGAACTCGCCGGTTAGCCAATAGTACTTGCGGTGGTGCGGATCCACACGCTCGATGAAATCTTCCTCGTACTTGGCATAGGCCTGGCGGCAGATCTTCACACCTTTGATCTCTTCCGGCGTTGCGATCGGAAAGTTGACATTGAGAACCGTATGTTTTTCCTGGGGCTTGGAGAGCATCTCTTCCACGATGAGGCGCGCATATTTGCGGGCCGCCGTAAAATCGGCTTCGAGGCTGTAGTCGAGAATGGAGAAGCCGACGGAAGGAATGCTTTCGATGGCTGCCTCGACCGCGGCTGACATGGTGCCCGAATAGATGACGTTGATGCTGTGGTTTGCGCCGTGGTTGATGCCGCTGATGCAGATATCCGGCTTCTGGTGAAGAACCTTGTCCACCGCGAGCTTCACGCAATCCACCGGCGTGCCGGTACACTGGTAGGCTTCGATCTCGAGATCGTCGAAAAAAGTGACCTTGTGGAGGCGCAGCGGCAGCCCGATGGTGATGGCGTGGCCCATGCCCGACTGGGGTTTGTCGGGTGCAACGACTACGATCTTACCGAGCCCTTTCACGGCTTCGACGAGGTTGCGGATGCCGGGTGCCGTAATGCCGTCATCGTTCGTGACCAAGATAACTGGGACTTTTTTTTCTGCTGCCATTCCGGTATTTGTTTTCAACGTTTGGCGAAAGTCCTGCATTTTTTATGCCTCGCCAAATTTCAGGCTTTGCGGGTCTAAATAAATTAGTAATTTTGGGCTAAAGATGTTAGTTCTATGTCGCTGTCAAACAAGAACATGAAGTACCTGCGCAAGCTGCGCGGCTGGACCCAGGAGGAATTCGCCAACAAGCTGCGCATCAAGCGCTCCCTGCTCGGGGCGTACGAGGAAGAGCGTGCCGAGCCGCGCATCGACGTGCTCGAGATCGTTGCGGACATGTTCAAGCTGTCGCTTGACGACCTGCTGCGCAAGGACCTCAGCGAAACAAAGGGAAGCTATCTCTCCAAGCGGCGCGCGCAGAAGATGGCGGCGGGACGGGGCGAGATTCCCTTCGTACCCGTGAAGGCCGCGGCCGGTTACCTCGCCGGCTATTCTGACCCCGAGTTCATCGACGAGCTCAACACCTTTACCCTCCCGATGCTTTCCGGCGGCGACTATCGCGCGTTCGAGATCATCGGCGATTCGATGATGCCTACGCCAAGCGGCTCGGTCATCGTTGGCGAAAAAGTGGAAAGCCTCGAGGAGGTCAAAACGAATAATACGTACATCGTCGTGTCAAAGACGGATGGCATCGTGTACAAGCGGATGCTGAAGAACAACCGCGTCAAAAACAAGTACACGCTTGTCAGCGATAACCCGGCCTACCAGCCCTACACGGTGGCCGCCGAGGACATTGTTGAAGTGTGGCAGGCGCAGATGATCATCTCGAAGGCAAATACGCAGCAGCGCTGGGACGTGGGCCAGATCGCCAGCATGGTGAGCAACCTCCAGCAGCAGGTGAGCGTATTAAAAAAGAAGATCAATTGATTTGGTGAAATGTGGCCTAAGGGTTTATATTTACCCCCAGAAAGCCGCCAACACCAACTGCATGCTACGGATTTTTGCGCTCCTTCTGCTTCTGCTTACCTACGGCCGATCATCCGCGCAGCGGCGGACCGTACAGGCGGTCAGGTCGGCATCGGCCGTTCAGATCGACGGCGACCTGTCGGATCCGGCATGGCAGCAGGCGCCGGTCCTTTCAGATTTCATTCAAAACTACCCGAGCTACGGACAGCCGACAGCCAGTAGGACCGAGGTACGTATCCTCTACGACGACGACGCCGTTTATGTCGCCGCAACTCTCTACGATCAGCCCGATCTCATCCGCCGTCAGCTGACCGCCCGCGACGGGGAGCAGCGCCAGGACGTCGATTATTTTTCCGTCTTCTTCGATACCTACCACGACCAGCAGAACGGCTTCCAGTTTGCTGTCACGACTGCCAACGTCCAGTCAGACGCCAAGCTTGGTCCGAACACCGGCGGCAACTATGGCTTTGGTGATTTCGGTGGCGATAAAAGCTGGGACGCCGTCTGGCAAAGCCGCACCGCAATGCGCCCCGACGGATGGGTCGTTGAGATGCGGATCCCCTACATTTCACTACGGTTCACCAAGAAGGATGTCCAGACCTGGGGCCTTCAGTTCCTTCGCTTTACCCGCCGCAATAACGAATCCGATTTCTGGAGCCCCGTATCACCCAACGTGGCCGGTTTTCTGAACCAGTTCGGAGACCTGGCTGGACTCAAAGACATTACGCCGCCCCTGCGCCTGAGCTTTTCGCCTTATGTATCCGGGGGCGTCCGGTTCTACCCGGACGGGTACCGGCAGGGAACCGAGGTGCTGAAAAGCGGCGGTATGGATGTGAAGTGGGGACTGAACGAAAGCTTCACCCTTGATGCCACGCTGATCCCCGATTTCGGGCAGGTGATATCCGACAATGTCGTCAACAACCTGACGCCGTACGAAGTGCGCTTCCGGGAGAACCGCCCCTTCTTCACCGAGGGGACAGAGCTGTTCAATAAGTCAGGCCTTTTCTACTCCCGCCGCATCGGCGCAACGCCGTCCGGCTATTACGGCGTTGAAGGCCTGTATGGAAATTCTGCGGATTACGAGATCAGGGACAACCCGCCGGTGACACACCTGTATAATGCCATCAAGCTGTCGGGCCGCACACGCCGTAAGCTGGGCATCGGCGTATTTAACGCTGTGACGGCGCCCGTAGAAGCACTGGTCCGCAATCGCTCCACCGGCAAGGATTCCGCGGTTCTCACAGAGCCGCTCGCCAACTACAACCTGTTTGTTCTGGACCAGGCGTTCAAGGGCCGCTCGTCCATCACGTTCACCAACGCAGCGGTGATCCGCAACGGTGAAACGAGGGATGCCAATTCATCTGCGCTCGACCTTTCCCTGTACGATAAGACGAACACATATGCGCTCACCGGCTCAGTCCGCTACAGCACCATCTTCGGCTACACTCCTTACAGCAGCTCCTATTTCATGAACACTGATACGGTCACCATCGCCGGTCGACGCTACCTGAAGCCTTATGATGGCTTCAGCAGCCGCCTGCGACTTGCACGCGTCGGCGGCACGGTGCGTTACTATGCGAGCGTAAATGTGGAGTCGGCAACCTACGACCCAAACGATCTGGGCTACCTGTCGGCCCCAAATGAAGTGACCTATAATACGGGTATCAGCTTTCACCGCCTGAAGCCAACCAAGACATTTGTCAACTACGACTACCGCTTCGACCTGTACTATGGCCGCCTCTTCAGCCCCTCGCGCTTTACACAGATCGAACTGTCATCGCAGGCCAACTGGGTCTTCACGAATTTTTGGGATATCCATCTCAGCATTGGTGGACAGCCAACGGGACAGATGGATTATTTCGAGCTGCGGAACGCTTCCTATCGACTTCACCGCCCGGCTTTTTACTACACGTCATTCTTCGGCAGCACCGACAGCCGCAAAAAGCTCTATTACAGCTACGGCTTCGGATTTGCCAACTCGCCCATGCCACGCAGCCAGTACTACCAGGTCAGCAGCGGCCTTCGCTACCGCTTCACCGACAAGTTCACACTGAGCCTCGATGCGACACGCCAGCACGACAAGCTCCAGATTGGAAGCGCCTTCCAGCCGGACCCCGCCATCATCGGCTATCGTTCCTCAAAAGACCTTGAGACAGTCCTGTCAGGCATTTATAATTTCACGCCGCGGATGAACCTCACGTTGCGTGGCCGCCATTACTGGAACCAGGTTCACTACCTCAGCTTCCATAAGGTTGACGCAAAGGGCAACCCGACCGACATCGCTTTCATCCCCGGCCAGGACGATAATTTCAACGCCTTCAACCTCGATGCGTTTTATACGTGGGACTTTCGCGCGGGCAGCCGCCTCATCCTCGGCTGGAAGAACTGGCTCGGCAACAGCAGCTCCATCGACGGAAGCAAATACCGGGACTACAGCCGCAACCTGGGCCGCACCTTCGACCTGTCTCATGGTAACGAGCTCACACTTCGGGTGATCTACTTCCTGGATTATAACCAGCTGAGGAAAAAGTAGAGCGGTGGGAGGCAAAAGCCACAAGCCAGGGATTGAAATTTAAGAGCACTCCATGATCATTTGCGTCACTGTGGAAGGAATGATTCCTGCATCTGTTGCACGGATTCAAGTGACTGATGCGATCCGGGATCGCTTTGACGTTCGACGTTTTACGTTTCTCAACTCACTTCAGTTGCTGCTGCATGCGCCGCACGCGGTCTTCCAGCTTTTCGGATGTCAGGTTTTCACGCATGCTGTCCACCTTGATCGGGAAGCAGAACGGTGTGAGGCGCTGCGGGAACATCAGTACAATACGGCTGTGGCTGATCCGATCGAGCATGGCGCGAAGCCTTACTTCTTCCATCTGTTGTGTATACACTTCGCCGAAGGCCTGCCGTAGAAGCACGTTGTGCGGATCGTACTCGTTAAAGACATTGAAGAGAAGTCCGGCCGAAGCCTGCAGGTGGCGCGCCTTTTTGTGCTCACCGGGATACCCCTGGAAGATCAGTCCGCCGATGACCGCAATGTCGCGGAACTTGCGACGTGCCATTTCGGTCGAGTTGACGCTTCGCTGGATGTCCTCGTTGAGGTTGTGCGGTGAGAAGAGATCATACACATTGCTGTCGTCAACGGGGATGGGCTGATCACTGAGTAATTCGAACCCGTAGTCGTTCATCGCGATGGAGAACGTGATGGGCGTGATGCGGCTGATGCGGTACGCCAGTATGGCCGCCATGGCTTCGTGAACGAGTCGTCCTTCGAACGGGTACACGAACAGGTGAAATCCATCAGCTGTTTCTATCTGCTCGATCAGGAGCTCATTTGCCCGCGGGACGTGCGATAGCTGCTCCTGTAACAGGAATAGCGGCTTGAGCACCTTCAGCTCATTGTCCTTCACGCGCTGGCCTTCAGCAACAAGGCCATGCGCCTCGTCGAACTTTTGGCGCAGCACTTTGCCGAGGCTTGCCGACAGCGGCAGGCGGCCACCCATCCAGCTGGGCACGAGCGATCTCTTGACATTCGACTTCTTCACGATCACCGTCATGTCCTTGACCATCACCAGCTCCAGCTGGCGACCGGCAAGCGTGAACGCGTCACCTGGCTCGAGCCTCGAGATAAAGCCCTCCTCGATCATGCCCACGTAGCCTCCGCCCATGAACTTTACCTTCAGCATTGCATCGCTCACAATGGTGCCGATATGCATGCGGTGCCGCATCGCGATGCGGCGGCTGTTGATCTTGTACAGGCCGTCCTCGACCTCGACCTTCTTGTACTCATCGTACTGCTGCAGCGCGTTGCCGCCAACGGTGATGAAGTAAAGCATCTCGCGAAACTCGTCCTCTGTCAGCTCCTCGAAACAGTTCGTCCGGCGCACTTCATTGTAGATCGTCTCCGGGTCGAAGCCATCGGAGACCGCGAGCGTGCAGAGGTACTGAACGAGCACATCAAAGCAAAGGATCAGCGGCTCGCGGCTTTCAATGAACTGGTCGCGCACGGCCGACTTGAGCGCAGCCGCTTCGATCAGCTCGAGCGAATGTGTCGGCAGAAAATAAATGCGGCTGACGGCGTCGGGACTGTGCCCGCTCCGGCCTGCCCGCTGCAGGAAGCGCGCGACACCTTTGGGAGAGCCTACCTGGATGACGGTTTCAACGGGACGAAAGTCGACGCCGAGGTCGAGGCTTGCCGTGCAGACAACGGCCTTTAGCTTGCCGTCGTGAAGCGCTTCCTCCACCCATGTGCGCAGCTCCATTTCGATGCTTCCATGGTGAAGGGCGATCGATCCGGAAAGGTCGGGTGCGATGCGGAGAAGGGCTTGGTACCACTGCTCGCTCATGCCGCGCGTATTGATGAAGATCAGCGTTGTGCGGCTTTGCGCAATGATGGGCAGGACCTTCTCCGCGAGCCTGATGCCGAGGTGGCCGGCCCATGGATAGGTTTCGATCTCGTCGGGGAGGATCGATTCGATCTCGATCGCCTTGGACAGCTTTGCGCGTACGATGGTGCCCGGCTGCGCGAGCGGCTTTAGCAAGACCTCCATTGCCTGGTCGAGGTTGCCGATGGTGGCGCTGATGCCCCAGATGGAAACGCCCGCTGCCTTCCCGGAAACTTGTAAGGCTTTGAGCCCGGCGATGCGGCTGATCGCGAGCTCCACCTGCACGCCGCGCTTGCTGCCGATCAGCTCATGCCATTCGTCCACTGCGATCGTACGCAGCGATTCAAAAACATCCGTATAATTTTTTTGCGCGAGGAGAAGATGCATGCTTTCCGGCGTAATGATCAGCACCTCCGGCATTTGCCGTTTCTGTTTTTGGCGGTCGCTGAGCGAGGTATCGCCGTTGCGGATGCCCACCTTCCAGGACAGGCCGAGGTCGACGATGACCTCTTCCATCGCGCGGCCGATGTCTTTTGCAAGCGCCCGCAGCGGTGTGATCCAGATCAGCTGAACGTTGTTCTTCGACCTGGTGCGCCAGTTTTTTTCATTCTCGTTGATGAAGCGGATAACGGCGCCCAGAAAGACCGAGAACGTTTTACCTGTTCCCGTTGGTGCATTTACCAGACCGCTTTTGCCGGCGATGATCAGGGACCAGGCCTCTTCCTGGTACGCGAAGGGCTTGTAATTTTTTGAGGCCAGCCAGCCGGTGACCACGGCATATCCGGGCGTGTCTTTCAGTTTCAATTCGCTATAGTGTTTTCAGGTATTCGATGAGCGCCTTTCGATCGCGGGAAGACAGCTGGTCACCGAAGCGGTGGCCACCATTGCCGTATCCCGGAAGGGTCGTATTGTAGGTCGATGTTTTGCGTGCCTTCTCTTCCTGTTGATAGACCCAGCCGGGGCTCTCATAGTTGTATGAGGGGTGCGTAAAATCGCGCGACCAGTAGGTTGGCCGAAGGCGGCTGTCGAGCAGGGCTTCCAGGGTGGGCACGGATCCGTTGTGGAGGTAGGGCGCCGTGATCCAGATGCCGTCGAGTGGCGGTGCGATATAGCCCCGGTAGGGCACCAGCTTCGCCGGGTGCGTGCCGGTGGTGAACCAGCTGCGGTTGAACCAGTCGATAAACTGCGGCGCGGAATAATTGCTGGAGCAAAGGAGCGAGTCGGTTTGCACCACTGTTTGAGGGATCAGGAGATTTGGGTACGCGCTGTGCGGGCCATACGTTCCGTGGCATCCCTGGCAGCGGGCCGTGAACACCTGTAGCCCGCGCCGTGCCTGCTTCTTATCGATCGAGTTTGGGTATGCCGGTGCGCGCAGCGAGTAGATATACGCAAGGACGTCGGGCATGTGGGCGTCCACCTCGCCGGATTCGGTTGTGTCTGTAACCGTTAGCAGGTTCGACGCCATCAGGAACCTGCCGAAGTCGCCGCGGCCGAAGCCATTATAGAACATTGCATTCTTCTTCTTCAGCAGCCACCAGGGTGGCGTATCGGTTGGTACGGCAACAGCCGGGATGGCCAGATGTGCGCTGTCATTCCATTTGAAGGTCACGGGATCGCGGTGCGCCACGAGGAGGCCCGCGAGGTGGTCGGCGAGGTTCACACCACGCACTTCGGAGACCAGGAAGGGGCTCAGGGCCATCGTGGCATTGAGAAAAGAAGCAGCGGCCTCGTATTGCTTTGGTGATCGTTTGAGGAATGTTTCAAGCATGAGGAGCGACTGGCCATTGACGCGCTGGCCGCGGCTGAAATCGATCGAGGTATTTCCGAGACCCATCACGAGCTTTCCATCGAAGACCTGCGCATGGCACTGCAGGCAGTTGGGAGCTACGACGATCTCTCCGTTTGGCGCGGCAAGGGCGGTGTATTCGTGACTAATATTTTTATTGATTCCGGTTCGTCCAAGGAAGTTTGTCGTGTCGCGGCCGTTGCCGAAAAGAAAGACCTGGTAGGGAATGCCGCTTCGAACATAATCGCCGGTGGTCAGGTAAGCAAACCCTTTCGTGACATTGCCAGAGCGCTGCGGGGAGGGCGGTATCGGCGTGATCGTCTCATCGCCCGCAAAAAAGCCGGAGAACAGCCCCACGAGCAAAAGGACACAAAGTAAAAGAGTAAGCTTTTTCATGGTGACGCGCTTCATTAAAGGTAATGCAAGCGCTTACTTCCCGTACATCTCCAGCATCTTCTTGAGGTCGTCGAGCGTATTGATCTCGTCTACGGTTTTGTCATGGCGCCAGCGAAGCATCCGAGGGAACCGGAGGGCTACGCCCGACTTGTGCCGGTTGCTGGCGGCGATCCCTTCAAAGGCGATCTCGAAGACCAGCTCGGGCTTGACGGTTCGCACCGGCCCGAACTTTTCGATCGAGTTGCGTTTTACGAACGCGTCCACCTGTGCGAATTCCTTGTCGGTAAGCCCGGAATACGCTTTCGTAAAAGAAATGAGCTTATCGCCGTCCCGAACGGCAAAGGTGTAGTCGGTATACAGGTTGCTGCGTCGACCGGCGCCTTTTTGCGCATAGATCATGACGGCATCGATGGTGAGGGGGTCGATCTTCCATTTCCACCAGTCGCCACGCTTGCGTCCCACCCCGTAAGGTGAGTCTTTTTTCTTGATCATGAAGCCTTCAGCGCCGGCCTCGCGTGACTGCTGCCGCAGTTCGGCAAGCTCGTTCCAACTGTCGACGGCTACCACCGGTGACAGCAACAGGGTTGGATGCTGGTAGGTGGCGAGGATCTTCTCGAGCTGCGCGCGGCGCTCGGAAAGGGGACGGGTTCTCCAGTCGATCCCTTCGTATTCGAGAAGGTCATAGGCGAAGAAGGCGATCGGTGCTTCCTGCAATTGTTTTTTTGTCACGTTCTTTCGCCCGATGCGGGTTTGGAGGAGCGCGAATGGAAGCGGTTTCCCATCGATGGATGGAATGATCTCTCCGTCCATCGCGAGGCCATCGGGAAGGAGGTCGCAGAGAGAATGGTATTCCGGGAATTTTTCCGTCATCAGCTCTTCGCCGCGGCTCCAGACGAACAGCTCTCCATTGCGCTTGATGATCTGCCCTCGAATGCCGTCCCATTTCCATTCCACCTGCCAGCCGGCCGGCTCGCCAAGCTTTTCGATGTCGTCCTCGATGGCGTGCGCAAGGTAGAAGGGATAGGGCTTCGACCAGTCGGTGCCGGTTGCTTCCTCGCTGAGAAGCTCGTCGAAGCGGATGGTTGACGGGTCCCAGTTCCCACCGATGCGGTGTGCGATCACGGAGGGCTCCACCTTCACTGTTTTGGCAAGTGCATTGACCATCAGCTTTTGGGAGACACCAATGCGAAAGCCGCCGGTGATCAGCTTGTTGAAGACGAAGCGCTCGGCTTCGTTCATCTCGCGCCAGGAGTCGAGCACGAAAGCCTTTCTTGTTTCCTCGCTTTCTTTCTCAAGGGTTTTCAGCTTGCCGATATAATGATGCAGCGCGTGGCCGCTGCCTTCATCACCGGCAGTATTCGGCAGGAGCAGCGCGATGGTCTCTGCGAGGTCGCCGACCGTGTGGTAGCTTTCTTCGAAGAGCCAGAAGGGGAGGCCGTTGAGCTCGGTGCACCAGGTGGCGAGAAGGGTGGAGTTGACGACACGCCTGGGCCGGCGACCGCTGAAGATGGCGATGACCCAGACGCGGTCACGATCATCCGCGTGTGAGAAAAAATTGACAAGAGCATCGAGCTTGTCGTTGGTCTTGGTGGTGGTTCCGAGCTCAGTGACCAGGTCGGCAAATGCGCGAAAGCCGCCGGTGGCAGGTGTTCCAGGGCTTATATGTGAGGGTTGACCAGTCATGCTGTTTCTTCATCAAGGTCAGGTACGCCCGGAGTTGGCTGTTCTTCTTCCTCGCCTCCGAACTCTGTTTTTACTTCGCGTCCGTCGAGTCCGATCTCGGTGAGGTAGCGGCTGAAAGCGGCCTGGAAGCCGTGTGTGGCGTAGACGCGCTCGGCGCCGGTAGCCTTGACGGCATCGAGCAATCCTTGCCAGTCGGCATGGTCGCTGAGGGCGAATCCTGCATCGGCATTGCGCCGGCGCCGGTTGCCGCGGACCTGCATCCAGCCGCTGCAGATGCCGGTGGCGTAGGGGGCAAACTTTTTCATCCAGGGCGACCCCTCGGCGCTGGATGGAGCGATCACGACATTGCCTTTGAGCAGGTCCTTTGGCGTATCGGGCATCACGCGCTGAACGGCCGGAAGATCCCAACCCGCGCGCTCCAGCGCGGTGTGCACATTGTAGACGGCTCCATGGGTGAGGATCGTGGGGCAGACATCGGCCACCGGGCGGAGGATCCGTTGTGCCTTACCGAGACTATATGCGAAGAGCACGGAGGTCTTGCCGGCGCTTTGGTTGGACCGGATCCAGTTGCGGATATCGTCATAGATATCTTCCTGCGGTTTCCATTTGTAAAGGGGGAGGCCGAAGGTGCATTCGGATATGAAAGTGTGGCAGCGGACGGGCTCGAAGGCGCCGCTGATGCCGTCGTTCTCGGTCTTGTAGTCGCCGCTGACGACCCAGACCTCTCCTTCGTGCTCAATGCGTACCTGTGCGGAGCCAATGATGTGTCCGGCGGGATGAAGGGAGATCCTGACGCCGTTCATGTAAACCGGAACCCCCCAGTCGACAGTGTCGTACTGCCCGGGGCCGAGGCGGATCTCGAGGATGGGCTTTGTGTGAATATGGCAGAGGTAGGCCTTGCTTCCCCAGCGTGCGTGGTCGCTGTGGCCGTGCGTGATCACGGCGCGGTCGACGGGACGCCAGGGGTCGATGTAGAAATCGCCGGCGCGGCAATACATTCCGTTCTCAGTGAAATCGATGAGGGCCATGGGTTGATGGAATGTATAAATAATCCTGCCAGTAGGAGGGGATTTACGATTTTAGATTTTTGGAGAGACTGTTGAACCACCAAGGCACGAAGAGCGCGAAGGGACACAAAGAGGGATTTAGGATTGACGATTTTAGATTTTAGATTTTTGGAGAGTCTGCACTTACGGACTGTCATCCCGAGCGCGAAGCGAGGGAGCCCCTGCGCCTTGGTACTGTCTGTCATGGCGAGGTACGAAGCAATCCCCTGCACCTCCACGCTGTCATCCCGCAGGTACCCGAAACGGGCGCTTTGAACCACCAAGCCACGAAGGGCGCGAAGGGACACAAAGGAAGTTTCTTTGCGGTTCCTTTGCCTCTTTGCGCGCTTTGCGTTCCATGTAGCTTGTCTTTTAAAGACAATTTCAGCCTCTTTTTTGCCCCTTTCTTCCATATGTCTTCCATATGTTCTCCATATGTTTCCCATATATTCTCCATATGCAACCCATATTGTACTCATATTGTACCCATATGCAACGCATATCATACGCATACCAGAAGCATACTTAACGCATACCAGACGCATATCCAACCCATATCGACTCCCGATGGCAAACCCGCTTTGTTGCCCCACCTCCGGGCTGTCATCCCGCAGGGACCCGAAACGTACGCCTTGAACCACAAAGCCACGAAGAGCGCGAAGGTGCACAAAGAGGGATGGCGTGAACAAGAGCAATTCCGCGTGTGTAGATGACAATTCCGGGCGCGTAGATGGCAATTCCGCTGATGTAAATGGGCGTCCCGCTGATGTCACTGGCCGTTCCGCTGATGTCGACGGCCGTCCCGCCGATGTCGATTGCCATTCCGCGGCTGTCACTGACCGTCCCGACGCTGTCAGATGGCGTCCCGACACTGTCGGCAGGCGTCCCGGCACTGTGAGATGCCGCCCCCGCTGCTGTCAAAACAGCGTTCCGGTGGTGTCAAAAGGGGTTCCGGTGGGTGTCACGGAAAGAAACAAAGCTTAAAAAGGCAAAAAGGAGTGTCTTTCTTTCACGTTTTGCTTTGCTTCTGGAGCTTCGGGATTTGCGTGGAACAGGCTCTGGAGGTGCGGGAGATGGCTTCGTTCCTCGCCATGACGTGATGGTGCAGGAGATGGCTTCGTTCCTCGCCATGACGGATCGCTCGGGATGACAGGCCTGTTTGCCGTCGGCAACCAGGTTGACTGAGCACGTTTCGGGTCCCTGCGGGATGACAGCCGGTGAGTTGCGGGTGGGCGGGTAAGAGTTATGAAGGTGCGGGGTGTGTTTTTGAGGGAAAGGTGCTGACATGCGTCAGCATGACAGGCTGCGTAGCGCAGGAGATTGCTTCGTTCCTCGCCATGACGGAGAGTCTGGAGGTGCACGGGCTCCCTCGCTTAGCGCTCGGGATGACAGTCCGAAAGTTCAGAGTGTCCAAAAATCTAAAATCATCAATCTAAAATCGCAAATTCCCAAACCCCTCTTTGTGCTCCTTCGCGCTCTTTGTGGCTTCGTGGTTCAACAGAGTGTCCACAAATCTAAAATCGTCAATCTAAAATCGTAAATCCTCTTTGTGCTCCTTTGCGCTCTTCGCGCCTTCGTGGTTCAAATTCCCCCAAATTCTAAATCCCGTCAGCTTTCCCTCCGGGCGTCCAGTGTAAATCCAACCGTCGTTCCGACCTCGGGGGTGCTGCGCACGTGGATGCTGTGGCCGTGCGCTTCGATGATGTGCTTGCAGATGGCAAGACCGAGGCCGCTTCCCGTCACGTCGCGGTCACGGCCCTCCTGGGTGCGGTAGAACCGCTCGAAGATGCGACCCAGGTGCTCTTCAGGGATTCCCATGCCGTCATCGCTGATCTCGACCAGGATTGTCTGTCCGTCCGTCCGGTACATGCTTGCCGTCACGTTGCCGCGCTGCTTTCCGTACTTGATCGAGTTGCTGACAAGATTGGCGATCACCTGGCGCACCTTTTCCTTATCGGCATAAACGGCGAGCGGCTGTTCGCATCCTTTTTTGATGGACAGCGAGATCCCGCGCGGCTCCGCAAGCAGGGACAGGCTCTCGAAATTCTCGCGCACGAGGTCCTGGATCACGAAGCTCTGGCGCGACAGCTTCAGCTCGCCCCGCTCGAGGCGCGAGATCTCGTCGAGATCGTTGATCAGGTGCGCCAGCCGTTCCACGTTGCGCGCGGCCTTTTGCAGGAAGCGCTGGGCCACCGCCGGATTGTCGAGCGCCCCATTGAGAAGCGTTTCGATATAGCCCTGTATGGCAAAGACCGGCGTCTTTACTTCATGTGAAAGGTTTTGCAGAAACTCCTTTCGGAAGGACTCATTGCGCTTCAACACTTCGATCTCCCGTTGCTGTTGCTCGCCCCAGGCTTCCACA
>JAQBNP010000118.1 GCA_028288515.1 Flaviaestuariibacter sp. | reverse complement strand
GAGCGCCTTTACCAGTTGGTGCAGCAGGATCGGATGAAGGATGTTGACAAGAACGCACTGCGCGCCACGATCGAAGCCGCCGCCGCAAAGGGCGGCGTGCAACTGTACAGGCTGGTGCCGGGAAGTCAATAGTGAATAGTGAATAAAGAAAGCTCTCTATAGGTGCCTCAACAAAAAGACAAACGACCCATTCAGGATTGACTATTGACTATTGACTATTTACCCCTCACCGCTCACACGATCGCATCCACTCTCTCTTCGCGGACCGCTTCGAGCTCGTTGCGGGCTTTGACGAGGGCCGAGCCAATCACCTGGTGCATATCGTAGTAGCGGTATTCAGCAAGACGGCCCCCGAAGATCACGTTGGCCTCTCCTTCACTCAGCTCGCTGTATTGCTTGAAGCGCTTCGTGTTCTTCTCATCATTCATGGGGTAGTATGGCTCCATGCCTTTCTCCCACGTGGCGGGGTACTCGTATGTGATAACGGTATGCGGCTGCGTGCCGAACTCGAAGTGCTTGTGCTCGATGATGCGCGTGTACGGAATATGTGCTTCCGTATAATTTACGACTGCATTTCCCTGGTAGTTCTCGATCTCGAGCTGCTTGTGCTCAAAGCGAAGGCTGCGGTACTCAAGCTCACCGAACTTGTAGTTGTAATATTCGTCGAGCGCGCCCGTGTAGACAAGCTTGTCACCGAGCGACTTAAAGTAAGCCGGGTCGTCGAAAAAATTCGTATCGGTCCGCACCTCGATCCCGTCCAGGAGGCCCGCCGCCAGCTTATTGTAGCCGCCGATCGGAATGCCCTGGTACTTGTCATTGAAATAGTTGTTGTCGAATGTGAAGCGGACCGGCAGGCGCTTGATGATGAATGCCGGCAGCTCCGTTGCTTTGCGCCCCCACTGCTTTTCCGTATAGCCCTTGATCAGCTTCTCGTAGATGTCGGAACCGACAAGCTTCAGCGCCTGCTCTTCGAGGTTTTGAGGCTCGGTGATGTTCAGCGATGCGATCTGCTCCTGGATCTTCGCCTGCGCTTCTTCCGGGGTGATCACGCCCCACAGCTGGTAGAACGTATTCATGTTGAAAGGAAGGTTATACAGCTTTCCTTCGTGGTTGGCGACCGGTGAGTTTGTATAGCGGTTGAACTCGACAAATGAATTGACGAAGTTCCAGATCGGCTTGTCGTTCGTGTGAAAGATATGCGCGCCGTAGTAGTGCACATTGATGCCGTCCACGTCCTTGCAGTAAATATTGCCGCCTGTGTGCGACCTCTTGTCGATCACCAGGCAGGTCTTCCCTGCTTTCTTCGCCTGGTGTGCAAAGGTGGCCCCGAAAAGTCCTGCGCCGACGATAACGTAATCATACTGTGCCATGTGTCAGATGCTTGTTGTTTGAATGGGTGAAAAGAAATGATGGCCGTTCCCGGCGATGCGCTGTTTCATCACGGTCGCGTTGCGCAAGAGAAAGCCGGCTTCAGACTGTAAAAAAAGTATGCCACTTCGTGACCGGCTGCGCCTCTCCTTTTCGAACTGACCGGCGACGCGACGCCGGGGTAAAATTTGTACATTGCCGCACGAACGGCCGTCAACCGCCGCATCGCCAATTGACCAACCGAACCAACCATACCATCCTGCTCGACTGCGAGCGCATGAAATATCCGCATACCGGCCTCTATCATTTTTGCTGGCACCTCGGCCGCAACCTGCAGCAGGTGCTGCCTGCGGGCCAGCAGCTTTGCTTCTACACGCCTCCTTCGGCGAGAGGCCTGTTTGGAAAGGACGCCTGCTACCTCGAGCAGACATCGCTTCAAAAATTCTGGCTTCCCTCCACCAGTCGCTTCTCGATCTGGCACAATACCTACCAGAGCTCGATGTATTTTCCGAAGCGAAGCCGTCTCCGTACCATCGTCACGATCCACGACCTCAACGTCCTTTACGACGACACCAAGAACGCTGCCCGCAAAGAACGGTACCTCCGTGACATCGGCGATAAGATCAGGCGCGCCGATCACGTCGTCGCCATTTCAAAATACACGCTCACTGACGTCATGACCCACCTCGATACCGGCAACAAGCCGTGCAGCATTATTTACAATGGCTGCAATATCGAACCCATTGAAAATCCTGCGCGCCCTTCGCTGGCGCCGGGCGCCCGCTTTCTCTTTACCATCGGCACGATCGTCGACAAGAAGAATTTCCATGTGCTGCCCTGCCTGCTGGCCGACAACGATCTATACCTCGTGATCGCCGGCATCACGCAAAGCGAATCCTACAAGAGCCGCATCATCCACGAGGCCCACGCATGCGGCGTGGCAGACCGTGTCCTCTTCACCGGACCGATCAGCGAAAGCGACAAGCAATGGTACCTTCGGAACTGTACCGCGTTCCTGTTCCCGTCGACCGCTGAAGGCTTTGGCCTGCCCGTTGTGGAGGCAATGCATTTTGGAAAACCCGCCCTTCTCTCGACCGCCACATCGCTGCCGGAGATCGGTGGTGACGCGGCCTATTATTTTCACTCGTTCGACCCGGTCGATATGCAGCGGACCCTCGCCGACAGCCTGCGTGACTATGAGACGAACGACCGCGCCGCCGCCATCATGGCCCAGAGCAATCGCTTCAGCTGGCGCGAAAGCGCACAGCAATACAGCGCCGTGTACCAGTCGCTCCTGGAAGGCTGAAGCGCTTTCCATGCCCGCGAGATTCCGTACTTTGCGGCCACAAGAGACCGCATGAAAAAAGACGACCTCAAGAACTTTCCACACCTCGTCCGCAATATCTCCAACTGGACGGAATACACGTTCTACAAGGGCGAGCGCGGCAAACGCCCCCTTCGGTTCCGGACACGCCCCAACGCCATCCGCTTCGAGGTCACACAGTCATTGTACTGGGTTTTCAAAGAGATCTTCGTGGAGGACTTTTACGATATCCGTCGCCTGCTGCGGCACCTCCCGCAAGACCCTGTCGTGATCGACGTAGGCGCCAATACCGGCCTGTTCGATCTTCTCATTTTGTCGAAGCGAAAGGACGCGCAGGTCATCGCATTCGAGCCACTGGCGACCAATGTCGGCATCCTGCAAAAGACCATCGACGCCAACCCGATCCTGCAGGAGCGCCTGCGGGTTTTCCAGAAAGCCGTTACCGGCGCGCCCGTCGACAGCATCACGCTTTATATGGAAGACACATCGGATAACTCGGAGATCGCATCCGTATTTTCCGACTTCGACCAGCGCAACACACGCTCGATCACGGTGCTCGCCGTAACACTCTCATCGGTGTTACGGGAGCATGAGAAAGTTGACCTTCTCAAAATGGACTGTGAGGGAAGCGAATATGGGATCCTTTACGACACGCCCGCAGAAGACCTGCGCCGCATCCGCGTCATGGCCATCGAGGTACACCAGCTTGACAAGGAACGATGTAACCTGGACGCCCTCGATGCCTACCTGGAGTCCCTTGGATACGAAACAACGGTAACGCCGATCACAACCACCACCTTTTATCTCGAAGCACACCACGCGTCATGAAGAAGATCGCCATCGTCGTCCAGCGATACGGCATTGATGTCAATGGGGGCGCCGAAGTGCATGCGCGCCTCGTCGCCGAGAAACTGGCGACGCGCTACGATGTAACGGTGCTCACCAGCCGTGCGCTGGACTACAGCACGTGGGAGCCGCACTATCAGGCCGGCGCCAGCGAAGAGAACGGAATCGCGATCCTCCGCTTCAACAACCTGCCGCGCGCGCCGCGAAAGGTCCAAGGTTTCTACGGCCGCAAAGCGAGAGGGCGTCATTTAATTCAAAAAGCCTGGCGCGCCCTCGGCTCACCCGCCTGGTTCCGCAGCCTGTTTCCTGCAGCCGGCATCACAGAGGAGGACGGTCTTCGATGGCTTGAAGCACAAGGGCCGGCAATGCCAGACCTGCTTGGCTATCTCGCAGAACACGAAGCGGACTACAGCGCCTTCATTGTCTTTACGGCGCTGTATTACCCGGGCGCCCTGTCCGTGCTGACCGTCCCGCGAAAAAGCATTTTCATCCCGACGATGCACGACGAAAAAGCATCGTATATACCGTTCTACCGTAAGGTCATGGCGGCACCGGCCTGGATCTTTTTCAATACGGCAGCGGAGCAGCAATTTTCCGAAAAGCTATTCCCGATCGAATCCGTGCGAAAGCGAATCGTTGGAGTTGGGATCGACCTGCTGCGCGGGCAACTCGCACCCGACCCGGCCGCGCTTTCCCGGTTTGGCATCAGCGGTGACTATATCGTGTATGTCGGTCGGATCGATAAAGCAAAAGGCTGTGATGTGCTGATCGGGCACTTCACGCGCTTCTGTAGTGAAACCGGTCGGCCCTTGCAGCTGGTGCTGATCGGCAAGGAGGTGATGCCCGTGGCGCCGCACCCGGCCATCATCACAACAGGCTTCATTCCCGATAACGTGAAGGACCAGCTCATGCTCCAGGCAACCGCTCTCGCGATCCCATCCCTGTACGAAAGCCTGTCGCTCGTGCTGCTGGAAAGCTTCGGCTGCGGAGTGCCCGTGCTGGCGAATGGAAGCACGGAGGTGCTGCGCGATCACATCCACGCAAGCGACGGCGGGTGGTGCTTTTCGAGTTATGCAGAATTTAAGGCCGCCCTGCTGGAAGCGCTTGACCCGGGGATTGCCCGGCAAAAAGGAGCGAGCGGATTTACGTATGTGCGTGACCGGTATTCCTGGGAGAAGGTGTTGCTGCAGTTTGATGAGGCCGTCGCCGCGATCGAATCGGAGAACGCCTGATCAGCCCGCATCTCCATTACGTCTCCACCAGCGGTACCCGACAAATCCTATGATGGCGAGCGGCGCGATGGCCAGGTAGATGATCCCGCCATTGAGCCCACGGGCAGGCTTCTCACCCAGTTGGGCAGCCGTCCGCGTGCAGATCGAGCACTGCGCATGCGTTTCCGAAGCCGACAGGACCAGGGCGAACAGGATGAGGAAAATGGGGCGGAACTTTTTCATGATCAATGTCGCACAAAGGTAGGAGTGGAACGCCCGAAAGCAGCTGCCACGCCCCATTTGCCAAATATTTAGGACCCTATTTCGTTACCTGCGGCAGGGACGCTGCCTTATTTATCCCTCCGCAGTCACGGTTGAAATTCGTACGGATATGATTCATCAGGCACTCGGCACGCAGGCTTGAGAACGGGTGTGTTCGAAAGAAGTCTTCGACCTCGCTGTAGCGGTTCTCGTTGCTCGCCATCTCCTTCCAGAAGGCCACAGCGGTGCAGACATCATAACCGAGCTCGTTGGTCAGGTTGATGCCGTAGTAGTCGGCCTCCAACTCATTCTTCTGATTGGCCGATGCCGTCAGAAAACGCTTGAGCTCGAAGACCGTGGCACCGGTCTTTTCGCCGAACACCTTATTGGATAGCTCGATCTCCTGGATGGTCGCCTTGATATGACCCATCTCCGAGTGGCCGATCTCGTGGCCGATGATGGCAGCCAGCAGGTCGTCCTTGCCGGCGCATTTGGCGAGCATGGCCTTCGTGACGTAGATGCGGCCGCCGAACGTAAATGCATTGATCACCGTATCCTCCAGCGCATATATTTTGTAGACGATGCCGGACGGCTTTTCCCGCTTGGCGAGAAGCGATGCCAGCATGGCTTCGAGCTTGCTTTGCAGGGCCGCATCCTTCATCAGCTTAAAGCTCCCGTCGGCGATCATTTGCTCATGGAACTCCCGGCCGTATTCACTTTGCACGTCGTCGGTGATGGACTTTTCCGAGACCCCGATGTCGCGGATCAGGTCACCGACCTTGTCCAGCCGCTTGTTGGCGCTGGAGCCGCCCACCGCGCTGTCGATGCAGCTGAAGGAATAGGTGACGGGCTTTTTCTTGTCGCGCCCGATGACGCGGTCAACATCATTGCAGGAAGCGAGGAAAAGGCAGGCAAGAAAAAAGAAGGCGATCCGGTTCATGGGGAGAGTGCTGCAAAAGAAAAGCCACGGGGAAAGGGAAGGTGAGTGGTGACTCGTCAATCGGAATCGTCAGCCGGGTGGCACAAGTGGGAAGGGCATAAAAAAAGTGGCCGCAGGAGCGGCCACTTGGTATGTATCTTATGGCTGGCTTACGAAACAGCTTCGGAGCTCATGCGCTTCTGTTGCTTCTTGCGCTCGTCCTCGTCAAGCATCACTTTCCGCATGCGGATGTGGTTTGGCGTCACCTCGATGCACTCGTCCTGCTGTATATATTCCATGCACTCCTCGAGTGTCATCTCGCGTGGTGGCTGGATATTCGTTGCCGCATCGGAGCCGGAGGCACGGTGGTTCGTCAGCTTCTTGCCTTCGTTGGAATTCACGACGATATCACCAGGCTTGTTGCTTTCGCCGATCACTTGTCCGCGATACACTTCCTCACCGGCATCGACAAAGAAATAGCCGCGGTCCTGGAGCTTATCGAGTGAGTAGCCGGTGGTGCTCCCGTTGTCCTTCGCGATCAATACGCCGTTGTTGCGACCGGGGATCGGTCCTTTCCAGGGCTTGTATTCGCTGAAGCGATGGTTCATGACCGCTTCGCCGGCCGTGTTCGTGAGCATATTCGTCCGCAGGCCGAGCAGGCCGCGTGAAGGAATGTCGAATTCGAGGTGCTGCATGTCGCCCTTGGTTTCCATGATCAGCATTTCACCTTTGCGGCGGGTAACGAGGTCGATGACCTTGGAGGCATACTCCTGCGGCACATCCACGACGAGGGTCTCGAACGGCTCGTGCTTCTTGCCGTCGATCTCCTTGGTGATCACCTGCGGCTGACCGATGGTAAGCTCGTAGCCTTCACGACGCATGGTTTCCACGAGGACGCCCAGGTGAAGGATACCGCGACCGTATACCATGAAGGAATCGGCGCTGTCGGTATCGTAAACGCGGAGGGCGAGGTTCTTTTCAGTTTCCTTCATCAGGCGGTCGCGGAGGTGGCGGGAGGTCACGAACTTGCCGTCGCGGCCGAAGAAGGGAGAGTTGTTGATCGAGAACTGCATGTTCATCGTCGGCTCGTCCACGGAGATGACGGCGAGTGCCTCGGGATTGTCCTGGTCGGCAACGGTGTCGCCGATATTGAAGCCTTCGAGACCGACAATGGCGCAAAGATCACCGGCGATGACCTCGGTCACCTTTTTCTTACCCATGCCTTCGAAGACATAGAGCTCGCGGACCTTTTGCTTTTTGATGACGCCTTCCGCCTGCATAAGGGCGATGTTCTGGCCTTCTTTGATCACGCCACGGGCAACGGACCCGATGGCGATACGTCCAAGGAAGGAGGAATAATCGAGGGAAGTGATCTGCATTTGCAGCGGGCCTTCCGCTACTTTGGGCGGCGGCACGTGCTTGATGATGCCGTCCAGCAGGGGTGTGATGTCTGCGGACTGCTCGAGGCTGTCGTTGAACCAGCCGTTCTTTCCCGAGCCGTAATAGGTGGGGAAGTTGAGCTGCTCTTCGGTGGCGTCGAGGTTGAAGAAGAGCTCGAACACGGCGTCGTGAACCTCGTCAGGACGGCAGTTTGGCTTATCTACTTTGTTGATGATCACGATCGGCTTGAGGCCGAGGGCAAGAGCTTTTTGAAGAACGAAGCGCGTCTGTGGCATTGGCCCTTCAAACGCATCGACCAGCAGGCAAACACCGTCTGCCATTTTGAGCACACGCTCCACCTCGCCGCCGAAGTCGGCGTGACCAGGGGTATCGATGACATTGATCTTGATGCCTTTGTAGGTAACGGCGGCATTCTTGCTAAAAATGGTGATGCCCCGCTCTCTCTCGAGGTCATTGCTGTCCATGATCAGTTCGCCGGTATCCTGGTTATCACGGAAGGTCTTTGTAGCGTGAAGGATCTTGTCTACTAAGGTGGTTTTTCCGTGGTCAACGTGAGCGATGATCGCTATATTTCTGATATCCATAATGAAAGGCTGTGGGTGAGAGATCGGAAGCCTCGGCCGGAGCATTTGCCCCGCTGCTTCCCCCGGTTCATCACCGCTGTTTTTGGAGGCGCGAAGGTACAGCAATCCGACCGGGTAACCCGGCAAAAGGGAAGGTTTATGTTTCCGTTATGTTTTTTTACAACAAGGCCTGGTATCCCCCGTAAGAAGGGTTGAACCGGGCAAATGCGCGCAAGCCCCGCTTACTTTACAGCAAACGTTTCTTCGATCTTCGCGAAACCTGCCAGGTTTTTCTTGTGGTCCTCGACGGCTTCCTGGAAGATGAATGTGTAGCTACGGCCGCCTTTGGAGAAACAATAGATGCGCCCGGAATGGTCCAGCCCGCCGATGGAAAACGTATAGCTTGATGAAACACCGCGGTAGCTGCCGAAGGACGAGGGCGCGGGCTCAACCATCACGAAGGATTTTGCGCCTTTCGCCGTGAGGTCTGTTTTCAGGTTGTTGAGGTACGCCTGGATAACCTCCATGGTCTCTCCGCCCTTCATCCAGGTAAGCGTGGCCAGGCCGCTGGCGTCCGAGCCCTCTTTCTCACAGGAGAGGTAATAGCCGTCCTTGCCGACCTCCTCTTCCTCGGTCACTTTCCAGTCTGACGGAAAGGAGAACGAAACGCCACCCTTGGAAAAGGATTGGGCGGAAGCCGGGATAAAAGCGGACAGGAGCAGCATGAAGGAGAGGCACAGAGTGGAAAATTTCATCGGGTGGCAGTTTGGAGACCGATCAAAAATAGGGGTTTTTGCGGAAGATAGCCCCTCACGCGCAGTACGAAAGAAGGTTGTCCAGGATATGAGGCATCTGTTTCAGCGTGTAGGGCTTATTGATGAGCGCGACACCGTATTGCCTTACGATTTCCTTGTCCTCCGGGCTTTCGCTCGAGGTAAAGACAACGACAGGAACATTGTTCAAGGAAGGGCGTGCGCTGAGCTTTCCAAGTAGGTGCTTACCGTCGAGCAAGGGCATGTTCAGATCAAGCACAACAAGGTCCGGTAAGCCGCCCGCAATGCGTGCCTCAAGGTAGGACAGCGCCTCCTGGCCGTTCGACGCGAAGTCGAGGTGGATATCCGGGTGGGCGGCCCTCATCGCTTCGGTGAAAAAATCTCGATCATCAGGATCGTCCTCAACATAAAGTACTGTCTTCGTCACGTCTGTCATGGCTCACAATTTCTGGTGATCAATTCGTTTCATTGGATCCGCCCTACTCCACCCTGACCAGGGATGCCGGAATATGAACGATGATGCTGGCGCCCAACCCTGCCCTGCCTTCCGCGGCGATGTGGCCCCCGTGGTTCTCCACGATCTTGCGGCAGAGGGACAATCCTACACCACGACCCGCGCCGTGGTGTAGGCGCTTAAACAGGTCGAACACCTCAAGATTATAGGCAGGGTCAAACCCAGTGCCCTCATCGCGTATTTCCAGGCGGAGAAAATCTTCGTATTTGTATTTCCCCGACAGGGAGCGAAACCTGTTTTGTCGCAGGGTTGTTGCCAGCACCTTTACATCGGCCGTTGGTCCGTCTTTCCGGAACTGCAGCGCATTCTGCAGCAGGTGCGTTAGAAGCAGCAACAATTGCGCCTCATCGCCTGAAAGTACAGGCAGCTCATCGGCCTCCAGACGGATCGATGCGCCAGGCACAAGAGCCTCTGCGCGCACGCGAGCTGATTGCAGGACCCTGTTCAGATCAACCGCTGTCCAGTTGCCGGGGCGCTTGTCCAGCCAGACGAATTGTTGCAGACCCGAGACCGCGTCGCGCATCTGGTTAACGACGCGGAAATGCTTTTCGATAAGAACCTGTGTGCTCGCGGGAAGCTGGTCCTTCTCCATTTCAAGAAGCATATTTCCGAAGACGAGCATTTTTCGAAGTGGCTCCTGCAAATCGTGCGTGATAGCGTGGTTGTACTGCCGCAGCTCGGCATGCTGGCGGTCGAGCCGCTGCACCTGCTCGTCAAGCTGTTCGGCGTGTGCCTGCAGGGCGGCACGGGCCTTTTGGAGCTCGGAGTTCTCTCGAAGCGCTGTTTCGGCCGCTTTTCGCGCGGCGACGAGCTCATCCTCGAATTTTTTCCGGTTATGGACGGTGATGCCGGCGCAGGAGATGACTCCCGTCGCTGCGTCGCGTTGGGCATTGATCAGTACGGGGACCGCCGACTTATCCGCCGCCTGCAGGATCAGGAAGATTTCTTCGGCACGATCCGACAGGTTGAGGAGCGGGTAGAAATGGGTTTGATAAAAGATCCGTGCGGGAAGCGACAGGATCGAGTCGACGGGGGCGCCGACGAGAGCGGCACGGACCTGCCGGAGCTGGACGCACAGGGTCTCGTTGACGGCGCGGATGATACCATCGGGACCGATAGCGATGAAGAGGCAGGGTGCCAGGTCAATCGTTGGTTCCATCAGGCTGCGGACAGGTATTCCCGGATCAGGGCAGTCGTCTCCCCAGGCTCGCTCATATGGGGACAATGACCGGTGGCCTTCATCACGCGAAGGGTACCGTTGCGGAGGTTTTCCGCAGTAAACGTGCCGACCGCCAAGGGCGCAATCATATCTTCGGAGCACTGCAGGACGAGCGTTGGAATGTGAAGCTTGGCCAGGTCGGCGCGGTTGTCGGAGAAGAACGTTGCTTCCGCGAACTGCCGGGCAATGACCGGGTCGGTGGAGCAAAAGCTTTGCGTCAGCTCCGTGGCGAGCTCGGGACGGTCAGCATTACCCATGATATTGGGTGCCAGGAAATTGGCCCAGCCGATGTAGTTCTTTTCCATCGTCTCGAGCAGGCCTTCGATATCTGCGCGGCTGAACCCACCGGTATAATCAGCATCGTTGATATAGCAAGGCGAGGGGCCGACCATGATCATCTTTGAAAAATAGCCGGGTCGGTCAATTGCAGCCAGGAGGCCCACCATGCTGCTGACGGAATGGCCAACGAAAACGGCGTCTGTGAGAGAGAGCTCTTCGCAGATGTCCAGCACATCCTGCGCATAGCCGTTGAGCGTTGCATAGCGTTCGGGGTTATAAGCCGAGAGGTCGGAATGCCCTGACCCAACATAGTCGAACAAGATGACCTTATAGTCTTTTTCAAATGCAGGGGCGATGTGACGCCACATGTTCTGGTCGCATCCAAAGCCGTGCGCGAAGATCATTGGCTGTGTGCCGTTGCCGGAGATGCGCACGTTGTTTCGACGCTGAATTTGCTTCATGGTTAAGGGGCGATGAGGTGAAAGCGAATGTAAACAATCTTTTGAAAGGCTGGTCGCATCGCTTTGATGTTGCACAGGGCTGGTCCCTTCCCTAAAAGAAACGTGTGCGATGCATGATAGGATCAGCTGCCCACCTCGCCCGA
>JAQBNP010000076.1 GCA_028288515.1 Flaviaestuariibacter sp. | reverse complement strand
TTCGTTCCTCGCCATGAGGGGCAGGCTGCGGAGCGCATGGGCTCCCTCGCGGGGCGCTCGGGATGACAGTCCGAAAGTTTAGAGTGTCCGCAAATCTAAAATCGCAAATCTAAAATCGTAAACCCCTCTTTGTGCTCCTTCGCGCTCTTCGTGCCTTCGTGGTTCAACACACTCTCCAAAAATCTAAAATCGTAAATCCCTCAGTACTCCCACCCCGAAACGCCCTCTCCCCTACTTTCCGATACAAAACTTGCTGAAAATATAATCCAGCTGGTCCTCGTTCGTGATCTCGCCGGTGATCTCTCCCAGGTAGTGCAGGCTGCGGCGGATGTCCAGCGCGAGCAGGTCCGCGGGGATCTGGCGTTCCATCCCTTCCGCGACATCGGCTAGCGATCGTTCCACCTCCTGCAAAGCGCCGTAGTGCCGGGCATTCGTCACGATCACGTTTTCCGATGGCACCCCATCCCGGAGCACGCGGGCCACCATCGTTTCAGTGAGCGCCTCGAGGCCATCACCGGTTTTTGCTGAAAGAAAAAGCACGTCCTGGCCGGCAAACGTTTCGCGCGCCCTTTGCTCGTCCAGCGCATCGATCTTGTTGGCAACCTTCAAGAACGCAATGCCGGCATCGTCCATCTCAGCGGCCGCTGCATCGAGCGCGGCCGCCGTCGTTTCATTTGCATCGAACAGGTAAAGAACCAGGTCGGCCTCCGCCATCTTCTGGCGGCTCTTCAGGATGCCTGCGCTTTCAATGGCGTCCGTTGTGTGGTTGCGGATACCCGCAGTATCGATCAGGCGGAACAGGATTCCGCCGATATTGATCACCTCTTCGATCGTGTCGCGCGTGGTGCCCGCGATCTCGCTGACGATCGCCCTTTCTTCATTCAGCAATGCATTGAGCAGGGTCGACTTACCCACGTTCGGCTTGCCGATGATTGCGACATTGATCCCATTGCGGATCACGTTGCCGAGACGGAACGATTGAAGCAGCCGGCCCACTTTTTCACGAGCCGTTTTGACCAGGGCCCGAAGCCTTGAGCGATCGGCGAACTCGACATCCTCCCCCGAAAAATCTAGCTCCAGCTCAATGAGTGCCGAGAAGGTCAGCAGCTGGTCGCGCAGGTCCTTGAGCGCAGCTGAAAACCCGCCACGGATCGCCGTCAGCGCCGTTCGGTGCGAGGCGGCGGTATTGCTGGCGATGAGGTCGGCCACAGCCTCTGCCTGGGCGAGGTCGAGCTTGCCGTTGAGAAAGGCACGCTGGGTGAATTCACCGGGTTTGGCAAGGCGGGCGCCAGCTTCCATGCAGGCGTCAATGATCTGCTGCTGCACGTAGGGTGAGCCGTGACAGCTGATCTCGATCGTGTCCTCGCCGGTGTAGGATCGCGGCCCCTTGTAAAGCGACACAACCACTTCGTCCAGCGCCTCCTCGCCTTTCCGGAGGTAGCCGACATGAAGCGTATGCGAGGGCTGGGCGGCCAGGTCTTTCGAGGGAAAGAGGCCGTTCGTGATGGCGATTGCCCGGGAGCCGCTCAGGCGGATAACGCCAATGGCGCCGATGCCGGGGGGTGTGGCCAGCGCAACGATGGTGTCGCCCCATCCGGAAAGTTTCAGGCTCATGCCGGCAAAAGTAAGAGGGAATAAAA
The DNA here is from genome assembly GCA_028288515.1 of Flaviaestuariibacter sp. Taxonomy (GTDB): domain Bacteria; phylum Bacteroidota; class Bacteroidia; order Chitinophagales; family Chitinophagaceae; genus Flavisolibacter. The sequence goes on along the minus strand of JAQBNP010000076.1, from coordinate 1,894 downwards.
AGAAAAGGTCCCGCCGTTTCCGGGGGACCTTTTCCAAATGATGATCTATTCTTAGCCTTCCGACACCACGAAGGTGATCGGTTGCTTGCGGTATGCTTTCACCTGGCGTCCGTTCTGGATGGCCGGGGTCCATTTCGGACCTCTTTTGACCGCCCGAACAGCTTCCTCTTCCATGCCGTAACCATGGCTGGTGAGGGCCTTCACGTCGGAGATATTACCTTCCTTGTCCACGATGAACTGGACGACCACCGTGTACTGTCCGGCAGGGGCGCCGGCATCGCTCGGGGCCTGGGCGTTCAGGTTGCGCTGGAGGTATTTGCTCCAGGCACCTTGTCCGCCGGGGAACTCGGCTTCCACCTCTACTTTGGTAAAGGTCTGGTCGTAGTTGGTGTTGTCCACCGGTACAGTCACAACTGACTTCTCCTCGACGGGCGGAACGGCGATGTCCTGCTTCACACCTTCCTGGCTGACGACGTCGATCTTCGTGTCCTCGAGCTTGTCGACATCCGGTGGGATCTCCTCTTTCTTCACTTCCTCGTCGGGCTTAATGACGGGCGGGGTGAACTGGGTCATCTCCACTTTGGGTGGCGGGGGTGTCTCTGGTGGCGGTGGGGGCGGCGGCTCGGGGGGCGGTGGTTCTTCCTTGATGTTCTTCAATTCTACCTCCTCGATTTTGAGGTCCGCCTCGGTTGCGCTCATTTTGTTAGCCAGGAGTGAGCTAAGGAAAATGAACAGCAACAGCCCGGCAGTCACTAACAGCGCTATGGTAATGCGCCTGTTGTACGACTTGCGCAGTTCATAGGCACCGTAGGCCTTGTTCCGGTCTTCGAAGAGAAGATCCAGAATGTCGGCGCTTAAGATTCTGTTCGGTTCCATTGTTAATCAGTTGTTTTAATGAGATGCAGCACAGTGCTGTTTCCACAAATTATTTACCGGTCGCCGCGCGGGCCTGTGTTGCCAGGACCAGCTGGTTTTCGTTCGGCGTGATGCTGACCAGGGCAAATTTCTTCACCACGTTGATCGTCATCTCATCCAGAACGTCCACGGTATTTTTATAGGTCGCGTCCTCGTTCGGCTTGATCACAACCACAAGATCCTCGCCAGCCTGCTTTTTCTTCTTGATGATCTCTGACCGGATGCCGGTCTCGGGATCGAAGGAGCTGACTGTGAAATTGGATCCGTCGGGCTTCAGCTGGCCTTCATAAAAGAAGACCTGGTTGTTCTTTCCGAGCATGATCGTGAGGGCACCGGATTCCTTGGCCGCGTTCATCTGGTCTTTCTTGTCCGTATCCTTCGGCACGGCCAGCTTCATACCGGCGGGCGTGCTTAGGGTGGTCGTAAAGATGAAGAACGTGATCAGAAGGAACGCGAGGTCAACCAGGGGCGTCATATCCACCCGGGTCGACAGCTTTTTTGCTTTCTTGACGCCGGGTCCTTTTTTGTGGCCACTATCGCCACCGCCGCTATCTATACTTGCCATTTCTTCTCGTTTTTAAATCAATAATCGGGTTATTTCTGCTCGGCGCGGCTCCGGGACAGGTCCGTGTTGGCGGGAGCGTCTTCGGGAGACGTCACCAGCTTGAACTTGAACTGCTCGTTCCGCTTGTACGCGTCAACAACATTTTTGAAGAATGGGTACTTCGCTTCGTTGTCGATCTTGATCAGGTGGTCGATCTTCCTGCCCGCCATAACGGTCACCGCGTCGCGAACCCAGTAATAGAGCTCGTTGGTTGCGGAATCCTTGATGGGAATACCGGGCTGCTTGACCTTCACCTGGTCGGCTGGCGCATATTGCAGGATCTGCTTCAGCTGGCTGAAGGGGACGCCGATCGGGCCGGACTTCACGAAATTGCGCTTCTCGGCTTCCGTCAGGTTCAGACCGCGGGTCTTGCTA
>JAQBNP010000067.1 GCA_028288515.1 Flaviaestuariibacter sp. | reverse complement strand
GTATCCCCCGTCACCTGGTTCTTGCCGTTCCAGACAACGGGATCCTGGTAAAGGCGGAACGTTGAATCGCGGAAGGAGTAAAACAAGCTGTCGCTGGACGCCTGCAGTGAGTCCGAATAGATTCGCACGTTTCGGAACGCCTCGAAATAACGGTTGGTGCTGTCCGGCCTGGCAGTCTTGCTGGCAGCGGCTTTCCCAGGTTTTGCCGGTTTTTTTGCCATCGTGTCAACGGCCCGCACTAGGTCAGTCAACCGGGCGGAGAACAGCGTATCGGCCGCAACGAAAATCGAATCGCGCTCCTGCTTGATGATCATCACCGGCTTTCGCGTGGCGAGGTAGGCTTCTGTTTTTTTATTGGCGAAGATCTGGTTGGCGAGAATAAATACACCCTGGCAGCTATCGATCAGGACGGCGTTGCCTTCGATCTGGATGATGCCGGTGGCGTCGTCGCTCGCGATGCGATTGCCCGTCACCCTGAGGCATTTGTCCTCGATCGTGGTCCGCTGGGTGAACTGCGCCTGGCCGCCTTTCTGGAACGTGCCCTCACGGGTGCGGATCACGCGGCCGGAGCTGTCGCGGATATAAGTGTCGGTGATGAAGCGGGCCTGCTGCGTCTCCGTGTTATAAAACATCGAATCCGTTTTCAGGTCGTAAGCAGGGTCCTTGAGCACGACATTCTTCTTAAAGAACATCTCCCTGGTATCAGAATAATAGATGCCTTCGCGACTGGTCAGCACTGTCTTGTTATTGACCAGGCGCCCGCCATTCTTATAGGTTGCAATCTTGGAAACCACGTCGTATTCGAGCTCCGGCGTGGTCAGTGACCCGTGGCCGTCCGTCAGGCGAACGCTGCGTTGCAGGTACGCGTACCGGACATCCATGAGGTACCGCAGGTAGCCTGCGCGGATGACGGTCGTGTCGTCCACGATGCGGACATTGCCAAAAGCCTCGGCGACCTTGGTTCCGGAATTGATCACTAGGCTGTCACAATAAAAGAGTGTTGTGCCCTGCCGCATGGCCACATTGCCGACCCAGATCTGGAGACTGGTGCCGTCGGGCATGCGCTGGGAGACCTGTTTTTTTGTCCCTGGCAGTATTTCTACGGTTTGCGTGGTATCGCCTGGTACCTGGGCACTGGCACCGAAGCAGGTAAAGAGCAGGCAGACAAAGAAGAGGAGTCGGAACTTCATTGACGGGTCGTCGGGATCGTATCCTTGACGGTGGGCGAAGTTAGCGGGTCGGGTTTCGACTTCCCTCCGAACACCGAAATATTAACGTAGCGTTTGGGGTGAACACGGACGTCGTCGAGCAGGATCTCGAGGCCCAGCGCGGCTTTGTTCAGCTGGTCATACAGCTTACGGTCATTCATTAAAGCACCGATCGTCCCGTTGGGACTATTGATCTTGTCAACGCTTCCTTTCAGACCGCCCGCTGCTCCCTGGAGTTCTTTGATGGTGCCTTCGAGCGCGGCAACGGTTTCCTGGATGCGGGCATTGGCAAGGCTGGAGGTAGTGATCTCCACATTGCGGATCGAATGCGTGATCGCATCATTGTTCTTCGCTAGATTGCCTGTGACCGCGTTCATGTTCCCGAGTGTCTGTGCAAGCGCCCCGCTTTCAGAGTTGAGAAGCTTTTGAAGGTTGGCCGCCGAAATGGTCATATGGGCAATGAGCGTTTGCAGGTTGCGATTTGTGCCCGGATCAAAGATCGAGTTGATGCTGCCGATGGCAAGCTTCAGTGAATCCAGTGTTTCATTGATGCGCGTCATTGTTGGAGCAAGCTGCTCTTTCAGGTCGCCGAGAAGGTCACCGCCGACATTGGTGGAGATCGTATCGCCGGATTTCAGAAACTCGTTGGCAGTCCCTTTCTTGATCGAAATAGCTGCCGATCCGAGGGGAGAACCGGCAATGAGGGCAACCGAGTTCCGGGGGATCAACACATCGCGCGTCAGGTGAATCTCAACGATGATGGAGCTGACCTCCTTGTCCTTGGGAGCAAAATTATACACGGTGCCCACCACAAGTCCATTGATCTTGACTGAATTGGATTTTTCCAAAGACCCCAGGTTCTTGAACTCCGCGAACAGGATGGGCTCCTTGCTGAACAGCTTCTTTCCTTTCAGAAAATTGAAGCCGATGACGAGTATGATAATGGCGATGATGGCGAGCAGACCGACTTTAGCTTCGTTGGAGATCTTCATGCATTCTGGTTTTCTGTGGCGGAGGTGACCCGTATTGCTGTCAAAATAACAATAAAAATACGGACACCCGCCCATTGTGCTGTACGCACATGCATGAGACTTAAAAAATTATACCACAGCAGTGGGGCAGGAGAAGCTTACCGGGCCGAGGCGGCGCGCTCTTTTTGCTCGACTGCTTCAAGAAAACCGATCGGTGTTTTGCCCCTGGGGTTCACCGGTATGGTCGCTCCGGACGAAGGAGCCTGTTGCTTGTCCACCCATTCAATATAGCTGCCGAGGGCCCGGGTGATGGAGGCCGAGATTTCGTCCTGCCCAACCTCGCTGTTGAGATAATCCTCTTCTTCTTTATTTGTGATAAACCCGGTTTCGATGAGAAC
>JAQBNP010000054.1 GCA_028288515.1 Flaviaestuariibacter sp. | reverse complement strand
TTTCTCCAGCCGCTCGGCATCTACCTGCTGCAGGTAGTGAAGGCCCTGGGCGACGCCGGTTGTCGGGATCACCTGCATGCCCGTTGCGCTGCTCTGGTGGATCATCTTCGGCCGAGCCGCATCCCGGCTGTTCGGGTGTGCGTAATAGCTGCGTCCGCCTGTAAATGGGTCATCCCCCTTGGTCAGCAATTGCAGCATAAGCTCATAAGGGCTCCACCCCATCCCGAGCAGGAGGCTTTCATCCCGGTAGTACGGGCTTACCCAATCGCAGGGCAACAGGTGGCTGGCAGTCGCAAGCTGGATCGCTTCATGCCCCCTGGACGTCGAGTGTACGTATTTCGTGATGGGCCTGTTGGCTTCATACGTCTCCGCCATGATCGACACGCGGAACATGTTGCGGTAAGTCTGCAAAAGGTGGCTGCTTTCCATCGGGAAAATGTAAGGGGCAAATGTAAGCGACTTCAAAGCGGCGACGCTCATCGCCGTTGTGACCGGTTCTATTTCACTTCCAGGACAAGGAGGCCCTGGTCTCCGAGGAAGCCTTCAAGCTGGTCGCCCGTGACGGTCTCGCCCACACCGGCTGGTGTGCCGGTAAAAATAAGGTCGCCGATATTGACAGAGAAATAGTTGGAGATGAAGCTGATGATCTTTTCAAAGCTGTGGATCATGTCGGCCGACTTACCGACCTGCACAACGTCTCCGTTCTTCTTGAAGCTGAAGTCGATCTGCTTTCGATCCGGGATCTCAGCGATGGGGATCCAGCGGCCCACGACCGCGGAGTTGTCCCAGGCTTTTGCACGTTCCCAGGGAAGGCCCTTTTCTTTGAGCTTTGACTGGATATCGCGGGCGGTGAAATCGATCCCGACCGTAATGGCGTCGTAATATTTATTGGCAAAGCGCTCGGCAATGTATTTCCCGTTCTTGCAGATCCGCAGGACCAGCTCGCATTCGTAGTGCAGCTCGTTGGTGAATTCGGGATAGTAGAAGGGAACCTGGGGCTGCAGGAGGGCGCTCTTTGGCTTCATGAAAATGACGGGCTCGTCAGGCACCGCGTTTCCCAGTTCCTTTGCATGTTCGGCATAATTGCGGCCGACGCAAAACATCTTCATAGTTCGTATGTTTAGGTTTCATACGGGGGAGATGGACATCGCCATTGATCCGCCGTATCTGCATTCCTGGAGCTCGCTTGCTCGTCTGCTAAAGTAATAAATCCACTGTACTTGTCAGGTACTAAATTCCTCTTTGTTCACCATTGTCATCGTCTGCGAAAGCCCGATCGTTGAGATGCTTTCAATGACCTCCACGCACTTTTCGATCTTGAGCTTGACAAGCGGCTCCTCGGCAGACTGCCATTTCCCAAGTACGAAATCGACCTGCCTTCCTTTCGGGAACTCATTGCCGATACCGAACCGGAGCTTCGGATAGTCCGTAGTGCCCAGCACAGCCTGGATATCGCGGAGTCCGTTATGCCCTGCGTCGCTGCCGCCGGGCCGGAGACGAAGCTTGCTGAGCGGAAGGGCCAGGTCGTCGACAACGACGAGAATGTTTTCGAGCGCGACCTTCTCCTTGTCCATCCAGTAGCGAACGGCCTGGCCGCTACGGTTCATAAAGGTTGTCGGGCAGATGCAAACAAAGATGCGGCCCTTCCAGCGCACTTCGGCGTGGTAAGCAAGGCGACCGACATCCATCGGTCCTCCATGCTTTGTCACGAAGGCCATCACAACGTCGAAGCCGATGTTGTGCCGCGTGTGCGCGTACTCGGCTCCCACATTTCCCAGGCCTACGATCAGGTACTTGCTCATACTGGCTGCAAATATCGGCGTGGCGGCACAAAAAAACCCGCTCGGTGAGGAGCAGGTCAATAAAAAGAGGTGTGTCCTTATTTCTTCTTGGCTGGCGTTGCGGCGGCAGCTTCCTCCTGGCGCAGGGCGCGGGTGGTCACAACCGACACGATCGGGATCCGAGGAGAGTTGACGATCTCGTAGTTCGAGTCCTTCACGTCTTCGACGCGGAGGTTCTCGCCGATCTCGAGCGCATCTACCGCAACTTCGATCTGGGACCGAAGGTGCTTAGGCAACGTTTTCACTTTGAGAGCCTTCATCTTCGGCACCAGGCGGCCACCGGCTTTTACACCTGAAGCGATACCGGTAAACTTGAGAGGGATCGTAGCGATCACTTTTTTGTCCTCAACGAGCTCGAGCAGGTCCACGTGGATCAGCTCATCGGAAACTTTGTCAAACTGCAGGTCCTTCAGGATCGTGCGGTAGGTTTTACCGTCGATGCTCACTTCTGCAAACTGGAAATTTGGTGTGTATACGAGCTGCCGAAGCGCTTTTGCAGGAGCTGCAAAATTGATCTCCTGTGCGCCCCCGTAAATTACACCAGGCACGAGTTCCTGAGAGCGAAGCTGGCGGGCGGCTGACTTGCCATGTTCGGTCCTCAGTTGTCCTTCGATTGTAATCGTCTTCATTTTATAGACTGTTTAAAAATTGACTCTTTTGGCTATTTATCCCTTCGCTGGGAGTGGATAAACAGGTTGTTGATGCTTTTGTTCTCGTAGGCATTCCGAATGGCTATGGCGAACAATTCAGCGACACTGATCACCTGGATTTTCGGCGATTCCTTCTGAAGGGGAATCGTGTCACAAACCACAAGCTCTTCCAGTACCGAAGCCTCGATATTTTCGTAGGCCTTTCCGCTGAGCACCGGGTGTGTGACGAGGGCCCTGACGCTGCGGGCGCCTTTCTCCTTGAGGAGTGAAGCGGCCTTTGCCAGCGTTCCTGCCGTGTCGCAGATATCGTCAATGATCACGATATCCTTGTTTGCCACGTCGCCGATCACCACCATGCTGGCAATCTCGTTGGCACGCTTGCGGTGCTTATCGCAGATCACCATTTCGGCCTCGAAATAGGAAGCAATTTCCCGGATTCGGTTGGTAGCTCCCACATCGGGGGCCGCAAAGGTAAGGTTTTCGAGCCGGAGTTGTGTTATATAAGGTATAAAAACAGCAGATGAATCCAGGTGGTCAACGGGGATGTCAAAGTAACCCTGGATCTGTGGCGCGTGAAGATCCATGGTGATCACACGGTCGGCGCCGGCGGCAACGAGCATATTGGCCACGAGCTTGGAGCCGATCGCAACCCGCGGCTTATCCTTGCGGTCCTGGCGGGCGTATCCATAATAAGGCAGAACGGCAACAATCTTCCAGGCAGACGCGCGGCGGGCCGCATCGATCATCAGGAGAAGCTCCATGATGTTGTCGGCGGGAGCATATGTGCTTTGGACAAGGAAGACAACATCCCCGCGGACGCTCTCGTTAAAAACTGGCTGGATCTCGCCGTCGCTGAAGCGCTGGATCGTGATCTTACCCGGCTGAATGCCATAGCGTTGGCAAATTTGCTGCGTCAGATGTTGTGAACCCGTTCCGGAGAAAATCTTGGCAGAAGGTTGCATGTGCATGACTGAAAATGTGCGGCGAAGATAGGATGATGCCGCACATTTTCAGCGGGAAATTCACTTGTAAGCAACGGCCGCGGTCAGCTCCGATTGCGGCGCGGCCGACTTACCTTCAGTCTGCCCCGTGGTCTTTTCATTGATGCCGAAATAGATGGTTCGGCAAACAAAAAGTGCCAGGAAAAGAGAGATTCCATAAACGACGATGAAGAACATGATGGGGTGCAGCGCGCCCAGGGTGGAGGTAGAATTGTGTTTCATAAGGATTGGTTTAGTGGTCTTTTATTGGATATTGACAAGATAAAAATATCATCAACACCTGAGTCATGCAAGAGGGAAAGTACTCTATTAAGCAATGGGCAATTGACGATAGACCCCGCGAAAAACTACGACAGAAAGGACCTGAAAGCTTGAGTGACAGCGAGTTAATAGCTATCCTCATTGGTAGCGGAACGGCCCGTAAAAGCGCTTTGGAGCTGGCGAAGGAAGTTTTGAAATTAGGTAAAAACCATCTCCCCGACTTAGGGAAGATCACTGTTCGCGAGCTCACTAAAATCAATGGAATCGGCGCCGCCCGCGCAATTTCGATCGTTGCGGCCATGGAAATCGGTCGCCGGAGACAGGCACTCTCCTCTCGTGAGAAGACTGTCGTCGGCAGCAGTCTCGACGTCTCCGAATACCTGCAGACATTGCTCAAGGATTACCGCCACGAGGTCTTCGCCGTCCTCTTCCTCAACCGCGCCAACAAGATCAACCACTTCCAGATCATCAGCGAAGGAGGCATGACCGGCACGGTCGCTGACCCGCGCATCATTCTGCGAAAAGCGCTCGAGGAAGATGCCGTGAGCATCATCCTGTGTCACAACCATCCTTCCGGCAGCCTGCGCCCGAGCCGTGCCGACGAGGAGCTGACCACTAAAATCCGCGAAGCGGCCGCTTATTTCGACATCAAGCTTCTCGATCACCTCATCGTCAGCGAGGATGGCTACTACAGCTTCGCGGACGAAGGATCCCTGTAAACAAAAAGCCCGCTTTCGCGGGCTTCATTATCGAAAAGAAGGTCGACTTACAGATTCAAAGACTGCACCAGCAGTGAAACGAAATTTTCATCGATCGTTGCATCAGGATTCTGCTTGAGATAATCCTCAACTTTTTCCTTATCCGCCTGCAGCGCCGCTTTCACGGATTTCATTTTGAGAGAAACGGGCTGCGCCGCGCCACTTGCCGACACGATGAAGTAGCTTTTCTCATCACGGTACTCATCGTACATATTCCCGGAAGACGAAATGCCATTGGTCGAGAAGCTGGCTGGAACGAACTTCGTTTTCGTGAGGGCGTACAGCGTGTACCTCGATCCTTTGGCCAGAACCGTATAGAGCTGGTCGGTCTTCAAGGCCGGTACCTTTTCGAGTGTAACGGTCGTGACTCCGTCCGTAAGGGTTACGGACTTCACGTCCTTCTTGAAGACGAGGAAGGCCTGGTTGTTCTCGTTCGTATTGATGTACAGGTTCTGCGAGATCTTATCGTAATTGAAAAGGCCGTTCGTAAACTCGACGCCTTCATTGTTAACGATCACGCCTTTCACCCACGTGTTGAAAAGAAATTGTGAGCCGACAACCTCTCCCGAGTGCCCAAAATTTTTAAGAGCCGTGGCGTTCTGCGCCTGCGCGCCGTTTGCGAACTTGTAAACTTCCTGGACCTGGTAGCCTTGCGCCATTGCGGTTGAGGCCACCAGCACTCCCACGATCATTCCTGTCAGTCTGGTTTTCATCGATGTCTATTTAGGGTTTAGTTAAGCTTGGCCTGCCGGTCCTCCGAACGTCATCGGGATCTGGACATCCTCCAGTTCCTTGATGTGGCCGTTGGCGGCTTCATAGCGCTGGATATTTTCGGTCAGCGCGTTCATGAATCGCTTGGCGTGCTGCGGCGTGAAGATGATCCGCGATTTGACTTTGCTTTTCGGCGTGCTCGGCATCACGTTCACGAAATCGATCACGAACTCAGCATGTGAGTGGGTGATGATCGCCAGGTTTGCGTAGCTGCCTTCGGCGATCTCTTCTGAAATTTCTATATTGATCTGGTTGGGTTCCTGCTGATTTTGCATCCGGGTAATTGTGTGTTCAAAAATAAACCGTTTTCAGAATTGCTCCTCTCCCTTCATCGGTTAAATGGAGATGAAACGTTAATAAAAACGAATGGATTGTAAAAAAAAGGCCGCCCGTGGGCAGCCTTTTTTACTTGTATCGTTTCTCTTACGGACGAGGTCCGAGGTAGAGGAGCGTGTCATAGAACACCTGGTCGGGACGACCTGTCTGCTTCATGATGAATGACGCATAGATGTTCCGCGTTGTGGGATCCCAACGGCTTGTCGTAACAGCTGGATTGATCTCCAGTGTCCGGTTGCGTGAGTCCGGCGGCGTTGTGTTGCGAACGTTGACCAGCTTGTTCGTAACCGGGTCGAAGATGAATTCCGGCGTTGTTGCTCCGAAGGCCGTTGCAGCCATGGTGTTCGTGAATGCCGGCAGGAGATAATCTCCACGAGCCACAGCGTTTCCTTCTACGGAGGAAGTACCGGATGTGATCAGTTCATAATCGCCAGGGTATGTGCCGCTGACATTATCGGCAATGCCGAATGCAGCCCAGCCCGTCGTTTTGATCTTCAATGTATAAAGACCGTCGAACTTGTTCTTGGCGCCTACGGCGATCAGGATCTTGTTCTTGTTCGCAGCGATCGTTGCGCCGTTTGTCGTGGACACGATCTTGTAAGCAACTGCATAGTCATGACCTGCAGCAATCTTCGTCGTGTTCACCTTCAGCTGGAAGGGAGCCAGGTGAGTCACCGGGTCGATCGTTGAGGTTGTGCTCACCAGTGAGTAAGCCGAGTCAGGGAGCATCTCATAGCCAGCTGCAGCTACGGCAGCAGCGTCCTTGGCGATGGTGATGGTACCACCCTGGTGTGAGTTGTTCGTTGATGTCGCCTCAACGTAGAATGTATACGTTGTTGGTGCCGTTTGGATATCGAGCGCCGCAGACTCCTCCTGGTTGGGGAAGCTGACCGTGCTGGATGCGGGGGAGTCCTGAATGGTAAAGTTATTACCCTTGTTCTTCAGGCATCCGGCAAACATCAGGCTTGCGAGAGCAATGGAAGACAAATATTTAATTCGCATATTATGAGTTTAATGTTTGATTCTTAAAAATCCGTTCGACCATTAAGGCATCCACCAGATTTTGGATGTGAACTGGTCAATCGTGCCTTGAGCGGTAACATTCGCCCCGTTGTAATCATACTCGAACTGTGGATACTTCAGGCGCAGGGGAATACGCGGACCACGGCTTGCGCTGCTTGACAGCGGCACGTTCGGATAGCCTGTGCGACGGTATTCAGCCCATGGCTCGATGAAGTTAATGCCGTTCAGAGCTGCCCATTTCTGCGTAATGATCACACGGATCTTTTCAGCAAGGGTACCACCAACCGGGAATGTGTTGTCGGCAGTTGGCGTCATGAGGCTCAGATAGCTTGCGCCAGCGCCGGCACCATCCACACGGTCAAACATGAAGACGAATGATTGCAGCTTAGCCTGGTCGAACTTCTGCTTGGCAACAGCGTCGCCACCTGGGAACCAGCCGCGGGCAACCGCTTCTGACTGCAGGAACAGGGATTCGAAATCAGACAGGATGTTCTGAGGATCGCTGGCAGAGCGGTAGTCTTTGCTCGTGATATCAGAGTAGGCAGCTGTTGTAGAACCTTGCGTGCCCATTTCAGCGCCGGCAAAGTTGCCGCCGAAGAAAGAACCGGCACCCGTAGAGTTGGCTACGTAGAACAGGCGCACATCATTTTGGTTCTTGTAAAAGTTTACAGCGTAAATGTTTGAACGGTAGAAATCGTTATTGCCTGTTTTGGCGCCAGACACATTGTACCCGAAGTTCGCCCAATATGGGTTCTGCTTGTTGTCGGAGTTTGTGTAGCCTGGGTTTACAACCGCGCTTTCGTTCGCCTGCAGGAAGCCTGCGAGGCCGTTCGGGAAGTCGGTGGCAAGTTTAGCAGCGATGTAGGCAGCGCGATCGGCACGGCCTGACTGACGCAAAAGGATGCGCAGCTTGATCGTGTTTGCCATCTTGATCCAAAGGGCTTTGTTGCCTTTGAACATGATGTCCTCGCTGGCTGTCGGGAACACGGCAGCGACGTTGTTGAAACGGGTGATCGCGAGGTTCAGATCGTCGTAGATCTTCTCGTACACGCTCATACCGTTTTCGTATGCAGGCGTTTGGTTCTTCGTGCCCTGGAACGCTTCTGTATACGGAACGTTGTTGTATACGTCAACAGCGTACTGCATCAGGAAGGATTTCATCGTGCGACCGATGCCTTCGAGAGCCGGGTTGTTTTGAGCAACCGCCGCGTTGATCATTGTCTGGTAGTCGAACGCGTTCGTGTACAGGTTCGTGAAGAAGCCCTGTCCCGTGGTGTTCGTGATCCGGTAGTCGCGGGTATCCTGGTTCACCGCGTAGTTCGGGCTGAACGCCCAGTAACCCATCCACACCTGGACGATCGCCAGGTTCGGGTCGGTGACGATGGAGGCTGTACGTACTTCGGCCGGAGCAAGCAGGGAAGCTGCCGGGACGGAAGACGGGAAGTTCGGATTTTCGTTCAGGTCCAGAAAATCCTTCTTGCAACTGGACAGCGCCGTGCCGGCCAGGAGAAGTATAAACAGATATTTCTTCATAATCTCGATTGTTATTTATTTAGAAAGTTAAGTTCAGGCTCACACCGTACTTACGTGTAGAAGGTGTCTGGAGGTTATTGGTGATACCAATGCCGTTGCCGGTTGTGTTGCTAAACTCAGGATCGCTCCACATGTTCTCCTTGGCTTTGAAGATGAACAGGTCGCGGCCAACGAGAGAAATGTTTGCAGCTTTGATGAAGCGCGTCTTGCTCACGAGGGAAGCAGGAACATCGTATCCGATTGAAACCTCACGGATCTTCCAGAAGTCAGAGCTGGTCACATAGTTTGAACCGACAGTGTTGTAGATATTACCGAAGAAGTTCCATGGATCCGTGTCTGTTACAACGTCTGTATTGGCAACATATTTACCAGTACCGTCATCATAGGAAGAATTCGGGATCACGAAACGCTCGCGGTTGAACTTCGTGCTGTTCTTGGAAACACCTGTGAAATCGAGGTCAGAACCAACAGCGTTCAGCATGACGGCACCGCCACGGAACTCAGCAGTTGCAGCAACCGTGAAATGACCAACAGCCAGCGACGTATTCAGACCCAGGCGGTGCGGGGGCTGTGTTGTGCCGTAAGAGGTCAGGGCCGCATTCTTGGTCGGAAGACCGGTGTTGCGATCGACAATGATACGTCCCATGGAGTCACGAACCCAGTCGGTCGTGCGCAGGGTCGGGTAAGACTGACCCACAACGGCATAGACACCGCCACCAAGACCACCAGTGGTCGTGTTCAATGCTTGCTGATCTACTCCAGGAGCGATTTCCAATACTTTGTTCTTGATGTAAGAATAGTTGACGCCAACCATCCAGCGAAGGTTGCGTTTCTGGATAATTGTTCCTTTGATATCTGCTTCTACACCAGAGTTTTGTACTTCACCAATGTTCAGCACAGCTGTACCGCGACCAGTTGCCGGGGAAATACCCAGGTTCAGGGTTTGGTTCGTTGTGTTCTGACGGAAAACGGAGAAGTCAGTCAATAAACGGTTCTTCAACCAGGCAAGCTCAACGCCCACTTCTTTTTCAGTCGTGAACTCAGGCTCGATATTCGGGTTGTTGAATGTTCCGCCTACAGAATAGCCACCGATCGTACCGAACGGGAAGCCTGCAGGAGATGTGAAGAAGTCACGTGTTGAGTAAGCGCCGAGGTTCAGCTGGCCAACGCGGGCATAAGACACGCGCAGTTTGCCTGAAGTCAGCGGAGCAAAATTCTTTACGGCAGGGATTGCTTCGGAGAAGAGGATCGAGGCATCGAGTGAAGGATACAGGAAGCTCCTGTTTTCTTTCTCAAGGCGTGAATCCCAGTCGTTCCGAACGGAACCGTGCAGGAAGAGATAATTGTTATAGCCGAGCGTCAGATCAGCGAAAGCACCGATCGTGCGCTGCTTGGACTCGTTATGGTAAGAAACCGATCCGCCCGTTGCGTAGGCAGGTCCCCATACAGAGATATCGCCGTATGTGTTGATCGTACCAGTCTGAGGGTCATAGCCGAGGTCGTTGCGGTCCTGTGTGATCTGGTAGGTCGTCTGGCCCAGGAGGAGGGTCGAGGAGATCTTGTTGAAGTTCTTGTGCAGGTTCAACAGGAAGTCGCCTTGAAGACGGGAATAGTTGAAGCGCTCGCGGTAGCCGGTTTGCGCAACACCAGGGAAAGAGCTCGACTTGTAGCCACCTGAAGCTGGGTAGATGTCAAATCCGTGCTCTGCGTAATACTTGCCACCTTCCGTATACTTGATGCTGTTACGGTGGTACTCATATTTGTCGAAGAACGCGTTGTAGTTTACCTGGTAGGAAAGGCTCAGCCAGTCCAGCGGGCGGAACTCCAGGCGTGCATTCGAGATGATGTTGTCGCGGTCGTCGATCTGGCGGGAATTTTTGATCGTCCACCATGGGTTGCCATAGTAAGCGTTGAAATAGCCAGAAGGCGTCGCATACGGGTTGTTGACGATGTCGCTGAGGTCGGCGATCGGCGCGTGAGCCGGCGCATTCAGGATCGACCAGTAAACGGAACGGTCCTGGTTGACATCTGGTCCGACGATGTTATACGTAGACTTCGCGTACTCGATGTTCGCGCTCAGGGTCACCTTGCGGATCTCTTTGCTGGCGTTCAGGCGCACGGAGTTACGTGTTGCCTTGTCATCAGGAACAGTACCGCTCTTGCGCATATTCTCCGCAGAAACGTAGAACTGGCCTCCGGCATCTCCGGAAGAGAAGGAAACGTTGTTCTGGAACGTGATCGAGTTGTCAAAGAATTTACGCTTGCCGTTCTTCACAGCGCGGTAAGGCACCATGAAAGTCGATGTGTCAAACTTGCCTGTGGCGGCGTTGAACGTCACAACCGGGTTGCCGAGGGGAACCATTTGGCCATTGTAGCGGGGGCCATAGCTTTGGTTCTCATAAGGAATATACGTAGAGCGACCCTGTGCGTCAAGGCCCTCACCACCGTAGGAGCCATATTCTTCCTGCAGCTCAGGCATCAGGGAGATGCTTTCTACGTTGACAGTGCTGCTCAGGTTGATGACGGGAGCAGAACGGGAGCCTTTTTTGGTCGTGATGACGATGGCGCCATTCGATGCCTCGTTACCATAGAGTGAGCTTGCAGCCGCGCCTTTCAGTACGGTTACGTTGTCAACATCGTTTGGATTGAGCTGGTTGAGGTAGCTGATGGAAAGAATGGAACCGTCAACGACGAGGATCGGCTGGTTGTTACCAGAGATCGAGCGGTTGCCCCGGAGGGTGATCCGCACATCGTTCGTTACGCTGGAGTTCGGCTGAACCACGTTCAGGCCGGCAACTTTACCAGACAGGGCAGAACCGATGTTGGTCGCTTTACCGACAGTCAGGTCCTTCGCGGACACTGTTGTCGTGGAGTAGCCAAGTTCTTTCTTTTGTCTTTTGATGCCGGCAGCCGTTGTGACAACAACCTCGGAAAGCGTGCCTTCCGTGCGGGTCATCGTAACAGCACCACCGGATGATCCCGAGACGGCTGCGTAGCCCGTAGCGGAGATGTCGAGCCGCGCGTTGGCACCAACTTTGATTGAATAATTACCGTTGGCGTCAGCCTGAACTGCGTTTCTCGTTCCGGCTTCTGTCACTGTCGCAAAGGGAACAGGGTTCCCCTGAGCGTCTCTTACGGTACCCGAGATGGTCCGTGTCTGTGCGAATGCTAATACGCAAAAGAGCATTAGCATTGTAAGCAATGATGCAGCTTTTCTCATTTAGACGTTTGTTTTAATTAAATAAACCTTGGTTTCTTGCCCAATCTTCCACGAGAGGGAAACCTATTGATGGACAATAGCTCCGTAGGATTTGCTGCGCCAAATTAGAAGATTTCTAACAAAAGTTTATTTTTTCTTTAAATGTTTTTTGGGTACCCCAATCTCATCAAAACCCCTGAAAGGTGTAGTGCGCCTGTATTTTGGCCTCTGTCCTCCGAGCTGCAACCCCCTCGCCACCGATGATCTCCGCTCCCCTCCCCTCATTGAACACTGTCCGGGCGAACCGGAGGTCCACTCCCAGCTTTCGGGTCAGGTCCACCCCGAAATTCACATAATACCGGAACCCCTTTCCCGAAAACGCCGGGATCAGGGCACCACCCGGCACGTCGCTCTCATAAGTAAATAAGCGGGTCTCATAGCCCCCCGTTTCGAAATATTGAAGCCTCGCATTGCCCGAGAACTTGCCGGGCGGCTTAACGGCCGCCTCGGCAAACCCCAGGAAACCTGCTTCCCCGCCCGCGCTTCGCTTGTCATACCAGGCCAGCTCGGTACGGCACTTCAGCGTCACCACGGGCGATAGCGGGCAAACAGCCTGCAGCCGAATGGTTTGCCGCAGGTGCGGTACCACTGCCGGTACAGGCGCCGGTCCATCGCCATTCCCGTCCTTTCGCTCCACACGGTACCGCAGATAGAGCTCCGTCCCCCGCAGGGGGGTATGGGTCGCCTGCAGGAGACAGTCCGTTCCCCTCGAAGGCCCATTGACCCGAAAGCGCAGCCCTTTCGAAGCATAAACATCGACATATCCTTCCACCCGCCAGGCAGCCGAGGGCCGCACGGCCACGCCAACGTATGCGCCTGACTCGTTGCCGGGGGTCACGCTTTCCGTGAACGCATCGCCCGACATCGCCCGGTAGCGTACGCCGATCCGGCGCCCTAAAAAGGCGACATCCAGCCTCGGGTCAACGCTTAGCAAGAGCCCGCTCACGACCGCCCCGTCACCATCCCTGTTAAAAGCGGCCTCCCCGAAAACGTGCATGTTGGCGATCGTGTAGCTGTAATCGACGCCTGCATTCAACCATTGCCGACCCTGCAGGTCGAAGCGGTGATAAGGCTCCGGCCCTGGCTTGAGCGCCTTCGAGAGCCGGCCGGCAACAACCGTCAAACCCACCTGGCCGTCCTTCAGCAGCAGCCTCAGGTTGGCACCAGCGTCTGTTTGGATCACAGCTTTCCGATCGGCGCGCTCCGCAGCCGACCGGTGCAAACCGGAAGCGGGCAGGCTGCTCACCCACCCGCTCCCCACAGAATCCGCCACCACGTTCCCATCCCTTTTCAGACGGGACCAATAGGCTGTCGCCTGGAACCGGCCCTGCTGCAGCGTCGCACCGACGCCACGCTCAAATCCTGTCTCGCCGGACGAGCCGTAGGGCTGCAGGACAGGCCCCTGCCTCTTGATCGCCACAATGTCACCGCTCTTTTTGAAGGCCAGGCCCTGCCACTGCACAAGTCCCTGTCCCAGATTGACGGTAAAGTCCCCCAGCGCTACGGCTTCAATGTGCCCGATATGCCGCGCGAAAACATGCGCCGAATAGAAATCGAATCCCCCTTTCCCAAAGGGCTCGCCTGCATCCTTTTCGGCCGTGAGTCCATAGCGCAAGAGGTTTTTGAACTGGTACCGGTAACGGACCAGGAGATGATCGGGACTGCCCTTCTCCATTGACTCTCCTCCTGCATCATCCCAGTGCCTTGTTTCGCGAACAATGATCTCATGATCGCCCGCGCGCAGCCGGC
>JAQBNP010000034.1 GCA_028288515.1 Flaviaestuariibacter sp. | reverse complement strand
TCCGACTCCTTAAAAAGCAAGCAATAAACGCTATTTATGGCAAATGTTGGTAAGGTAAAACAGATTATCGGCGCCGTTGTGGACGTGCAGTTCGAATGCAGCCTTCCTGAAATTTTCAATGCACTGGAGATAAAACGCGAAAACGGGGATATCCTCGTTCTCGAAGTTCAGAATCACCTCGGCGAGGATAGCGTGCGTACCATCGCGATGGACGGCACCGAAGGTCTTACCCGCGGCGTAGACGTGGTTGACACAGGGGCTCCCATCACGATGCCTGCGTCCGACGCCATCAAAGGCCGCCTCTTCAATGTGACCGGTGACCCGATCGACGGACTGCCTCCCGTTCCCAAGGTGAACGGCCGCCCGATCCACGCCAAGCCCCCCTTGTTCGAAAACCTGTCCACCGCTACCGAGGTGCTGTTCACCGGTATCAAGGTCATCGACCTCATCGAGCCCTACTCCAAGGGTGGTAAGATCGGCCTGTTCGGTGGTGCGGGTGTCGGTAAGACAGTACTGATCCAGGAACTGATCAACAATATCGCGAAAGCTTATGCGGGCGTGTCGGTGTTTGCCGGCGTCGGCGAGCGCACCCGCGAAGGAAACGACCTGATGCGCGAGATGATCGAAGCCGGTATCATGAAATACGGCGACGCCTTCAAGCACAGCATGGAAGAAGGCGGCTGGGACCTCAGCAAAGTAAACATGGCCGAGCTTGCCGATTCAAAAGCCACCTTCGTCTTCGGCCAGATGAACGAGCCCCCCGGCGCCCGCGCCCGTGTCGCCCTCTCCGGCCTGACGATCGCGGAATACTACCGCGACGGTGACGGAACCGGCAAAGGCCGCGACATCCTCTTCTTCGTCGACAACATCTTCCGCTTCACGCAGGCAGGCTCCGAGGTATCGGCCCTGCTCGGACGGATGCCATCCGCCGTAGGCTACCAGCCGACACTGGCAACGGAAATGGGACTGATGCAGGAACGCATTACCTCCACAAAGAACGGCTCCATCACCTCGGTCCAGGCCGTATACGTACCGGCGGATGACCTTACGGATCCGGCGCCGGCAACCACTTTCGCCCACCTTGACGCAACAACGGTACTGTCACGGAAGATCGCCGACCTTGGCATCTACCCGGCAGTGGATCCGCTTGACTCAACGTCCCGCATCCTCATGCCGTCCGTTGTCGGCGACGCGCACTACAACTGCGCCAACCGCGTGAAGCTGATCCTCCAGCGCTATAAAGAGCTCCAGGACATCATCGCCATCCTCGGTCTCGACGAGCTGAGCGACGAAGACAAGCTGATCGTCTCCCGCGCCCGAAAAGTGCAGCGCTTCCTGTCGCAGCCGTTCCACGTTGCCGAAGCCTTTACCGGCCTCAAAGGCGTGCTGGTTCCGATCGAGGAAACGATCCGCGGCTTCAACATGATCATGGACGGTGAAGTGGACGATTACCCCGAAGCTTCCTTCAACCTCGTCGGTACGATCGACGATGCGATCGAGAAGGGCAAAAAGCTGATGGCCTCCGCTCAGGGATAACATGCACCGCTTCCGGAGTTCCAACAACTTCGTGGAGCCGGATCAGGAATGAGAAAATAGAAATCAGAAATTCACATGACGTTAGAAATATTAACTCCGGAGCGCAAACTGTTCAGCGGCGAGGTCTATGGCGTTCAGATGCCCGGCATCAGCGGCTCCTTCGAGGTGCTTGACCGCCATGCACCACTCGTGGGCGCACTGAAAGCGGGCCGCGTGAAGGTGCTTCGCGACAAGCAGGCACACTCCGCCTCTTACGATATCCAGGGTGGATTCGTAGAGGTGCTGAACAACAAAGTGACCGTGCTCGTTGAAGGCGCGACAGCAGTGGAATAAGAAAAACGATCGGGATCATATCGAAGCCGTGGCGAAAGCAACGGCTTTTTTGTGTAAAGCCGCGACCAGGCGCATCTCCAGACAAACTGCCTGTATGCGTATCCATTCCTTTCTCCTCGCCTTGCTTTCCCCCTTTCTCAGCTCCGCGCAGCCGCACGCCGTTGATGCGGAGACAGCCGTTCGCGGCGTCACAGTGTTTACATCCGGCGCCCGCGTGGAGCGGTCGGCCCGCGTTACGCTGCCTGCCGGCCGTACCGAGATCAGGTTCCGCGGTCTCAGCAAAAGCCTCGATGTTCAGAGCATCCAGCTGAAGGCCGACGCCGGTGTCACACTGCTTGGCGTGCAGGCAACAAAGGACGTCCACTCTGCGGTTTGGATCGCAGGGGAAGAGGCAAGCATCCGCGACAGGATCACTGCGCTTGAAGAAGCGATCGATTCCGACCGGCGCCTGCTCGATGTCTACAGGAACGAAGAGCAGATGGTGATCAAGAACGAAGCGATCGGCGGACAGTCAGGCGTCCATACCGCGGAACTACGGCAGGCGCTCGACCTGCACCGCCAGCGCCTGACAGAGATCTACGGAAAAGAACAACAGATCGAAAAGCGCAGGAAGGCAGCCGAGTCGCAAGTGCAGGCGTGGCGCGCCCAGCTCGCGGAAACCGGCCACAGGCGCGACAGCACCGGCTTTGTCGTGACGGCCCTCGTCGAAAGCAAGACCGCCCGCTCCCTGGATCTCCGGTTGTTATACAACGTGAGCGACGCCGGCTGGTACCCGGCTTACGATGTGCGCGTCGTCGACGTGGCATCGCCGCTGCAGGTGTTGATGAACGCCCACGTCTTCCAGAGAAGCGGTGAGCTCTGGAAAGATATTGCCCTTACGCTCAGTACCGGCGATCCGCGGTCCAACGCGACGCCATCACAGCTTCAGCCGTGGAAGCTCGGCTTCTACGATCCGTCGCTGGCCTGGATGCGTAGCCGGACGGTCGAGGCGGGAACGGCTGCGGGCCGCGTCACAAACGAAAAGGGGGAGCCGATTTCGTTCGCCACTGTTGCGCTAAAGAATTCACGGCAGGCGGTGACCACGGATGCCAATGGCTTTTTCCGGATCCAGTCACTTCCCGCGAATGCAGTCCTGGTCGTCAGCTCTGTCGGCTATACGTCAGTCGAGGTGAAAGCAATCCCGGGCTATGCGGCCATTACGCTGCCGACTGATGCCGGCGCCCTCCAGGAAGTTGTTGTCGTTGGTTACAGCGCGCGCAAGAGCGACATGGCTGCTGCGGTACCCACCATCACGGGCCGCGAGATCGGGACGGTTACCACCGTAACTCAATACCAGCCAGTCGCCATTGAATATTCAATCGCCGAAGCATACACGCTGGAGCCTGATGGCAAGTCCACCACTATCGGTATCCGGGAGATGGACATCCCCGCAGTATTCGAGTACGCGGCAGTTCCAAAGATCGATCCGTCCGCTTTCCTCACGGCGGGGATCGTGGGGTGGCAGGACTTCGATCTTCAATCCGGTGAGGTCAATCTTTATTTCGAAGGAACCTACCTGGGAAAGACCTATCTCGACCTGGCCTCAACTGCAGACACCCTCTTGCTGTCGCTCGGCAAAGATCATGGTGTCAGGCTGGAACGCAAGCTGGTGAAGGAATACAGCGCGCGGCGCCTGATCGGGAGCAATCGCACCGACGAGCGACAGTACGAGATCAGCGTTCGCAATACGAAGAAGGTCCCCGTCACGATCCGGGTCACAGACCAGTTCCCCGTATCGATAACGAAGGACATCGACGTGGATAACGTGAAGGCTCCTGACGCCCAGGTCGATAAGGACACGGGCCTCGCCACATGGGTGCTCACCCTCCAGCCAGGGCAGGAAAAAAAGGTGTCGGTCAGTTACCGTGTCCGGTACCCGAAAGACCGCACGGTCGTTCTTGACTGATGCTTAGTTGAGTTGCGGGTCGATGGGAAAATTGATCATCATCTCGTACTCGCCACCGAGGTGCTTGAGGGACTCCTTCCAGATCTCTTCGGCATTCGGGTGAAACACGAGGCTGCGGGCTGCTTCAACGGTAAGCCAGGTCTTTTCTTCCATCTCCGTTTCCAGCTGCCCGGCGCTCCAGCCCGAGTAGCCGATATAGAACCGGATGCGCTCAGGGTCGGCCTGACCGCTGTTGATCAGGCGCACGACACTTTCGAAATCACCGCCCCAGTACACGCCCTTCATTACTTCAACGCCCCCTTCGATCTCCTCCGGGTAGCGGTGAAGAAAGTGAACGGAGTTCATCTGCACCGGCCCTCCGTAATAAACAGGGAGCTTGTGGCCGTCGATCTCGGGCAGGAGCTCGTCGAGGGTATTCTCATACTGACGGTTGATGACGAAGCCGATCGTTCCGTCATCGCGATGCTCGGTCAGGAACACGACGGTCCGCATGAAATTGGGGTCCTTGAGGAAAGGATCTGCGATCAATAAAACTCCGGTTCCTGGCTCTACCATAAACGTATGGGGGTTGTTAAACCTTTCTGATAATAAACTTATGCCATAACGTCTGAGAGGCGGCGTAATATTTTTGCCGGACCCGATTTTTTTCATCATTTTGTAGCTTGTGAAACGAAGAACCGTTATTATCATCATCCTCATCATCGCTTCTGTGCTCGGTGTCTTTGTTATCCAGTATTCCTGGATCCAGAATATGATCCTTCTCCGGAAAGACCAGATCAACGATAAGGTCATCGATATTGCCCAGCATGTCGCTGACGACCTTGCCACTTATAAAGGGGTGTCGCCGTCGACAGGTATCCGCCCGTTTGACCTCGATGCATTTGAAACACCGCTCTCGTACTCAGTCGCCCAGCGGTATACGACACAGGAGATCTACGAGAAGATCCGCCTGCAGTTCATGGCGCAGAAGCTTGACGACATTCCCTTCGAGTTCGGGCTTGTCAACCTGCGCACGAGCACGTTCCAACGGAAGTCGAGCCGTTTCGAAGACCAGTTGGTCGACACGGTGAATTATAAGAAAGTAGCGATGCCGGTGGTGCCTCCGAGCGGTTCCGAAACCGAGAGCCTGGCGCCCAACGAAGCCCTGGTGATCCTCATCCCGAACATCAAGGACGTCGCGTATAAAAGCCTCCGTCCGAACTTCATTATGGCGGGCGCGCTGACGCTGATCATCTTCTCGGCGTTCGGCGTGACCCTGTTCACGATGTGGCGCCAGAAAAAGCTTGCGGACATCAAGAACGATTTCATCAACAACATGACGCATGAGTTCAAGACGCCGATCGCTACCATCTCTCTCGCTGTGGATGCGCTGCGCAACGAGAAAGTGCAGCGCGACGTAACGAAGCTTTCCTATTTCAGCGACATCATCAAGGAAGAGAACCAGCGGATGAACAGGCAGGTGGAAACCATCCTGAAGGCGGCCCTGCTTGACCGCCAGGAGATCGAGCTCAACCTGAAGCCGCTGCCCGCTCACCAGATCATCCAGGACGTGGCCGATAATTTCATTCTCCGCCTCCAGGAAAAGGGCGGCGCGCTCGAGTTGCGGCTCGATGCCACCAACGACCAGATCCGTGCCGACGAGGTGCATTTCTCCAACCTCGTGAACAATCTCATGGACAATGCGGTCAAGTATTCGAAAGAAAACGTGCCGCCCCGCATCTGCCTGTTTACGTCATCCAACGAGCGGACATTCACGATCCGGCTGGAAGACAATGGCATTGGAATGAACCGCGAAACGGTCAAGCGGATCTTCGAAAAATTCTACCGTGCACATACGGGAAACATTCACAACGTAAAGGGGTTTGGGCTGGGGCTTAGCTACGTGAAATCAGTCGTTGAAGCCCACGACGGGCATATCCGTGCCGAAAGCACGCTGGGCAAGGGAAGCACGTTTACCATCGACCTGCCCCTGCAGAAATAAGAAGGCCGCCGGCTATTTCGAAAACGGTCAGCTGCCGCGCATACGCCGAACCTTCACGATTCACTTCCTCCACAGCAGGCTGCTGTCGCCATAGCTGAGAAAGCGGTAGCGTGATTGAAGCGCGTGATCATAAACCCGTTTCCAGTCCTCACCGATGAAGGCTGCTACGAGCAGCAGCAGCGTTGAGCGCGGCTGGTGAAAATTTGTCACCAGGCCGTGTGCGGAGCGGATCCTGTAGCCAGGCAGGATGAGCAAAGACGTGCGGCATTCAAGCTCGGTTTTGCCGGTTTTTCCCAGGTGATCGAGCAGGATACGAATGCTCTCCCGGTATGACATCTCGCCCGGCAGGTCATGTGCTTCCCATTGGCCCAGGACAAGGCTGCTGTCGCCTCCTTTGAGCTTGACCCCCAGCCAGTAAAGGCTTTCAAGAGTGCGCAGCGACGTGGTGCCGACAGCCACGATCGTGGATGCCCCCGTAATGCGTTCGAGCAGCCCGGCACTGACCGAAAAGTTCTCGGCGTGCATGGCATGCCCACCGATCGTTTCGCTTTTGACCGGCATGAATGTTCCCGCGCCGACGTGAAGCGTCACCGCCTCGCGTCGAATTCCTTTCTGATCAAGCGCGGCGAAGACCTCGGTGGTAAAGTGCAGCGCCGCCGTGGGTGCGGCAACCGACCCTTTGCGGTCAGCAAACACCGTCTGGTACCGCTCTTCATCGCCGGCCTCCGGAGTTCGCTTGATGTAGGGCGGGAGGGGGATCTGTCCGGCTGCGTGAAGGATCGCGGCGAAACTGCTTCCGCCCGTCCAGCTAAACCGGATCCGGAAATGACCGGCCTCCTTACCAAGGTACTGGGCGCTGAGTATCGTTTCATGCCCGTCCACAGGGACATTTTTTTCGAGGACCAGCCCCGGCTTCCATTTCGAGGCGCCGCCAATGAGGCAGTTCCATTCCGTGGAATTGGTGGCTGCCATTGCCTGGCTCATTTCTGCCGGCAGAGCGGGCTCGAGGCAAAAGATCTCGATCGTCCCGCCGGACTCTTTCCGGAAAAGGAGACGAGCTTCGATCACCCGGGTATTATTGAGGACCAGCGTGGCATTTGGTGGCAAAAGTTCCGGCAGCTGGTCGAACGCAGTATCGGTGATCGAGCCGGACTCGTAAACCAGCAGGCGGGACGCATCACGCCGGGAAAGGGGGAATTCAGCAATTTGGTCGGCGGGAAGCTGGTAGTCAAAGGCGCTGATCTTAAGATCTTTCATACGGGCTAAAGGGGAAAAGGATCGAAAATCGGGTTTATCCACAGGGGTAACTGGATTATCCACAGCAGATTCACATCATATATGCCGTTTTAAAATATATTTCGTGTGAAACGCAGTGCCTGCAAGGGTTTTTGCCCAGTACAGGATGTGGAAAAATATAGATCAGCCCGGGGGCTAACCAAAAGTGGTAAAAAGTGTTATTTTGTGTCAGGTTATAGCATTTTATCCCATTTAACTCATGACAATCAGCTTTCTCGGTGAATACGAAGCAACGCTCGACGCGAAGGGTCGCTTCCTGTTACCGGCTGGCTTCAAGCGCCAGATGCCCGAAGGCGAAAATATGCGATTTGTCATAAACCGTGGTTTTGAAAAGTGCGTCACCCTCTATCCCCAGCAAAGCTGGCAGCCCCTTTACGATCAGATCAGTTCCCTCAATGATTTCGACCCCAAGGTCCGTGAGTTCCGCCGCTACTTCCTCAACGGGGCAGTAGAGGTGGAGCCCGACACGGCCGGCCGTATCCTGGTTCCCAAGAACCTCCAGGAATATGCCGGCCTGGGAAAAGACATTGTCCTCGTGGCTGCCGTCAACAAGATCGAGATCTGGGATACGGTGAAATACCAGCAGTTCTTTGAATCCGTTTCGCCTGCCGAGTTCAGCGCCCTGGCGCAGCAGGTCATGGTCAAGAAAAGCGACTCGTAAGATGGCCGACAACACCATCACCAGCGACGCCTCTTCCTACCATGTCCCCGTGCTCCTGGCCGAAGTGATCGCGCAGCTCGCCATCCTCCCCGACGGAACCTACGTGGATTGTACGTTCGGTGGCGGCGGGCACAGCCGGGCCATCCTGTCGGCGCTTTCGCCCAAGGGGCGCCTCGTAGTATTCGACCAGGACGAGGACGCCCGCGCCAATGCGCCCGCTGATCCGCGGCTCGTTTTCGTGCCTCACAACTTCCGCCACCTCCGCCGCTTCCTGCAGCTGCAAGGAATTGCCGAAGTGGACGGGCTCCTGGCGGATCTCGGGGTGAGCAGCCACCAGTTTGACGAAGGCGGCCGCGGCTTCTCCACCCGCTTCGACGCCAGGCTCGATATGCGGATGGATCAGCGGCGGGAGAAAACAGCAGGCGCGATCCTGCGCACCTACTCGGAAGCGCAGCTCCACAAGCTGTTCGAGCAATATGGCGAGGTAACGAACTCAAAGACACTGGCCCGGACCATTGTCGACGTGAGGCGGACAGTGAGCCTCGATACAACCGATGCCTTCAAGAAGGCGGTTGCGTCGGTCGTGAAAGGGAACCCGAACAAGTACTTCGCGCAGGTCTTCCAGGCCCTGCGGATCGAGGTCAATGACGAGATGGGTGCCCTGACCGAATTGCTTGAGCAGATCCCACCCGTGCTGAAGCCGGGAGGACGGGCAGCGATCATCACCTTCCATTCCCTGGAAGACAGGCTGGTCAAGCTTTTCTTCCGGAACGGAACGCTGGAAGCGGAAGAAGAAAATCCGTTTCAGATGACCACCCGCCGGAACCCGCTCAGGCTGGTGACAAAGAAGCCGGTCGAAGCAACGGAGGAAGAACGGAAACGTAACCCGAGATCGCGCAGCGCGAAGCTTCGGGTAGCGGAAAAAAAAGAGGAAGCAGACAACGAAGGATCATTATAAACCGAACAGGTGGAAACGGCAGAACAAACAGAACAAGTGCAAAGAACGGGGCCCCGCGCGGGTTTCCGGCTGCGGCGCGTGCTGAACTACAGCTCCGTGGTGCGGCAGATGCCCTTCTTCCTGTTCCTGGCCCTGCTCGCGGTGGTGTATATCTACAACGGCCACGCGGCGGACCGCCTCAACCGGGACATTGCCCGGACGTCGCGGGAGCTGAAGGAGTTGGAGTACGAATATAAAACGGTAAAAGGTGAAGTGCTTTTCCGCAGCAAGCAAAGCGAGCTCGTGAAAGCAGTCGAGCCACTTGGATTGAAAGAAATGTCCGCTGCGCCGATGGTGATCATCGACAGCAGCCAAAACCAATAGAAAAGAAAAAGCGATTTTGGAGATCAAGCGCGACATATTGTGGAGAGTGTACCTGAGCTTTATCGGCATCGTGCTGCTCAGCTTTGTCGTTCTCGGCCGCGCTTTCTACATCCAGCGCGTCCAGGGTCACTACTGGCGCAGCATGAGCGACAGCATGCACCAGAAGTTTGTCGAGATGGACGCCGAGCGCGGCACCATCTACAGCGAGGACGGCGAGATGCTCAGCACCTCCATCCCCTATTTTGATATTTACATGGACTTCGGCGCGGAAGGCCTCCGCGAGAAGAACGGCAAGCGGTTCAAGGACAACCTGGACTCGTTCGCCATCGCGCTGGCCGATCATTTCGGCGACAAGACCAGCATTGAATACAAGCGTGACCTGAAGCGGGCTTACAACGAAGGAAACCGCTATTACCCGCTGCGGAAGAATCTTTCCTTTGAAGACTACAAATCATTCCGCTCCTTTCCGTTGGTGCGTTTAGGTCGGAACAGGAGTGGGGTGATTGTTGAAACAGCTACCAAGCGGCTGAACCCGTATGGCATGCTGGCGCGCCGCACCATCGGCCTCGCCCGCGAGAATGCCCAGAACGTTGGCCTCGAGCGAACCTATGACGACATGCTAAAGGGCTCTACCGGCAAGAGGCTTGTCCGCTTCATTTCCGGAGGCGCCTACGTACCCGTTGAAGGCACCGAGATCGACCCCGAGAATGGGAAGGACATCATCACCACGTTAGACATCAATATCCAGGACATTGCGGAGACCGCGCTGATGAAGATGCTCGTCCAGAGCGGCTCACAGCACGGCACCTGCATCGTCATGGAAACATCCACCGGCAAGATCCGCGCGATCGCCAACCTGGGCGAGGGCAAGCGCGGCTACGATGAGGACCTGAACTACGCGCTTCGCACAACAGAGCCTGGGTCCACCATCAAGCTTGCCACACTGCTGTCCGTTCTCGACGCCGGCAGCAGCAAGGTGAGCGACCTCGTCGAAGTGGGAACCACCGGCAGCGCCTACGTCGGCGTCCGCAACATCAACGACGCCGAGCGCGCGCCGAAGCCCGTGCTCACCGTAAAGGAATGCTTCGCCCACAGCTCCAACGTGGGCATGGCAAAGCTTGCCTATAAAGCATTCGCAAATAATCCCGACCAGTTCAAATCATACCTCCACAAATTTCATCTCGATACAAAAACGGATGTCGGCCTTGTTGGTGAAGAAGCGCCTGTCTTACCGAAATGGCGCCGCAATAAAGAAGGACTGCACGCAATGCTGACCATGAGCTTCGGCTATGCTATCGAAGTGAGTCCTCTTCACACACTGATGCTCTATAATGCGATCGCCAACGGGGGCAAGATGATGAAGCCTTACCTGGTGAGCAGCATCCGCGCCAACGGCGTGCCCGTGAAAGAATTCGAGCCGACCGTCCTGAACAACAGCATCTGCAAGCCTTCTGTGGTCAAAGACGCGCAGGCCTGCATGGAAGCGGTTGCCACGGAAGGGACGGCCAAAGAGGTTTTCAAAGACTCTCCCTTCCCGGTTGCGGGCAAGACGGGGACGGCGCATGTTGCCGGCGGCGACATTAAATATTATGATGGCATTTACCAGGCTTCCTTCGTCGGTTACTTCCCGGCGAACCGCCCGGAGTATACATGTATCGTCGTGATCAAGACACAGGCGCATGCACCGCTCCATTTCGGCGGACAGCTCGCGGCGCCTGTGTTCCGCGAGGTGGCAAATAAGCTGTATGCCATGTACGTTCAGAAAAAAACGGCGGCGCCGCTAATGCTCGCTGCCGACAGCCTTCCACGAGCCTATGCCGGCTATACACCCGACGTGGCCAACGTTCTTTCCGACCTCGACGTGCGCTTCAAAGCACCGTCCGCAGCAGGCTGGGGCCAGCTGGCAACGGTAAATGGCTCCGCCGTGATCAGCGCGTTGCCCGTTCTCAGGAAACAAGTTCCCGACGTGCGCAACATGACGCTGCGCGACGCCCTGTATATTCTCGAAAACATGAACATGAAGGTGGTGGCCAAAGGACGCGGAAAAGTGCTGATGCAGGACCTCGCGCCCGGAACGCCGCTCACGAAACATCAAACCATCACCCTGTTGCTGAACTGATGAAGAAGCTATCGGACATATTATATGGTGTGAAGCTGGCTGCGGTCAGTGGTTCTACGGACGTGGAAGTGAGCAACGTGCAGATCGATTCGCGCCAGGTGGCCGCAGGCTCTCTGTTCATCGCCGTGAAGGGAGCCGCTTCCGACGGCCATGACTTTATCGGCAAGGCCATCGGGCAGGGAGCCTCCGCTGTTCTCTGCGAACGCCTTCCTGCCGAACCGGCGCCCAACGTAACGTTTGTCCAGGTTGCCAACAGCGCTGAAGCTGCCGGGCAGGTGGCCCATACTTTTTATGGCGAGCCCACCCGTCATCTCAGGCTCGTTGGCGTGACCGGCACCAACGGCAAAACGACCATCGCGACGCTTCTGTTTGGCTTGTTCTCCGGTCTCGGCCACAAATGCGGCCTGGTCAGCACGGTGGAGAACAAGATCGGGGACGCCGTCATTCAATCGACTCACACAACACCCGACCCGATCAGCCTCAACGCCCTCCTGAGACGCATGGTTGACGAAGGTTGCGGCTATGCCTTTATGGAGGTCAGCTCACATGCCGTTCACCAGCACCGCATCGCGGGACTTCACTTCGCGGGTGCATTGTTCAGCAATATCACGCACGACCATCTCGATTACCACAAGACATTCGACGAATACATCCGCGCGAAGAAGGGCTTCTTCGACGGCCTGCCCGCCACAGCCTTCGCCATCACGAACGCAGACGATAAGCGCGGGTCGGTCATGCTGCAAAACACCGCGGCGAAAAAGCTGACGTATAGCCTCAAGACCGTTGCTGACTTCAAAGGAAAAATACTGGACAACGGCCTGGCAGGCCTTGTCATGACGGTGAACGACCAGGAAGTTCACTTCCGGATGATTGGTGAGTTCAATGCCTATAACCTGCTCGCTGTGTACGGGGCTGCTGTCAGTCTCGGCGAAGACAAGCAGGCCGTTCTGCAGGTGCTCAGCAACCTGACCGGCGCCGAAGGCCGGTTCGATTACATCCTTTCTGCGCGCGACCGTATCCTTGGGATCGTCGATTATGCGCACACGCCGGATGCCCTGGTAAACGTCCTGTCCACCATCAAGAAACTGCGCAAAGGACATGAGCAGATCATTACGGTTGTGGGTTGCGGTGGTGACCGCGATAAAACGAAGCGGCCGGTAATGGGAAGCGTCGCCTGTGAGCACAGCGACAAGGTCATCTTCACCAGCGACAACCCGCGTAGCGAGGATCCTTCGCAGATCCTCCTGGATATGGAGGAGGGCCTGCCTGTATCGGCCAAGCGCAAATACATTTCAATGACAGACCGTGCACAGGCGATCAAGACCGCCGTAAGCATGGCCGGGCCTGATGACATCGTTCTCATCGCCGGCAAGGGTCATGAAAAATACCAGGATATAAAAGGTGTGAAGCACCATTTCGATGATAAGGAAGTTTTACGGGAACTATTTGAATTGCTCGGGAAATAATAAAAACAAAGACGCAGCATGTTGTACCATTTGTTCCATTGGCTTGAATCGAAAGGGTTCCACTTCCCGGGGAGCGGCGCTTTCGCATTCATCACCTTCCGGGTGCTGCTGGCGGTGCTGCTGTCACTGTTTATCACAACCGTATTTGGAAAGCGGCTCATCCGCTTCCTGCAAAAAGCTCAGATCGGCGAATCCGTCCGCGAGCTCGGTCTCGCCGGCGAGCAGCAGAAAAAGGGCACGCCAACCATGGGCGGCATCATCATCATCCTGGCGATCCTGATCCCGACACTGCTCCTTGCCGATTTGACGAAGGTGTACGTGCGGCTGATGATCTTCTGCACCATCTGGCTGGGATTTATCGGGTTCATTGACGACTACCTGAAGATCCGCGCCAAAAAGATCGCGCAGGCGCAGGGTGTCGCTTACAAGAAAAGCGACCGCGACGGGCTTGCCGGCTGGTTCAAGGTATTTGGCCAGCTGGCCCTGGGCATCACCGTCGGGTGTACCCTTTGGTTCAACGGCAATGTGCAGACCTGGCGAGAGTTCCAGGGCAGGCCCGGCACCGCGCAGGGACCGGTTTTTACGCGCGAAGCGAACGGCAAGACGCGCTACTACGTTCCAACAAAAGAGGTCGTGACGACGATCCCATTTGTCAAGACGCACGAATTCAACTATGCAAAGCTTCTTCCGAAGGGCCTTCGCGATTATGCATGGATCCTCTATATCCTGATCGTCACGGTGATCATCATCGCCGTATCAAACGGGGCTAACCTCACGGACGGCCTTGACGGTCTGGCGACCGGGACGTCGGCCATCGTCAGCATCTGCCTCGGCATTTTCGCGTATGCGAGCGGCAGCTTCATTTTCGCGGACTATCTCAACATCATGTATATCCCGCACCTGGGCGAGTTGTCGATCTTTATCGGCGCCATGATCGGGGGGTGCGTCGGCTTCCTGTGGTACAACTCGTACCCGGCGCAGGTCTTCATGGGTGACACAGGCAGCCTGACGCTCGGCGGGCTCATCGCGGCCCTGGCGATCATCGTTCACAAGGAGCTTCTCATCCCGATCTTCTGTGGTGTCTTCCTCGTGGAGAACCTCAGCGTGATGTTGCAGGTTGTTTATTTCAAGTATACAAAACGGAAATACGGTGAAGGCAGGCGCATCTTCCTGATGAGCCCGCTGCATCACCACTATCAAAAGAAAGGATACCATGAAGCCAAGATCGTTACGCGTTTCTGGATCGTGACGATCCTCTGCGTCGTGTTCGCGATCGTTACACTTAAGCTGCGGTAGGATATGAGCAAACGGCTTGTCATATTGGGTGGTGGCGAAAGCGGTGTGGGAGCGGCGCTCCTCGGAAAGCAGAAAGGCTATGATGTCTTCCTGTTTGACGAAAGCTCTTTGAAAGAAGGTTATCGCAATGAACTGAATGGCGCGGGCATTCAATTCGCGGAAATGAACGTGGATGAGCGCCTGCTTCTCTCCGCAGATGAAGTGGTGAAAAGCCCCGGCATTCCGGAAACCAATGAGCGTGTGAAACGCATCCGGGGAGCGGGGATTCCGGTGATCAGCGAGATCGAGCTTGCCTACCGCTACAAAGGCGACAGCCGCATCATCGCTATCACAGGAAGCAATGGCAAGTCGACCACAACAGCGCTGATCTACCATATCTGCCGGACGGCCGGGTTGGACTGCGCCCTGGTCGGCAACATCGGCTACTCCTTTGCCAAGCAGGTAGCGGAAGAGCCGAAGCCATTGTACGTCGCGGAGATCAGCTCGTTCCAGCTTGATGATATCGATACGTTCCGACCGGACGTGGCCCTGTTGATCAACATCACGGAAGACCACCTGGACCGCTACGAGTACAAGTTCGAGAATTATATCCGGAGCAAGTTC
>JAQBNP010000015.1 GCA_028288515.1 Flaviaestuariibacter sp. | reverse complement strand
GGTAAATGCCGGCGCCTTCGTAGAACCAGCCTTCGTACTGCGTTGCATCGACGCGTACCACCACGACATTGCCATGTATATAATCAAGGTAATCGGTGATGTCGTAGGAAGCGCCGATATAGCCGCTTTGGTTGGTACCGATGTAAAAGCCGTTGACCCAGACCTGCGCGTTGCGGAAGATGCCGTCGAATTGCAGCTCGAAGCGATGGCCCGAATCTGCGCGCGCCACCGTAAACTGCTTGCGGTACCAGCCGATGCTCGTTTCCGGGAAGAGCCCTCCAACGGGCTTATAGCCGTGCGACTGCACATCGAAGCTGGGATGGTTGACGAAGGGAAGCTCGACGGCCCAGTCGTGCGGCAGGTCGAGGCGGCGCCAGGCGCTGTCATTGAACTTCTGGCCAAGGGCCGTGTTGTCGGTCTTGCCAGACTTCGAGAAGATGGCCGTCACCCCGTAGTTGAAGTCTTTGGAGGGATCGCCGGCGTGGCCGAAGTGAAACCACCAGTCCTCATCAAGCAGCATGTGGCGCCGCGGGGCCGGCTGGCCGGTGCTGGCGATGGAGAGGGACAGGAGAAGCAACGAAAGCAGGTAGCGCATTGTCGAAAGGGTTTCGGGTTATTGAAATGCATTGAGCGCGGAGGTTGGCTTGCCGGCATTGTCGAAGGCGCCGAGCGTGTAGCCTTGCCAGCCACCGTAAGCCAGGGGCTCCCAGTAGAAAACACCGAGGCCCTTGTTGCCGTTGATGGCTTTGGTTTTGGCAATGATGTCCGCGAGAAAGGCTCCCGATTCGGTGGGTCGATCCCAGGGCATGCCCACTTCCACCACCATCACCTCTTTTCCGAAGCGGCTCACCATATCGTTCATGTTGGTGAATGCCTGCTGGTTGATGGTGGCCCAGTTTGACGTGGTGGGATAGAGCGAGAGGCCGATCACATCCCATTTCGCGCCATTGGCCTGTAGTCCGTCGAACAGCCAGCGGAACAGGGAATTGTCCCACCCGTTCGATACGTGTACGATAACTTTGGCCGTTGGCACCACGGCTTTCACGGCGTCGTACCCGGCGGTGACGAGCTGTGCGAAGGCGGACATATTGGTGGATGCCTTGCCGTCCGGCCACAGCATGCCGTCGTTGGTTTCGTTACCCACCTGGACCCACTCCGGCGTGACGCCCGCTGTTTTCAGGGCGTTCAGGACGTCTGTCGTGTGCGTGGCGAGAGCGGATTTGAGGGCGGCCAGGTTGCCGGTCCAGGCCGCGGGTTTCGATTGGTGTCCCGGGTCTGCCCAGGTATCGCTGTAATGAAAATCGATCATCACCCGAAGGCCGAGCGCCTTTGCGCGAACGGCTTTAGCGACGACATCGGGGCTGCCGTTCCATCCGCCGGCCGGGTTCACCCAGACACGCAGCCGGATGGCGTTCATACCAAGGCTTTTCAGCAGGGTCATGCCTTCCGTTTCGACGCCGGCGGCTGTATAGAATTTTTTGTTGGCAGCTTCCATTTCGGTGCTCCACCCGACGTCGGCGCCTTTGGCAAATACCGGGGTCGTCGGCAATGTCACCGGCGGGGCTGCGGGGGGCGTATCGGCAGATCCGCCTTTTTCGCAACCCAATGAAAGGAGTATGGTGAGGAGAAGGACGGGAAACTGCTTCATTGTGTGTGTTTTTTTCGTGTGCGCTTTGGATGAGGGCCGTGGATCTGTGATGCGAGCCCGGACATGCGCATAAAAATACGGCCTTTGGATGCGGTTAAGAAGGCATGAGGTTTTAGATTTTTGGAGAGCCTGGTGAGATTGTTTCAGGGGAAGGGGCGAAGGGGAATTGCAGATTGCAGATTGCGGATTCTTGGAGAGCCTGTTTGGGCGGTCATCTGGGCGGAGCTAAGGAACGGAGGTTTATTATGGGAGCGATATGCGTTGGATATGGGTTGGGTATGCGTGCAGTATGCTTCTGGTATGCGTATGATATGGGTTGGATATGGGTACGATATGCGTACAATATGGGTTGCATATGCGTTGGATATGGGTGTGATATGCGTACAATATGGGTTGCATATGGAGAATATATGGAAGATATATGGAGAACATATGGAAGATATATGGAAGAAACAGCCGGAAACGCAAAGGGCGCGGAGGGGCAGAGGAGGCGCGAAGGGAGTCTGCTTTGTGCCCCTTCGCGCTCTTTGTGGCTTGGTGGTTCGAACGGCGCGTTTCGGGTCCCTGCGGGATGACACGGGGGGATGCAGCCGGAGCGCTCAGGATGACAGTCCGAAGGAGCAGACTCTCCAAAAATCTAAAATCGTCAATTTAAAATCGCAAATCCCAACTCACTCCCATTCCTTCGCTTCTTCTCTTGCCTCCTGTGCTTTGCGTTTGGCAACGCGGCCTGACAGGATGATGCTGATCTCGTACAGCAGGAGCAGCGGCAGGGCAACGGTGAGCTGGCTGATCATGTCAGGGCCCGGTGTGATGACCCCCGCAATGATGAAGATGATGACGATCGCATACTTGCGGATCTTCTTGAGGTACACGGCATTCACAATGCCGACCTGCGCCAGGAAATAGATCACGAGCGGCAGCTGGAAAGCCAGGCCGCTGCCGAGTACGAGCGGGATCATCGTATCCATATAGCTGCTGATCGTCCAGATATTCTGGATGTTATCCGCCAGCTGGAACCCTGCAAAGAACTTGATGGTGTACGGTGCGATGACGAAATAGCCGAAGAACACGCCGATGAAAAACAGCAGCGATACCCAGAAGATGACGCCGCGGGTCTTGCTCAGCTCCCGCTTGGTGAGAGCCGGCTTTATGAAGTTCCAGAATTCGGAAAAGATGTAGGGGAAGGCGATGATGACGCCCCCGATGAGCACGATGGTGAACCACATGCTGAACTGCGCGCCCACCTCGGTGCTCTGCATGCGGATACCGATCTGGCTCATGCATAGGGCGTCTCCGAGGTGAAGGGCCTTGCTCATCTGGCATAGGATCTTGTAGGTGGGGAAGCTGGCGTGGGTGGGGCCGAGCAGGACGTCGTCGATAAAGAAGCGGTTGAAGATGCCCACGACGATGGCGCCGATGGCCACGGCGATCACGCTGCGGAAAAGGTGGCCCCGCAGGTCCTCGAGGTGGTCGATGAATGACATTTCAGCCTTGTTCGAATGTCCACCCCGCTTAAAGATGCTCAATGCCATAGGTCGTGCTTAAGGTCGTCAAAGATAATGCGGGAGCCCTGCCCTGCATGGTGAGAATTTTGAACCGAACGCTTCACGGGGCAGAGGGGATTTGCGAGTTTTGTTTAAGGATTTTAGATGGAACAGCCGTGAGAGCGGACATGAATCGCCGGAACTCCAGGACAGTCAGTTTGAACGTCCCTTGTGCTGCTTTGGGCTCTTTGTGCCTTCGTGGTTCAAAAACCTGGAGTGCCGGCCGGGCCCCGAATTGACTTGCCTCGTTGGGTAATGCCCACTATCTTCGTTATCCATGGAAACCGTCTTCACCTGGTTCTTCGTTACCATTTTCATGATGGCTTTCTTTGCCGGTATCGAAATGGCCTTCTTCAGCGTCAACCGCTTTGGTGTGGAGCTGAAGAAAAAGCAGGGCCGG
This sequence comes from Flaviaestuariibacter sp., assembly GCA_028288515.1. GTDB lineage: Bacteria > Bacteroidota > Bacteroidia > Chitinophagales > Chitinophagaceae > Flavisolibacter. The sequence continues at coordinate 1,268 of JAQBNP010000015.1, read as the reverse complement.
CCCGGCGCCCACATGCTCTCCCGCTTCATCCAGACGCCCGAGATCTTCGTCAGCACCATGCTCATCGGCTTCACGATCTCGCTGGTCTGCTTCGTGCTTCTTTTCGGCGCCGTAACGAAGCCGCTCTGGAACTTCGTTGGCCTTCATTCAGATACGGTACGCCTCGTTCTCGATATCATCCTCGCGGCCTTCATCGTGCTGGTGTTCGGCGAATTCATTCCGCGCGCCATCTTCAGAGCCCACAGCAACGTCATCCTTTCACGCCTCGTGTGGGTGGTGAACCTTTTTTATACCCTCCTGCAGCCCATCGCGTCGGCCTTCATCGGCCTGTCGAACTGGTTTTTGAAATACGTGTTCGGGGTGCGCATGGACGATACGAAAGAAGCCTTTCTGCATACGGATTTCGATACCCTGTTCCAGCAGACAAACGAGGATGAATACGAGCACCAGGACCTGAACACGGAGTTGTTTGAGAATGCGCTCGAGCTTCCGAAAACGAAGGTGCGCCAGTGCCTCGTGCCGCGCAAGGAGATCATTGCGGTGGACAGCCGCTCGTCCATCGAGGAGGTCCGCATGAAGCTTGTGGAGACCAAGCTCAGCAAGCTTGTCGTCTTCGAAGGAAACATCGATCACATCATTGGCTATATCCACCAGCTCGACCTGTTCAAGAACCCTGCTGACATCCAGGCGATCCTGCTGCCCATCCCGGCCATTCCGGAAAGCATGAGCGCTGCGGACCTGATCACCAAGTTTACAAAAGAGGGCAAGAGCATTGCCTGGGTGGTGGACGAGTTCGGCGGCACGGCCGGCATTGTGACGATGGAGGATGTGCTTGAAGAGATCTTCGGGGAGATCCATGACGAGTACGACAGCGAGGAATTTGTTGAGAAGCGATTGTCGGAGAACGAGTATATTTTTTCGGGCCGTCTCGAGCTCGACTACCTGTGCGACAAGTACGAGCTTTCGTTTCCGGAGGATGAAGAATCAGAAACGCTCTCCGGCTATATCATCAACCACCACGAGACGATCCCGCAGCAGAAAGAGCGGATCATCATCAACAATTACGAATTTGATATTCTCAATGTCGGCGATACGCGCATCGAGATGGTGAAGCTGAAGGTGTTGAAATAGACCATTGGCGCCGGCGATGGTCATGGACAGGACCGGACTCAGACTGCGGACTTAGATTGCGGATTGCGGATTGCGGATCATTCACTCTCCCCGCACTTACCATTCACCATTCACCATTCACTATTCACTCCCTCACC
>JAQBNP010000166.1 GCA_028288515.1 Flaviaestuariibacter sp. | reverse complement strand
ACAGCGACAAGAGCCTCTACCTCTACCAGACGTAAGGCTGCGACGTCTCAGCGTTCCTGAACGACCTCGTACCAACACTGAAAAACAACATCCTCATCTACGCCAAGCTGCGTACCGGCTGGAACAAGAACGGAAACGATAACCTGCCCGTCGACTACGGCCTGGACCTTTCGTTCCCGAACGCCGGTGGCTTCCCGTATGGCAACAACGTTGGTATCACCGTAGGTGACGTCCTGCCTGATGCGAACCTGAAGCCTGAAGAAGTAACGTCATTCGAAGTTGGTGGCGAGTTCCAGTTTCTGAACGGCCGCCTTAGCCTCGAGGCAACCTACTACACGCAAAAAAGCGTGGGCAGCGTACTCACGGTTAAGATCCCGAACTCCACAGGCTATTCGAACCTCCGCCTGAACGTGGGCAGCACGAAGAACTGGGGTTATGAGCTCGACCTCGGCGCGAAGATTATTCGCACGAAAGACTTCAACTGGGACCTGAACGTTCGCTACTCAATGAATGACAACAAGGTGACCTCCCTGTACAAGGGTGTTCCCGAGTTCTCTTATGGCGCCTTCTCCTATGCCGCTCCTTATGCGATCCTGAATGAGCCATTCCCGGCTCTGAAAGCGATCTCTTATTTCCGTGATACGGCTACCGGTCGTGTGATGGTCAACGCATCAACTGGCTACCCGATCACGGGCGGACCGCTGAAGAATTTCGGTCGTACAACACCGAAGCATATCCTTGGCGCCGGTACGAAGATTGGCTACAAGGCATTTACACTGACATCGAACTGGGAATACCGCGGCGGCAACGTGCTGTACAGCGATCTCGGCCGCCAGATGACCTTCACAGGCTCCGGCAAATGGACAGAAGACCGCGCTCCGCACATCTTCCCGAACTCGGCTTACCGCGATGTTGCGACAGGCAAAGTTGTACCAAACACAACTGTCAACGTGCGCGAAGCAGAGTACGCCCTGTGGGTTGACTCGTATCGCCTGATCGCCGAGAACTTTGTTGTTCCAGCCTGGTTCATCAAGCTCCGTGACATCAACCTGTCGTATGCGATCCCAAGCTCCCTCGTAGCGAAGAGCGGTATCTTCTCAACGGCAACTGTAGGTCTGTATGGCCGGAACCTGATCACCATTGTAGACAAGGCAAACCAGTTCACCGATCCTGAGTTCAGCTTCACAACATCAAACGGTGTTGGTGTGAGCACGACGTCACAAACACCACCGGTGCGCCAGTATGGCTTCACACTGAACATCAATTTCAAGTAACTCAAACCTTAGAAAAAACAGTATGAAATATAAATTCCTTATGTGCATGGCGCTTGTGGCTGTCATTGCCACGAGTTGCAAGAAGACCTGGCTGGACGTCAATACGAACCCCAACCAGCTTCCAACATCGACACCGGATTTTGTGTTCACCTCCGGGGTGGCACGCACGGTGGCTTTCCTCACGCCCAACGAGCTCGGCTCCTATTGGTCGGGCCAGTGGACACAGTCCAATACGTACATCATCGCTCCGGAGCGCTTCCAGGGTCAGTTCAACAACACGAACTTCAACTTCTGGGATACCTGGTATGATATCATGGAGGACTTCCAGTTCGTGATCAACAATGCGGACGCCAAAGCAGAGCCGTTCTTCAAAGGCCCCGCGCGCATCATGAAAAGCTACGTGATGCAGATGGTTGTGGACTCCTATGGAGACGCTCCCTATTTCGAAGCGTTCAAAGGCTCTGACGTCCTTGCTCCTAAATTCGACAATCAGAAGCTGATCTATGAAGACCTGATCAAGGTCCTGGATACAGCGATCACCGAGCTTCGCGCCAACCCGGCTCCGACGGCTCAGAAAGCATCTGATATCGTGTTCGGTGGCAATACGACAAGCTGGATCCGCTTCGCGAACAGCCTGAAAATGCGCATCCTCATCCGCCAGAGCCGCATCACAGGTCGCGACGCATACATCATCGCCGAGATCAACAAAGCTGCGGCCACTGCCGAGGGCTTCCTCGCCGCAGGCCAGGACGTGACTGCCAACCCTGGCTATGTCGCATCAGCTGGCAAGCTCAACCCGTTCTATGAGAACTGGGGCTACAATGCCGCTGGCGGCGCACAGGCGCTGGGTCGCTTCCCGCGCCCAACGACCTTCCTCTTTACCAGCCTCATCAGCACCGACGATACCTTCCGCCTGAAACGCCTTGCTTATCCAAAAGGTGGCGAGCTGGCAGGGAACGCAGAGATCGTCAGCAATTATGTTGGCGTGCCGTACGGCGCATCATCCGGCTACCTGGCACAGAACACGTCCTTCCTCGGGCCATCTGTGATCAAGCGTGGCGAATTCAACCGCCCGATGTATATCATGCTCGCTGCTGAAAGCTTCTTCCTGCTCTCAGAAGCAAAGCAACGCTACGGTGCAGCGGTAACACTCCCACTGACAGCGCAGACGTACTACGAGACCGGCGTGAAAGAATCCTTCCGGACAACCGGCGCAACGGCGGCCTATGGCGCTGCCGCGGCCAATACGCTGCTCACAAGCGGCAAGGACCTGGCCGATTGGACCGCATCGCCTGATAAGCTGAAAGCCATCTGGATGCAGAAGTGGATCGCGTTGACGAACTTCAGCGGCTTCGAGGCCTGGAGCGAGTATCGCCGCACCAACTTCCCTCCGATCCCGGCATCAGCGTCGGCGCCTGCCGGCACACAGCCTGCTGTCCGCCTGTTCTACCCGAGCACTGAGGAAGGTTCCAACCCGAACGTTCCAACCGGCATCAACGTATTTACCGGCCGTCTCTTCTGGGACGTCGATTAATACCGTTTCGGTTTCGATAAAAAAAAGAAGGCTGACCATCTGGTCAGCCTTCTTTTTTTATGCAATGAAATCAGCGGCGGCGGGCAAAGAAATCCTTCATCAGCGTCGTGCATTCGTCACCCAGCACGCCGGTCCTGACGACCGTCTTCGGATGAAACGGGGAGACGGTGCCCGTGATGCGGCGGTGGCCATTTTTTTCATCGGCCGCGCCATAAACGATCGCGCCGATCTTACTCCAATACAAAGCCCCGGCGCACATGAGACAGGGCTCAACCGTGACATAAAGGGTGGCATCCATAAGGTACTTGGACCCCAGAAAGCTAAACGCCGACGTAAGCGCGATGATCTCGGCATGGGCAGTACAGTCGTTCAGCTTCTCCACCTGGTTAAAGCCGCGGGCGATGATCCTGTCCTGCAGCACAATGACCGCGCCGACAGGCACTTCCTCCTCGTCAAAGGCCTGCCGTGCCTGGGCCAGGGCCTGCTTCATGTAGTGACTGTCATCCATGGGACGAAGGTAGGAAGAGTGAATTGTGAATAGTCAATAGTGAATGGTGAGTAGTGAGTGGGTGCGATCCAGTGCTGTCCGTCAATGCGAGGAACGAAGCAATCACCTGCACCTCCGAGGCTGTCCCGCAGGGACCTCAAGCAGGCAGGTAAGGCGGGAATGGCCCACGAAGACAGGAAGCCCCAAAGAAGGCTTCCATCGTGCTTCTTCGTGGCCCTCGTGCCTTGGTGGTTCACCCGAAAAACGGAAACGCCTACATTTGTTTTCATGAAGATCATCAGCTACAATGTCAATGGGATCCGCGCCGCCGTCAAGAAAGGATTTCTCGACTGGCTGAAGACGCACCCCGCCGACGTGATCTGCATCCAGGAAAATAAAGCGCAGCAAACTGACGTAGATGCGAAAGCGTTCAACGACCTCGGCTACCACGATCACTGGTTCTGCGCACAAAAGAAAGGCTACAGCGGCGTTACCGTATTTACACGGGTGAAGCCGGACCATGTCCAGTGCGGCACAGGCCACCAGGTCAGCGATGATGAAGGCCGCGTGATCCAGCTCGACTTCGGTAAGGTGCGCCTCATCAACGCTTACTTTCCATCCGGCACGTCCGGTGATGAGCGCCAAACCTACAAATATCAATGGCTCGAAGAGTTCTATGCCTACCTGCAGGATCTGCGCAGCGTGCATCCACACCTGATCCTCTGCGGCGATTACAATATTGCGCACCGCGAGATCGATATCCACGACCCGAAGGGCAATAAAAAGAACAGCGGCTTCCTGCCGGAAGAGCGCGCGTGGATGGACCAGCTTTACACCAACGGGTGGGTGGACAGCCTGCGGCATTTCAAAAGCGAGCCACACCTGTATTCGTGGTGGAGCCAGCGATTTCCCTCCGTGCGCCTGAACAATAAGGGATGGCGGATCGACTATATCAGCGTCACGGAATCCCTCAAGCCGCACCTGAAGGGAGCCGACATCTATCCCGATGTGAAGCACAGCGATCATTGCCCCATCTTCGCCGAGGTCGACCTCGCCGCCGTTAACGCATAAACACCCCACATGCCACAACCCGGAACCATCATCTATAACGTGACGATCAAAGTGGACCCTTCCATTGCAGACGCCTGGCGCACCTGGCTCCTCTCCGAGCACATCCCCGGTATCATGGGTACCGGCTGCTTTTCGGACTACCGCGTCGTGCGTCTCCTTGAAACCGACGAAAGCGACGGGCCGACTTTCGCTGTTCAATACACAGCTGCGGATGCCGCCGAATACGCACGGTATATTGCCGAACACGCCGACTATTTCCGGCAGGATTCCACCAACCGCTGGGGCGCCAACTTCATCGCATTCCGCTCCGTTATGGAGGTCGTCGCCTAGTATCCACATGACGTGCAAAACTTCTGTGGGCCTGCCTTTGCGCGGATGAATCCCATAACCGCAGCCTCGCCGGTCTCAGGAGCTTCGCTCAAAACCCGCTTGCAGCGCGGCTTTGCTGAAATCAATGGCATTCGGTTTATATGTGTGGCTTAAGCGTAAACCCGTAAAACCCGCTACCCGTGCGGCTTTCAGGCCGGCTTATTTTTGAAAATTAGGTGCTCAAATATTTTGTCGGTATCAAAAAGCCTCTAAATTTGTCACACTCAAACTTTATAACATTTAACTATGAACAAAGCTGAACTGATTGCACAGATTGCAGAAGATGCAGGCATCACCAAAACTCAAGCGAATGCTTCCCTGGATTCATTCGTTGCTGCTGTCACAAAGACATTGAAAAAAGGCGACAAGGTTACCCTCGTTGGCTTTGGTACGTTCTCCGTTACAAAGCGTGCAGCCCGCAACGGCCGCAACCCTCAGACCGGCGCCGTGATCAAGATCAAGGCCCGCAAAGTGCCGAAATTCAAAGCCGGCAAAGAGCTGTCTGCCAAGGTATAACGCGATCTTTCGCATGCAATTTGAAGCCTCCGCCAAAAACGGGGGCTTCTTTATGCCTTTTTTTTTGCACATTTGCAACACTAAAAACGATTACAATGGGAAGAGGTGATAAGAAAACCAAAAAAGGAAAGATCTTCAAAGGCTCATTCGGCAAGTCGCGCCCGGCCACTGAAAAAAAGATCACAGGCAACGCGCCTGCCGCCGCTACGAAGAAAGAAGCTTAAGCATACCGGTACGGTCCAGGTGAGCAAGGAATATGGTGTCCCTTTCGGCGGCGCCCTGTTCCTTGTTCCATTTCCGGTGGTCTAGGGCGCAAGGCGCTCCAGCTTCCAACCACCGTTCTCCTCCATTGTATACTGCAGCCTGTCGTGAAGGCGGCTGGGCCTTCCCTGCCAGAATTCCACGATGACCGGCTTCACCAGGTAGCCTCCCCAATGCGGGGGCCGCACAGCCACCTTCTCCTTCGCCTCACGCACCAGGTCCGCATAGCGCGTATCAAGCCAGGCGCGGCTTTCAACCACCGTGCTCTGCGGCGACGCCCAGGCACCCAGCCGGCTTCCTTCGGGCCGTGACAGGAAATAGGCATCGCTCTCAAGCGCATCTAGTTTCGAAACAAGTCCTGTTACCCGCACCTGCCGTTCCAGCTCCTTCCAGAAAAAAACGAGGCAGGCTTTCGGGTTCTCCTGCAGCTGCATGCCCTTAAAGCTTTGGTAGTTGGTATAGAAAACAAAACCACGATGGTCGAAGCCTTTCAGCAGGACGATGCGCGCCGATGGAAACCCGTCGCATGAGGCCGTGGCAAGGGTCATGGCGTTGGGCTCAACAATCTGGCTTTGGATGGCCTGGTCCCACCATCTTGCAAACTGACCCAGCGGGTCTGCGTGTGCGTCTTCTTCCAATAAGACCTGGGCGGCATACTCCTGCCGCAGGCTCGCGATCTGGGGATTCATGGCCCTAAAGGTAGGAGCAAACGGGGCTTAGCCGCGGACCGTCTGAGAAGCGGCTCCGGCGCCAAGAAGGTTTTCGAGAAGGCTGACCTGCTTGTGCAGCTGCTGTCGCTGCTGCTTGAGGTCCGCTGCATAGTCACGAACGTCGTCGAGCTCTTCCCGGAGCGCTCCATTGTCTTCCAGGGCCGACTGCCACTGGCCTTTGCACTGGGAAAGCTCGCGCTGAAGACGGCTGTTGATGATCGTGAGCTCGTCGAGCTGAATGACCGTCTGGCGCACATTGGCGAGGCTGTGCTGCAGGCGGAGAAGACGACTCTCGATCACGTCGATGGTGTCTTCGATGGCATCGAGGCGCACCGCATTTTCATCTTTCAGTGACTGTTCCGCGGCCAGCAGTCGCAGCTCTGTTTTCTTCTTCTCCAGAAGCCACTGCAGGTCGTCGAACTCCATGGTGAGCTCGTCGGAAGGTGCGTCGGTTGCGGGTCTGGGCTGGGACGTTTTTGATGGAAGCTTCACACGTACCGGAAGCGGTCCGGCCGGCGCAACACGCGCCAGGAGGTCTGCCAGCAGCTTCTTGTTGAGAAACAATGCCAGGAGGCAGACGAGGGAAACGGAGAGCAGGATCACAATAAGCATATGGCAGTCAGCTTCACGGGGTTGTTCCCCAAGATCGTACTTTTTTTCCGAAACGCTTTAGCGTTCGCTGCGAACAAGCGTGCCGACCTTTTCACCGGTGACCACGCGGCGCAGGTTCTCCGGTGTATTCATGTCGAACACAACGATGGGCAGCGTGTTCTCCATGCAGAGAGTGAAGGCCGTCATGTCCATCACGTTGAGCTTTTGGGTAATGCATTCCTGGAACGTGATCACGCCGTACTTCGTAGCAGTCGGGTCTTTCTCCGGGTCGGCGGTATAGATGCCGTCCACCCGCGTGCCTTTCATGATCACGTCGGCCTTGATCTCGATGGCGCGCAGCGAGCCGGCTGTATCGGTGGTGAAATAAGGATTACCGGTGCCGGCGCCGAAGATGACCACGCGGCCCTTCTCCAGGTGGCGCATGGCACGGCGGCGGATATACGGCTCGGCGATCTGCTCCATCTTGATGGCGCTTTGAAGCCTCGTGTACACGCCTACTTTCTCGAGCGCAGCCTGGAGGGCCATGCCATTGATGACCGTTGCGAGCATGCCCATATAATCGCCGTGGGCGCGCTCAATGCCGGTCTCGGCCTCGTTCATGCCGCGGTAAATATTGCCGCCGCCGATCACGATGGCCACCTGCACGCCGAGGTCCACAATGGCTTTGATGTCCTGCGCGTACTGGCTCATAACGGCCGTATCGAAGCCGAAACTCTTACTGCCCATGAGTGATTCGCCGGAAAGCTTGAGAAGAATGCGTTTGTACTTAGGAAGCATAGAAGTAGTTAAGTATAGCGCGGCGAAGATAGGCGATTGCCCGGTTGCATGAAAACAAATTGACGTGCGCCAGGCCGGCTGCGGACCGCCAAACCGATGCTTGGCCGGGACAGCCGGATGGCTTTATTTTGAGGAACGTATGACCACCGATTCCATCAAAGAGATCCAGGCAAAAACCACGGCCCTGCTCGCTACGGCGCGCGGCGGCGGCATCACCGTGCACGAGATCGACTCTCTCCGGGACGCGCTGCGCTTTCATGAATACCGCTATTATATCCAGAACGACCCGCTCATTTCCGATTTCGAATACGACACGCTCTACAAAAGCCTCGAGGCACTGGAAACCGACAACCCCGACCTTATCATTGCGGATTCGCCCACGCAGCGCGTCGGCAAGGGACTGACCAAGGAATTCCCAACGGTACCCCACCTGGTTCCCATGCTCTCCCTCGACAACTCCTACAATGCGGACGACCTCCTGGCCTTCGACCGGAAGACACGTGAGGCAACCGGCCGCGAGACGATCGACTACTGCGTGGAGCCCAAGTTCGACGGCGCTTCCATCTCCCTCGTTTACGAGGACGATCGCCTCATACGCGGAGCCACCCGCGGCGACGGTGTCCACGGGGACGACATCACACCGAATATCCGCCAGATCCGTACCATTCCTCTTGCGGCAAAGTTCGCCGCACATGGCCTGCACACCGCCGAGATCCGGGGCGAGGTGCTCATCAACAAAACGAATTTCGCCGCCTTCAACGAATCCCTTGTTGAGGCCGGCGGGCAACCCCTGGCCAACCCGCGCAATGCTGCAGCCGGCACGCTCCGCATCAAGGACCCGGTGGAGGTCGGCCGCCGCAAGCTCGAGGCCTTCGTTTACAGCCTGGGGTATTATACAACGCTGCCGGGTCGGACCGAGGACTTCACCACCCACGCCGAAACCCTGGCGATGCTGTACGAGCTTGGCTTTCGAAGCCCGGCGCGCGAGATGAAGGTATTTAGCGGGATCCAGGCCGTCATTGATTATTGCCTTGCTTTCGAGGAAGGCCGTGACGACCTGCCCTACGAGATCGACGGTATGGTGATCAAGGTGAATGAATTTGCGCTGCAGGAAACCCTCGGCATGACGAGCCACCATCCACGCTGGGCCATCGCCTATAAGTTCAAGGCCCGGCAGGCGACAAGCAAGCTCCTGCGCATCGAGTACCAGGTGGGCCGCACAGGCAATATCGGTCCGGTGGCCAAGATCGAGCCGGTACCCATCGGCGGCGTGACCGTCACATCGGTATCCTTGTTCAATGAGGATATCATCCGCGACAAGGACATTCGCATCGGGGACACAGTGCTGGTGGAGCGCGCCGGCGATGTCATCCCGTATATCGTCAAGCCGCTGACGGAGCTGCGGGACGGCACCGAGCAGCCCATCGTCTTTCCCACCTGCTGCCCCTCTTGCGGCGATGCCCTGTACCGTGCTGCCGATGAAGCTGCGTGGCGCTGTCCCAATGCATCCTGCCCGGCGCAGGCCCTGGAGCGCCTGTTCCATTTCGCGTCGAAGGATGCCATGGACATCCGCGGCCTGGGCGAGGCCAACATCGAAAAGTTTTACAAGATCGGCCTCCTGTCATCCATCCCCGATATCTACCGCCTCGATTTCGAGGCGATCGGCAAGCTCGAAGGCTTCGGCGCAAAATCACTTGAAAAGCTCAGGACGGCGATCGACAGCTCAAAGACACAACCGCTTCACCGGCTGCTCTTCGCGCTCGGCATCCGGTACGTTGGGGAAACGACGGCCAAGACGCTTGCTCACGCCGTCCACCACCTTCTCGATCTTCAATCCTTCGATGAGGAGGCTTTGAAAGGACTGGAAGACATCGGTCCGAAAGTGGCCGGCAGCGTGGCCAGCTTTTTTGCCAACGCCGACAACCGCGCGCTGCTCAAGGAGCTCGAGGATCTCGGCCTGACGCTCACGAACGATCACCGCAAAGACACAACCGGCGGCGATCTGCAGGGCCTGAGCTTTTTGTTCACGGGCACGCTGGTTCGATTGAAGCGCAGCGAAGCTGAACAGCTGGTGGAGGACAACGGCGGCACGATCGTTTCGGGGGTGAGCAGCAAGCTCAGCTACCTGGTGGTGGGCGAGGATGCGGGCAGCAAGCTCGAGAAAGCAAAGAAGATCACGTCGGTGCGGATCATCTCGGAGGACGAGTTTTTAAAGATGGTCGGAAAGTGAATGGTGAGTGGTGAATGGTGAATAGTGAATACGAGTCGGTCGCCTGGCGTGCAGGAAGCATGTATGCACGCTGCGAAAAATGGGGCAAAGAGAGATCCTTTGTGTTCCCTAATTCGTGTCTTCGAGGTCCACTCACCATTCACTATTCACTATTCAGTATTCACTATTCACCATTCACTATTCACCACTCACCACTCACTTTCCCTTACCGTACAAATACAGTCGCTGCGGCCGGCAATTCAGTATTGTCCGCATTCCGTTTAGGATCGCTATCTTTATCGGGCGGGGAAACCGCCGGCTGGTGTCGGCACAAACGGATCCACCATGATAAAGAATTTGCCCGGCGAACAATGGAAGCCAATCAGCTTCCTGGGACACGAAGGCATGCGCAACACGTATGCTGTCTCAAACCGCGGCCGTATCTGCTCTTTCAGAGATGACATCGAAACAGATGGCAAGCTTCTCAACGGCTCCCTGACAACCGGGTACCGCACGCTCAATCTACATACGCGCGTCAGTAAAGGCACCATCTATGTGCACCGCGTGATTGCCGAGCAGTTCGTGAAGAAGCCCTCGCCACGCCACACGGCGCTCGTCCACATCAACCATGACAAGCTCGACAACCGGCCGGTCAACCTCAGATGGGTACGCCCCGAGGAAATGATCGCGCACCAGCAGGAAAGTCCGGCCAAGCGCGCCTATAAAGAAGCGCAGGCTAGCCGCCAGGTGGGCATGAAGCTCACCGCTGCGCAGGTCAGGAAGATCCGGGAGCAGCTGTCCAACCCGAACCGGAGGCTCACCATCAGGCAGATCGCTGAAAAATACAGCGTCAGCGAAATGACCCTGTACCGGATCAAGAGTGGCGAGAACTGGTCGCGCATCCGGTAAGGATCCGTGCGGCCTGAATTTTGAAGGGAAGCAGTCAAAAAATTGACGATGCACGCATTCCCTTTTCGACGTTCCTTCCTGTTCCTGTTCACCACCCTTCTTGGCGTAGGCCTCCTGTCCTGCGGCAGCGCCCGCCAGACCGTTGTCCTGGAAAAGGACTGGGAAATGCTCGGGCAGCAAAAGGTGAATTTCGTTCGCGATAAAGATGAGATCGATGTGACGAGCGACCAGCGCTTCACGGCGGTGCGCTTCCGCGTCGAGGATCGAGCTGTGCGGATCAATGACCTCACCATCTTTTTCACGAATGGAGACAAGCTCGAGCCGTCGATTGATGATGAGATCGCTGCTGATCAGTACAGCCGGGTGATCGAGCTGAATCCCGAGGGCCGCACGATCGACAAGATCGAGTTCCGGTACCGGACCACCGGCAATGTGCTCAAGGGCCGCGCCAATGTGCTCGTGCTCGGCAAACGGTATAATCCCTATGGCTACTAGCGGGGGACGGTGCCCCGCGCTGGCGATTTTTGCTGTAACATTGCTTTCATAACCTTAACCTACGTATGACCTCTTCCCCATCCAAGCTTGTGATCTATGTTGATGACGATCCGGAGGACCGCATGATCATGGAAGACGCCTTTCTCAATGTCAAGACGCATCACCTGATGACGCTGCCGCATGGCAACAAGCTGCTCGATCACCTGCAGGCGCAACCCGTGACGGCATCGCTGATCATTCTCGATATCAACATGCCGTTCCTGTCGGGACTCGATGTCCTGCGCCTGTTGAAATCCGATGCGCGGTACCGCAATATCCCGGTGGTCATGTTCACAACCTCGTCTTCATCAGACGATGCGCTGAAGGCGAAGGAATACGGTGCCGACCTGGTCGTGAAGCCGGCCTCTTATCGCGATGCGGTGACTGCCATTGCCGGCCTGCTGCAGCACAGTGCCTGAAGACTGAACTAAACAAAATTGATATGAAACAACTCCTTTTCTTTGCCCTTCTGGGCACCATGGCCGCCGGTTGCGGCAACAGCGATCTTCACGGTGGCGAGGGCGGTGCAGGCCCGGATACGACCAACCAGAATATTCCATCGCCGGCACCTGGCGATACCAATGCGGTCAACGACAACTCCGGCCGCGGGCTTGAAAAAAACCGCGGGATTGGTGACAGCACCGGCAACCACAGCAGCGTGTCGGGCAGCACAACAGGCCGCCCGACGGGCGGCACAGGCACAACCGGCGATTCGCTGATCCGCCATTGATCAGGTTTTTTAGTGAGAGACGTTCAAGCCACTTGAACCAAGAAGCGCAAAGACCCAAGCAGCGCAAAGGAGTCCCTTTGTGCCCCTTTGCGCGCTTCCTGGCTTCGTGGTTCAAGCTCTCCTCAAGCGCTCGGGATGACAGCCGGCCGATTCGGCAGCCAGCACTTTGATCGACCCATTCACTCTCTCACCAGTCACCACGTCCCCCCTTTCCCGCAAATTGACGATCTTCGAGGGAACCGACTGCTCATGACCGATATCGTCCTGCACACGCCACGTCTTCTTCTGAAAGGCATCTCACCGCAGGTGATCAATGATCTTTTTATGACCCGCACGGAAGAAGAGATCAGGACCTTCCTCGGTGTCGATGACAAAGGCTACCTTCTTTACAAGGACATGCACGAGAAAGGCGCGGAAAATCATCGCATTTCACTCTTTGTCTTTCTTCTCGTTGAGAAGGAAAGCGGTCGCCCGATCGGCGAATGCGGCTTCCATTCCTGGAACCGCACGCACCGCCGCGCCGAGCTCTTTTATCTCCTGCGCAATGACGAAGACAAGCGAAAAGGGTTTATGACCGAAGCCCTGGAAGCCGTGATCCCCTTCGGCTTTGACACCATGGGCTTGCACCGCGTAGCCGCCCTGATCGATGACGGCAACGCGCCATCGAAGAAGCTGCTCAAACGCTATGGCTTCACCTTCGAAGGAACGATGCGCGGCGACTATGTGGTGGACGGAACAAACCAGGACTCAGACTGCTACTCACTCCTTCGACACGAGTGGCCCTGACATTTTTCATTGAGCATTCAGATTTACGATTCACCATTCACCATTCACTATTTGTCGTTCCCATGGGTACATTCCTCTCCCTCTCCACAGTTATCGGCCGCGACGCGGCAACCGTCACCAATGCGCTGCGCACCTATGCCGAAAAAAGCGGTGGTCGTCTCGAGCCGCGGGTGGCGTCCGAAGAGCTGTCGGACAGCTGCGTGATCCGCGAATCGAACGGCCATACGACCATCAGCTATCCCGCGGCTTTCATGGGTTGGGACGATGCCGCCCAAACACTGTCCGCGGTGCTGTCAACCACCGTCTTTTCCTTCCACATTCATGATGGAGACTTCTGGATGTACCTGCTCTATCGCGATGGCGCAGTGATCGACCGCTTCAACCCGCTCCCGGGTTACTGGGAAGAGATGGATGAGGCCGCCGCAGCGACATGGAAAGGATCGGCAGCCCGCGTCGCCGAGGCCGTACCCGGCGCCGATGCGCGATCCGTGAGTCGTTACCTCGTCCGCTGGGATCCCGATAGCGAGGCAGACACCAAGGCGTTTGCAAGCGACCAGTACGGGCAGGAGGATTGGCAGCTGCTCGATTTCATGCGGGCTCTGCGCCTGCCCTTTCCCTTCCAGGATGACGGCAAGCCCGCAGGCACCGTGTACCGGTTCGAGACCTCGGCGGAACGGCACGAGCCCACGTCGTTGCCGTCTTCCACACGCAGGCCCTGGTGGAAATTCTGGTAGATCCGTGCTAGCCTTCCCCGCGGGCAAACTCGTTTCGGTTCTACCTTCACGCCATGCTCCTTCCTCAAACGCTGCAGTACCTGCGGCAACTGAAAGAAAACAATAACAAGGCCTGGTTCGATGCCAACAGGGTGGCCTATGAAGCGGCACGGATCGATTTTTCCAATTTCATTCAGCTACTCATCGAGGACCTCGAGCGGCAGGATCCGACCATCGCGGGGACCAGCGCCCGCAGCGCCATTTTCCGCATCAACCGTGATATCCGGTTTTCAAACGACAAGACACCCTACAAGAGTCATTTCGGCGCGAGTATCAAGCGAGGCGGCCGCAAGTCGGGTTTTGCCGGCTACTATTTTCACCTCGAGCCTGGCGCCTCCTTCATTGGCGGTGGCTTGTGGATGCCGGAGGCCGGTCCTCTCAAGGCTGTGCGGCAGGAGATCGATTATAACTGGGAAGAGTTTCGCGGCGTTCTGACGGAGTCCTCGTTCAAGAAGATCTTCCGTGACCTTCACCAGGGTGAGGACGTTTCCTTGAAAACTTTGCCGAAGGGCTATGAGCGTGAGAACCCGGCCATTGCCTACCTGCGTCTCAAAAGCTTTATCGCCGAGGTGACCGTCACGGACGCAGAGCTGACGAAGGCCACCCTGCACAAAAAAACAAAGGCCGCCTTCACGGCGCTCCAGCCATTACTGGGGTTTCTGAACCGCGCGCTGGGAGGGGAGGGGAACGACTAACGCATGAGGCCATTTAGATTTTAGCCTGACGATTTACGATTTGTGACGACTCACCTGGAGACCCATGCACTCTCGGGGTGTCATGCTGACGTATGTCAGCACCTTTCCCTCAAAAAGGACCCGCGCGCCCTGCCAGTGAACCCATGCACTCTCGGTGTCATGCTGACGTATGTCAGCACCTTTCCCTCCAAGACGTTGCGCGCGGTCGTTCTCTCACCAGCCCACCGGCCTCTCCCCGGCTGTCACCCCGCAACTACATGAAAACGCAAAGCGCGCAAAGAAGCAAAGGAAACCGCAAAGGGAGCTGATCATGGTGCATGAAGACCCGCATGGGACAAACACAAGCCGCACCCGCATTAAAGCTTTACGCTTGCCGGTCAGCACGCCTGCCTGGGAGCCATCAACCCCTGCTTGCTGGTCAGCATGACATGATTGCCGATCAGCGATGCGTGCGTGCCGGTCAGGGCCTCCTGCGCGCTGGTCAGTGAGCCATGCGGACCGGTCAGCCTGTTCTGCGCAGCGGTCAGCGACTCATGTTGCCGGGCAGCGACTCGTGCGCGTCGGGCAGCCAGGTCTGCGTGCTGGTCAGCGTGCTCTGCGCGTCGGGCAGCGTGCGCTGCGCGGCGGGCAGCGACTCCTGCGTAGTGGACAGCGACTCCTGCGCGGCGGTCAGCATGACATGCTTTCCGGTCAGCATGCTCCGCGCCACGGACAGCATGCTCTGCGTCACGGTCAGCATGCTCTGGGCGGAGGTCAGCATGCTCCGCGTCACGGACAGCATGCTCCGCGAGAGGGCCACATGCTCCATCCCTTCCATCACGATTCTTGCCTGTTCCTTCCATATGTCTTCCATATGTTCTCCATATATCTTCCATATATTCTCCATATGCAACCCATATTGTACCCATATACAACGCATATCGCACCCATATCCAACCCATATCACACGCATACCAGAAGCATACTGAACGCATATCCAACCCATATCCTACCCATATCGCTCCCATATGGGAAAGCGATTCAGTTACATCAAAAAGGCGAAAAAACCTGTTTACCAAAAAAAACTACATGAAACGCAAAGGCCGCAAGGCAGCAAAGGAACCGCAAAGGGTTTTCTTTTGTGCTCCTTTGAGCCTTTGTGTCTTCGTGGCCCAACCTCTCCTCGGGTCCCTGCACGATAAGGCCGAGGTGCGCCAAGCCATGAATCCTAAAAACGGTTTTGTAGTCCCGTTGGTGGCGCCGCGGTCCTTCCTGAACTTTGCATCATCCTGCTTGTTCATTCAAAACAATCAATCAGTATGGCAAAAGTCTGGCTCATTACAGGCGCTTCCAGCGGTCTCGGCGAAGCTCTTTCGAGAGCGGTCATCGCGCGCGGCGACAGCGTCGTTGCTACCTTTCGGAAGGACGATGCATCGCGCGCATTCACGGAAGCCAATCCCGGGACCGGCCTCGGCGTCGTGATGGATGTCACAAGCGAGGAGCAGGTCCGTGCAGCGGTGCAGGCGGCGGTGTCACGGTTCGGCACGATCGACGTCCTCGTGAACAATGCCGGCTATGGAACGATCGGCGCCGTCGAGGAATTCAGCATGACCGAAATACGCGCGCAGATGGAAACCAATTTCTTCGGCGCGATGGCCGTAACAAAGGAGGTGATCCCACTCATGCGACAAGCCGGTGCCGGCCATATCCTGCAGATCTCCTCATCGGCGGGCTTTCGCGGCATGGCGGGCTTCGGCGTGTACAATGCGAGCAAGTTTGCGCTGGAAGGATTCAGTGAAGCCCTGTCCCTGGAGCTGGCGCCTTTTGGTATCAGGGTCACGATCGTAGAGCCGGGACCCTTCCGAACAAAGTTTGCCGGGTCTTCCATCCGCCTGGCGGAGTCGCGCCTCGGTGAATACGAGAAAACGCCAGTCGCACAGATGTACCGCTATATTCAAACGGTCGACGGTAAGCAGGAAGGCGATCCCGAGAAAGGTGCCCGCGCCATGGTTGATTATGTTCACGATGGACGCACGGCACTGCGGCTGCCGCTTGGCAAGGCGCCACTACAAGCCATCCGCGCCAAACTTTCCCAGGTTGAGGCCGACCTCAAAGCAAACGAAGAGATCGCGCTGAGCGTGGTGTTTGAGGAGTGATTGGTCAGTGAGTGGTGAGTTGGGTCGCCTAAATGCATGGAATAGATTTCCGACAAAGAAGCAGCGGAGCTCCTTTCGTCGTTCTGTGCGCGCACGTGATTTCGTTGGTCAACTTGCGTATTTTAAAACATCTCATTCGCCAACAGGTACTCCGCGATCTGCACCGCGTTCGTCGCCGCGCCCTTGCGCAGGTTGTCGCTGACGATCCACATGTTTACCGTCCTGGCCTGCGTCTCGTCGCGGCGGATACGGCCGACAAATACCTCGTCCTTTTCATGCGCCCACAGCGGCATCGGGTACAGTTGCTGCGCAGGATCATCCTGCACGATCACGCCCGGTGCTTCCGTCAGCACCTGTCGCAGCTCCGCCAGGTCGAATTCAGTTTCAAACTCAATATTGACGCTTTCGCTGTGGCCACCCATCACCGGGATGCGCACGGTCGTGGCCGTTACCCGGATGCTGTCATCGCCCATGATCTTCTTCGTCTCATTCACCATCTTCATCTCCTCTTTCGTATAGCCGTTGACGAGAAAGACATCGATCTGCGGCAACGCGTTCAGGTCGATCCGGTACTTGTACGCCATCTCACCCTCCTTGCCGGCACGTTCGTTGAACAGCTGGTCAACGGCCTTCTTCCCGGTGCCGGTCACACTCTGGTACGTCGATACAACAACCCGCCGGATGCGGTACCGCTGGTGCAGCGGCTGCAGCGCCACAACCATCTGGATCGTGGAGCAGTTGGGATTGGCAATGATCTTGTCGGCGCGCGTAAGGATCGACGCATTCACTTCGGGAACTACCAGCGGCTTGGCAGGATCCATACGCCACGCTGATGAATTGTCAATGACCGTGATCCCCGCCTCTGCGAATTTGGGCGCCCACTCCAGCGACGTGCTTCCACCCGCTGAGAACAAGGCCACGTGCGGCTTTGCGGCGATCGCATCCGCCATAGAAACGACTGTAAAGGCCTTCCCCTTGAACTGCACTTCTTTCCCGATGGACCGCTCGGAAGCAACCGGAATCAGCTCATCGACCGGGAAGTTCCGCTCGGCCAGGACCTGCAACATTTTTGTACCCACGAGACCGGTGGCGCCCACGACTGCTACTCTCATTTCTTGTTTTCGATTTACATGAATTAAAAAGCCTTCCCGGTGAGGAAGGCTTGCCATTTATTGAGTACAGACCAATACTAAGCAGCTTCCTTTGTGGAATCCTGTTTGCTCTTCTTGGACTGTTTTACGAATTTCATTTCGAAGCGAAAATAGAAAGTTTCCAGCATTTGCTGTGTCTTTCCCCCGAACTATTTTCCGAAGCTTGCGGAGCTTCGCACCATGCGCCGCGCCCTCCTTTCACTCACGCTCCTGCCTCTCTCGCTGGCCGCACAGGTGGTGGACAATTTTGCGGATGGCGACTTCACAACCGCACCCACATGGACCGGCAACACGGCAGACTGGACCGTCAACGCAGCTGCCCAATTGCAGAGCGCGAGCAATGCCGTGAACGCAAGCTTTTTCCTGAGCACTCCCAATACGCTTGCCATGGAGACCGAATGGACATTCTATGCAGGGCTAGCCTTCAACACGTCGTCCGTTAATTATGTCGATGTGTTTCTCACCGCGTCGGCGCCCGACCTTGGCGCGGCAACGACCACGGGCTACTTCGTCCGCATCGGCAACAGCACTGACGATATCTCGCTGTATCGAAAGGATCCTTCGTCACTTGTCCGTCTCATTGACGGCGCCGACGGAACCACAAATTCCTCCGACAACCATCTCTTGATCCGCGTCACGCGCACCGGTGGTGTCTTTCGTCTCTTTGTCGATGTGTCGGGCACCGGGCAGTCGCTCAGTCTCACCGGTGCCGCTACCGATGGTGTCTTCACGGGTTCCGGCTGGTTTGGTTTTCTTGTTCGCCAAAGCACGGCTTCCTTTTTTCAAAAGCATGTCTTTGACGAGGTCAGCGTCCGGCCCTTCCTCGCGGATACGGTTCCGCCGGCCTTGCTCGGCGCCACGTTCCGATCGCCTTTGCAGGTCGATGCCTTGTTCTCGGAGGCCCTTGATCCTGGCAGCGGGCAATCACTCCTTCATTACCAGGTGGCGCCCGCTGCAGGCTTTCCGGCGCTGGCCCTGCTCGATGCGGCAAACCAGTCGCTGGTCCACCTGAGCTTCCCTGGACCACTGCCTGCCGGCATCGACCACCTCCTGGCGGTCAATGGCATCTCAGACCTTGCCGGCAACGTACTGACAAACGGAACGGCATCATTTCGGTATGACCTCCCGCATCGCTACGATATCGTCATCAGCGAGATCATGGCCGACCCCTCCCCTCCCAACGGGCTACCCGATGCGGAGTTCATCGAGTTGAAAAACAGGAGCGGCCATGCACTGTCACTGGACGGATGGCGCCTCTCCTCCGCGTCCTCGTCCAGCGGCGCGTTTCCGTTTTATATGCTCCCGCCGGATAGTTTCCTGGTACTGACGGCCCTGTCGCAGGTGACCCGCTTCCCTCCAGGCATCCGCGTGCTGGGCGTGCCTTCATTCCCACAGTTTGACAATTCGGGAACGACGGTGTCGCTAGCGTCATCAGGTGGGCAAACCATCCATGCGGTGGCCTATACGGCCGACTGGTACGATAATGACCTGAAGCGTGATGGTGGATGGTCGCTGGAGATTATCGACCCGGCCCGGCCCTGTGTGGGACAACCAAACTGGAAGGCCAGCACGAACCCGGCAGGAGGCACGCCTGGTCGCGCAAACAGTGTCACAGGTACAGTGGCCGACCAGTTGCCGCCCCGGCTGCTGCGATCCGTTTCACCGGACAGCCTTACGGTGGTCGCACTGTTCGACGAGCCGCTCGACAGCCTGTCCGCCTCGGTGACGGCGCGCTACCTGCTCAGCGGCCAAACGATCAGAGCGGCGACTCCGGAGCCACCTCTTTTTCAGTCCGTTTCTTTGCGGCTCGCGCAACCGATGGCTCCCCGTACGGTCTACGAGCTCGACGTTCGGGATGTCACCGACTGCAGCGGCAATGCGATCGGCGGGTTTCATTCCGCAAAGGCCGGCCTACCGTCGGCTGCGGGTCCTGGCGCGCTTGTCATCAACGAGGTGTTGTTTGACCCAAGGCCCGGCGCCTTCGATTATCTCGAAGTCTACAACGCAGGCGTGGAGATCGTCGACCTTTCTCATATCTACCTGTCCAATGGAACCGCAGGCTCGGTACCACGGCGGCTTCGCGCGGATGCCTACCTCCTGTTTCCTGGCGCTTACGTGGTACTAACCGAGGATCCCGGATCCCTCGGCATGCAATATTTCGTCAAGAACCCGATGGCGGTCATGAAGCTGGCCCTTCCCACGCTCCCGGACGACAAGGGCCGTGTTCTCCTGCTTGATGCGGCAGGTCGCATCATAGACGATTTGGCGTATGACACACATTGGCATTTCGCGTTGATCACGGACCCGGAAGGCATTGCCCTTGAGCGGCTTGATCCGCACGGCCCGACGCAATCCGCGGCGAACTGGCATTCGGCCGCCTCCACGGCCGGCTTTGGAACGCCCGGCTACCGCAATTCACAAGATCAAGGCAATGGAGCTGCTTCGGTCATCGTGTCGCCACCTGTTTTTTCGCCCGACAATGATGGCCGCGACGATGTGCTGATGATCCGGCTGGCCACTGAAAAGCCAGGATGCCTTGCCAACGTCACTGTCTTTGATGCCGAGGGACGCATAGTTCGGTCGGTGGCGCGCAATACTACATTAGGGCGTAACGACGTGCTGACATGGGATGGGCTGGGAGAGAACGGGCGTCCGTTGGCTGCGGGCATCTATGTTGTCTTTACAGAGGTCTACGACCTTGATGGCGGCAGGCATTCGGACAAGACGGCTGTGGTGCTGGTGCGGCCACTCTAGGTATAATAGGGGCTGATCAGAAGGTAGACGACCGGTCCCGTCAGCGCCACATAAAACCAGATGGGCCACGTGATGCGTGCCAGCTTGCGGTGCCGCGCATTCTCGCCGATCAGCGCGCGGTAGGCAGTGAAGAGGATGAAGGGAAGAATGATGGCGGCCAGGATGATGTGCGTGCCCAGGATCACGAAGTAGATCGCCCTGATGGGACCATGCCCGCCGAACTTGGTTTCACCTGCAAACAGGTGGTGACAGATATAGGAGACCAGGAACAGGACGGAAAGCACCATTGCAGTGAGCATGATACGGCTGTGAACCCCATGTTGGCCCCGCCTCGCCGTGATAATGCCCGCAATCAGCAGGATGGCGACCAGAGAGTTGATGATGGCATTGACCTGCGCAAACACATGAACGTTGAAGCCGAGGTCAACGTGCAGCGTGACGCGGCTCAGCAGCACCACCGCCGCGAAGACAAGTACCGATAAGGAAAGGATCACGACCCTGGCGAGCCGGTCATTCTTGGTCAGTGCGAGGGCCATAGCTGGGTTTTTCTTTTTTGAGGAACACGAACAGCGCAATGACGCAGACGATCGCTGCACCAAAGACGACGGCGAGAAGGCCGAGCTGACCTGCAAAGAGGCCGGCACGCTTCGGGTCCTTCTCCAGCGAAACGAGAATGATGTCGCGCGAGAGCTGGCCGACCGAGGCCGTATCGAGGCCATGGTAAAAGCCGCGAATGAGGCGATTCTTATCAATCAGGACCATGACGTCCGTGTGAAAGAAATTGGTATCGACTCCTTTGCCATCAATGGCAAGGACCTTCATGTCTTTGATGGACAGGTCATAGATCGCTTTCTTGTCGCCCGTGAGCAGCCACCAGTTGTCGGGGTCGATGCTGAACCGGTTGCCCCATTCACGGAGCGCTTCTACGCTGTCACGCTCGGGGTCGACCGTGAACGAAAGGAATTGCACGAAGCGCTGCTGCTGGTCACCGATCTTCTGGCCGCTGGAGATGCCGTCCTGCAGCCGCTTCATATTCGTGGTCAGGCGGGGACAGATCGTTGGGCAATGTGTAAAGAAGAAATCAGCCACGACAACCTTGCCCTTCATGTCGTTCCAGCCCACCTGCCTGCCGAGCTGGTTGGTGAGGGAAAAATCAGGAATGCGGTGCCACGTCGTATCGTTTTGCTCCTTGCCGTTGACGGTGCGTGTTGAAACAGAATCATAGATCATGTGGCGCGGCATCGGGACCACCTGGTCGCTGAAAGAGTTCACGATCAGGTAGCCGGTGAGAGGCAGAAGAAGGGCGACCAGTAAGCCGAGGAGGGCAGTCTTGTTCACGGTAGGTTCTTTTCCGATGGCCTGTCCTTCCTGGTGGTCGGGACATAAAAAAACCATCGCCGCAAAGGTAGGCAGGCGATGGTCTGTAGAGCTTGTTAAATTCTTTGCTAGTCGAGCGGATGCGTCGCCGTATCCGACTTCTCGTGCTCACCCTGGCGCGCCGGGGTTTCGATCACGGGATGATACCTGTTGCGCAGCTTTCGGTATGATCCGCCGTCCCAGAGGAAGGCCCCGATGAACCATACAAACAGCATCAGCGGAACGATGATCGTCATGATCAGGTTGCGGACCTCGTCGCCGAGATGCATGAACACGCTGACGATGTAGAACGCCTTGGCCAGCGTCAGGATGCACACCACGCCTTTGAACAGCATGATGAGGAATTCGCTTGGATGGTCGCCCTTGTGCATCTTATAGATGACGAGGCCGATGATCAGCTCGATAATGGTGATCACGCTCAGCAGGATGGTCGTCTTGCGAACCCTGCTCCTGAACTCCGCATCGCTGTGGTGTTGGGTGAACGTGACTTCGGATGTTGTGCTATGTTCCATTCGATAAATTCTTTAAGGGTTCGGTTAAACGAGGTAAAAGCAAAGGAAAACGAAGACCCATACGAGGTCGACAAAATGCCAGTAGAGACCGGCCTTCTCGATCATCAGGTAATGACCCTTTTTCTCGAAGACATTGTTGCGGGTCATCAGCAGCATGATGATATTGATCACGACGCCGGAGAACACGTGGAAACCGTGGAAGCCGGTGATGGTGAAGAAGAAGTTTGTGAAGTTGGTGGATGATGCCGTACCGTTCGCGTTCGGGAACGGGTTCATGCCCCACCACGCGCCTTCATGATACAGGTGCGTCCATTCCCACGCCTGGCAGCCAAGGAACGCGAAGCCGCCGATGATCGTCCAGATCAGCCATTTCGACACGCCTCTCTTGTCGCCATTGTGGCCGGCATGAACCGCAAGCACCATCGTAACGGAGCTGATGATGAGGATGAACGTCATCAGGCTCACGAACGCAAGCGGCAGGTTGGAGTGGCCGGCACCGGGGAACGCGTTGAACACGTGGTTCGGGTCAGGCCAGGAATTGGCGGAGAACCGCACCGTTCCGTAAGAGATGAGGAAGGCGCCGAAGGTGAAGGCATCACTCATCAGGAAATACCACATCATCAGCTTTCCATACTCGACGTTGAAGGGACTCTTTCCCCCTGCCCACCATTGTTTTCCTTGTACGACAGCAGTTTGTGCCATAATAAAATTTAATAGTTCTACTTATTTATGAATCGGGATCCGCCTGCGCGGAACCGTTTATGCTAACCAAACGAAAAAGACAAGAAGATACAGCCACAGCAGGTCGACAAAGTGCCAGTACGTGGCCGCCACTTCAACCGGAACCGGGTTGTAATTCCTCGATTTTCCAAAGAACGCTTTCAAAAAGATCACCGTCAGCGTCACGATGCCGCCCAGAACGTGGATGGCATGGAGACCTGCGATGATATAAAGGAACTGGCCTGCGCCCGCTCCACGAAACCTGACCCCATTGTCCCAGAGCCACTTGAACCCCGTCCACTGCAGCACGACGAACGCAATGCCGAGGACCACCGTTGCCGCCACCAGCTGCCTGTAGTGCCTCATGGACCGTTGCTTGAATGCCCGCAGCGCCATCTGCATGGTCAGGCTGCTGAGCAGGATCGCCGCGGTGGAGAACCAGAAGGCAACAGGCGTTTCCACCTCCTCCCAGTTTGCCTGGTTGCTCTTGACGATATAGGCACTGGTCAGCCCGGCAAACATCATAAGGATGCTGCCAATAGCGACCCACAAGGTGAACTTGTGTGGATGTATTTTTTGTCTTTGATTGCTCACAATGTCCATCTCTTCTTTATACGTCTTTTCGTTTACGAGATCTTGTCGTTCAAAAGCGCCAGCAGAACCAGCGGCAAGTGAATATAGCTGCTGAACATCACCCGGCGCGCGGCCTTTGCATCGTTCTCGCGGTAGAGGCGAATGCACTGGAACACGAGAAACAGGTTCACCAGCGTCACGATCACCAGGCTCAGCGTGCCCGTCATCCCGATAAAATAGGGCAACGTGCAGACCGGTATCAGCAGCAGCGAATAAATGATCGTTTGCAGGGCCGTGAACTTCGTCGGTCCTTTCTCACTCGGCAGCAGCTTGAAGCCTGCATTCGAATAGTCCTTATGAGCCACCCAGGCGATCGCCCAAAAATGGGGGAACTGCCAGAGAAACTGCAGCAGGAAAAGAACCCAGCCGCCAAGATTCGAATGCACCCGGCCACCCACGGTCATCTGCTCGAACGGTCCCAAAAGCCCCGTGCCCGCCATCCAGCCGATAAGGCAGGGAAGAGCACCGGGAAACGCACCGACAAACACAGAGATCGCATTCACCTTCTTCAGCGGCGTATACACAAAGGCATACAGGAAGAGACTGAACGCGGCCATTCCCGCGCTGATCGCATTGAAGAAGTACCAAAGAATGGCGACGCCTGCAATGCCGGTGATGATGGAAAAGATCCACCCCTCGGTTGTCGACATCCGCCCCGACGCGACAGGCCTCGTGGCCGTTCGCTTCATGAGCGCATCCGTGTCCTTCTCAACCACCTGGTTGATCGCGTTGGCGCTGCCCACCACCAGGAAGCCACCGATGAACAGAAGGCCGATCCGGCTCCAGTCATACGCGACCACGTTGGGGGCCAGCAGGTAACTGATCACGCTGGAGAAGACCACCATGATGTTCAGGGAGGGCTTCATCAGCTGCAGGTAGTCCTTCAGCCGGTTGTTTTTCCTGTTTGCTACTTGTGTCACATTCATATGTTTCGTGCCTGTCAAGTGCTGCAAACGTTCTATTTCAAATAGCGATAGATCCTTTATTTGCATTCTCCGGTCCGGGTCAGTGTTTCGACTCACCCGGGTTCAGAGGCTCTGTTTGCGGAATGAAATCGCGGCCATCTTTTGCATAATCATATGCCCAGCGATGAACCTCCGGGATCTCACCAGGCCAGTTTCCGTGACCGGGGTTGATCGGTGTTGTCCACTCGAGCGTCGTTGAGCCCCATGGGTTTGTCGAACGCACTTTCCGTCCCTTGAAAATGGAATAGAAGAAGTTGAACACGAACATCAGCTGCGTTGCGAATACGATGATCGATACGATCGTGATCATCTTGTTCAGGTCCGTGAAATGGTTGAACGACGACCACAGGCGGAAGTCGAGATAACGGCGCGGCACACCGGCAAGACCCTGGTAGTGCATCGGCCAGAAGATCAGGTAAGCCCCGGCCAGCGTCACCCAGAAGTGGATATACGCCAGGGTATTGTTCAGGTAGCGGCCGAACATTTTCGGGAACCAGTGGTAGACACCGGCAAACATTCCGAAGAACGCCGAGACACCCATGACGATATGGAAGTGAGCGACAACGAAATAGGTATCGTGCAGGTGAATATCGAGCGTGGAGTTACCAAGCCAGATACCGGTCAGGCCACCTGAAATGAACAGGCTCACGAAACCGATCGAGAACATCATGCCCGGCGTGAACCGGATATTGCCCCGCCAGATGGTGGTGATCCAGTTGAACACCTTGATGGCCGAAGGGATCGCAATCAGAAGCGTCAGGAGCACGAACACCGATCCGAGGAAGGGATTCAGTCCCGATACGAACATATGATGCGCCCACACAAGGAACGCCAGGATGGTGATCGCCAGGAGGGAGCCAACCATCGCCATATAACCGAAGATCGGCTTGCGCGCATTGACGCTCATCACTTCAGAAACCAGTCCCATCGCCGGAAGGATGATGATATACACTTCAGGGTGACCGAGGAACCAGAACAAATGCTGGTAAAGGATCGCGCTGCCGCCTTCGTTCGGAAGGATCTTGCCGTTGACAACGATATCGCTCAGGTAGAAGCTCGTGCCGCCGTTGCGGTCGAACAGCAGGAGGATAAAGCCCGAGAGGAGAACCGGGAAGGAAAGAACGCCGAGGATCGCGGTAAACAGGATCGCCCACATGGTCAGCGGCATGCGCGTCATGCTCATGCCTTTCGTGCGCATATTGAGGATGGTCGCGATATAGTTCAAGCCGCCAAGCAGCGAGGAGACAACGAACAGAGCCATACTGATGATCCACATGTCCATGCCCGCCTTCGACCCGATCGACGCTTCGTGAAGCGCGCTGAGCGGCGGGTAGGATGTCCATCCGCCCGCTGCCGGACCTGTCTGTACAAACAGGGAGCTGAACATCACCACGCTGGCGAGGAAGAAGAACCAGTAGGACAGCATATTCATGAACGGAGACGCCATGTCGCGCGCACCGACCTGCAGGGGAATGAGAAGGTTGGCAAATGTGCCCGAGAGGCCGCCGGTCAGTACAAAGAACACCAGCACGGTACCGTGCATCGTGATCAGCGCATAGTAGAATTCAGGCTGGATCTGGCCACCCTTCGCCCAGCGACCGAAGAAGGTCTCGAGGATCGGGAAGGTTTCGTCCGGGTAGGCGAGCTGCAGCCGGAAGAGGACCGAGAACAGGCCTCCCACGATCGCCCACAGCATACCCGTGATCAGGAACTGCTTTGCGATCGTTTTGTGATCCTGGCTGAAAATATATTTGGAGACAAAGCTCTGCTTGTGATGGTGGTGGCCATCATGATCATGGCCGTGGTGATCTGTATGCAAACCGCCGTGGCCTGTATGCGTTTCGGTGTGCACGTTCGGATTTATATTCTCGTTCATAACTATTTCTTTTAGAAATGGTGTTTCTGTCAATTAGTGTTTTGTGAGGGCAGCGACGGGCTTACCGGCAGTGGCTGAGGAATCGGCTGCGCCGGCTCCCGCCTCAACAGGCTTCACGTTGCCAGGCACCGCACCCTTTTCGGCGCCGCCTTTCATGGCTTCCATCGCGGCCAGGTATTGCGGCTGCTTGGTGGCCATCCAGGCATTGTACTCGGACTGTGTCTCAACGACGATCGTTCCGCGCATGCTGAAGTGGCCCTTGCCGCACATCTGGTCGCAGGAGATCTCGTAGTTGAAATCAGGACCGTACTTGTCGCGCATCTGGCGTGTCGTGAACTTCGGTGTGAACCACATGGTCGTCGGGATACCGGGAACGGCGTCCATCTTCATGCGGAAGTGCGCGAGACCAACGTCATGGATCACATCCTTCGCGCCGATGATCAGCTTTACGGGCTTGTTGACGACAATGTGCATCTCGCCGGTCGTGTAGATGTCGTCATGGTTGGCAGCATCGTCCCAGATCTGTCCGAGCGGGTTGCTTTTAGCTTCGTTCACTTCTTTATAAATGCGCTTGCCGAACGTGCCATCCTTGCCGGGATAGCGGAATTCCCAGTTGAATTGCTTGCCGGTGACCTCGACTTCCATCGCGTCTTTCGGGGCCTCACCAGTGATCTGGAACCAGTAGTAGAGACCAAACCCAACGAGGACCGTCAGCGTAATGGCGGGGATAACCGTCCAGATCAGCTCGAGCTTATTGTTGTGCGGGTAGTAGAAGGCTTTGCGTCCTTCTTTCTCCTGGTATTTGAACGAGAACCAGAACAGGGCGATCTGCGTCAGCAGGAACACGACGCCGGTGATGGCCAATGTGATCCAGAGCATATTGTCGATGCGCTCGCCATGGTTCGAAGCCGCCTCGCCGAGGATCTTTCCACTCAGGCGATGGTTGCAATACCAGACACCGAACAGGCCGGCGATCAGGAAAGCCAGGAGGAGAAAGGCGTTGATGCGGTTGTTTTCCTTGCGTGTCTTTTCCTCACCCTTCAGAATCGAAACGTATTCGCTCGCTTTCGCGATCTGGAAGATGATCACAAAACCCAATATCAGCGCTATAAAGATCCAAGTGGTTGACATAAACAATGAAATTAAAAAGTCAAAAGTCAAAAGTCAAAAACTTCGACCTGTGTACTCTGTTTTGAATTTTTACTTTTTACTTGTTTTACGTATGGTGAACGATACTTTCTTTCAGGAACGGGTGGTTCTTCGCGATCAGCGGCGCCTTCGCCAGGTTGCGGACCGTGAGGAACATGATCAGGCCCACAAAGCCAAGCGCAATGCCAAGGTCAAGCAGCATATTCGGCACGTGGTTCGGTGAAATGCCCGGCATGACCATCTGGTAAAAATCGATCCAGTGACCGAAAAGGATCAGCACGGACATCATTGTGATGGTTCCGTAGTTCCGCTTCGATCCCCTCCTCATCAAGATGAGAAGCGGCGCCAAAAAGTTGATGATGAGGTTGAGAAAAAACAGGCCGCGGTAAACACCCTGCAGGCGTGGCTCGAAATAGATCGTCTCCTCGGGGATGTTCGCATACCAGATCAGCATGAACTGTGAATACCAGAGATAGGTCCAGAAAATCGAGAACGCGAACTGGAATTTGCCAAGGTCATGAAGATGCTCCCGCGTTGTGTACTCCAGGTAACCATTGTTCTTCAGGAACACCACGAACAGGGTGATCAGCGCCACGCCGGCAACGAATGAGGAAGCGAACGTGTACCAGCTGAACATCGTGGAATACCAGTGGGCATTGATGCTCATCAGCCAGAGCCATGGAATGGTCGACATCACCGTAAGACCGAACAGTACCAGGAAGATGGCCGACCAAACGGTGTTCTTCCAGATATAGCGCTTGCCTTCGGAGATCGTCAGCGGACGGTCGTCGATGCTGCGGGAAATGCTGCGGATCTTGCGTCCGAGGAGTGCCCAGCCGGCGATCGTGATGCTCGTCCAGACCGTAAAGAATGTCTTATTCAGGAAGCCGTGCTTGTGCAGCAGGGATGCATCCAGCTCGTCTTTCGGCTCCGTCCAGTGGTAGAGGGCGTGGTCGCCACCAAAGACGACGGCCATCAGCACAACAAAAGCAATGATGCCCACAACCGGAACGCAGGCGGCAATCGCCTCGCTCACGCGGCGGAACGACAGCTGCCAACCACCCCACGCCAGGGTCGTTGCGCAGATGAAGAACATCGCGGCATTGACAACCAGCAGGAAGTACACGCTGTTTTGCAGCAGCGATGCCCAGAAGCGGGAGCGCTCATGGATCGCTTCTTCGGAGGACCCGCTGGCCGCGCCGTGCGTGATGTAAAGAATAATGATGGACAGGATACCGATCGCCATCAGCGCAAGCGACAGGGTATTGTATCTTTTCGGAATAACGTATTGCTCTTTGATTGCCATTTCTCTCAATTTAGATAGACCGCTCGTTACTTGGTTTTCGTGGTTGAGTCAGTGCCCGCCATCGCGCCTCCGGCAGGTGCGCCGGCAGCTGCAGTGGTGGAGTCGGTGGCCGGTGCGCCGCCACCCTGCTTGCCACGGATATAGTTGATGATCCACCAGCGCTGCTCAGGCTTGACCTGGGAGGCATAGCTGCCCATCTGGCCTTTGCCGTACGTGATTACATGGTAGATCTGGCCATCGGACAATTTCTTGGTGTAGTCGTCCTTCAGGTTACGGGGGGCGGCCGGGAATGGACCGTCACCGTTTTTCCAGAGCGGGCCGTTCCCATCCAGGGCTGTGCCGTGGCAGATCGCGCAGTTGATCAGGTAAATGCGCTCGGCTTCTTTCGTTTGAGCAGCCGTCAGCTTCATGGAAGGCAGCGGGCTGACGAAAGAGGCGGCACGCGCATAGCCACTGTCGCCGGCTGCGATCGGGAACGGGAACGACTCGCCACGGGCAACGGTGCCGATGACCGGCATGCCGTTGAAGTAAGCGCCGCGGCTTTTCAGGTCGTGATCCTCAGGCTGGTTGTTGTAGCCGTAGGCCTCGTAGGCGCGGCTATAATACATATCCGGCATGTAGGCGCGGCCCGGGTCGTCGCCATGGGCGCCGCCGCAACCGGCCATCGCCAGTGCGCCCGCAAAAAGTCCTGTCAGTATTGCTGATTTTTTCATCGTTCAGTTTCGTTTTAGCCGGCTACCTCGATCGGCTGGTTGTATAATGTTTGCTCCTTGTCGTAGCGGCCAAGCCACCAGCCGGTTTCTTTCAGCTGCACGCTCACGTCCTGCGCGCCGACGCTCTGGAGAAAGCTGACGATCTCCTGCTCATTGCTGCGCTCGTTCAGCTCGATGGCCATGGTGAACGTATCGTCGGTGGAGCGCGGGTTGAAATGATCCTTTTTCACGAAGGGCGCCAGCTGGCAGAGATAGCAAAAGGTAAGCACCATGCCTACGGCCGCAAACAGTACGGTCAGCTCAAACATGATGGGGATCCACGCCGGCAGGGAGAAGAACGGCTTGCCGCCGATGTTCAGAGGCCAGTCGGTCGTCAGCGTCCATGTGATGAAGCTGAAGGCCGTGGTCGTACCTGTGATCCCGTAGATGAAGCCGGCCGTGTGCAGGCTTGTATCACGGAGGCCGAGGGCGGTATCGAGGCCGTGGATCGGGAACGGCGTATACACGTCGTGGATCTTGTAGCCTGTCTTCCGCACGTTCTTGATCGCGGGGAAGAGCACCTGCTCATCGTAAAAATTTCCTACAACAAATTTCTTGATCGGCATAGAATCGATTTCAAAAGTTCTTTAAAGAAGCGCGTTCCGTCGCGGCCGTCAAACCCTGGCGGCCTCATTCCTAGTGATGCACATGGTGGTGCGCGAACGCCTCCACGCTTTCATTTTCAACCACGTCCATTTTCTCTTTATAATTCTCCCCGCTTTTCTTCAGGATATGCTTGATCTCCGCGATGGCAATGACCGGGAAGAATTTCGAGAAGAGGAAATAGCAGGTGAAGAACAGGCCGAACGTTCCCATGTAAAACCCGACCTCCCAAATGGTTGGCGTGTAATAAGGGCTCCAGCTCGACGGCAGGTAATCACGGTAGAGCGACGTAACGATGATCACGAAGCGTTCGAACCACATACCGATGTTCACGAGGATCGACATAAAGAAAGTGACCAGCAGGTTGCGGCGCATCTTGCGGAACCAGAAGATCTGCGGCGACAGGACGTTGCAACCCATCATGATCCAGTAGCTCCATCCATAGGGAGACGCCAGGTTCACGCGGTTTTGCTCGAAGGCGAACCACTCGTACTTCACGTTGGAGTACCAGGCCATGAAGAGCTCGGTGAGGTAGGCGATGCCCACGATCGAGCCGGTCAGCACGATCACCTTGTTCATCACCTCGATGTGCTCGATGGTGATGTATTCTTCCAGGCTCAGGACCTTCCGCGTCACGAGGAGCAGGGTCTGCACCATCGCGAAGCCGGAGAAGATCGCACCGGCAACGAAGTAAGGAGGGAAGATGGTGGTATGCCAGCCGGGGATGACCGAGGTGGCGAAGTCGAAGGATACAATGGTGTGTACGGAAAGTACGAGCGGCGTGGAGAGACCGGCAAGAACGAGAGAAAGGCTCTCGTGGCGCTGCCAGTGCTTCGTGGAGCCGGTCCAGCCGAAGGCCGCGACGCCGTAAAAATGCTTGCGCCATTTTTCACGGGCCCGGTCACGCAGCGTGGCAAGGTCGGGAAGAAGGCCGGAGTACCAGAAAAGAAGAGATACCGTGAAATAGGTCGAGATCGCGAACACGTCCCAAAGGAGCGGTGAGTTGAAGTTCACCCACAGCGGGCCGCGCGTATTCGGGTAGGGAAGGGTAAAGAAGGCGTTCCAGACACGACCCATGTGGAAGATCGGGAACTGCCCCGCGCACATCACCGCAAAGATCGTCATCGCTTCCGCCGCGCGGTTCACACCCGTCCGCCATCCCTGGCGGAACAGCAGGAGGATCGCCGAGATCAGGGTTCCGGCGTGACCGATACCGACCCACCACACGAAGTTGGTGATGTCCCAGCCCCAACCGATCGTGCGGTTCAGGTTCCACTGTCCGGTACCGAACCAGACCTCGCGGCCGACGGAGATCACACCAAAGCCCAGGAGGGCCAGGGAGATGAGAAAACCGATCCACCAAAGCATGGACGGCTTGGCCTCCACCGGACGGCAAATATCCTCTGTGACCTGGTGGTAATCCTTATTACCCTCAACCAGTGGTGGTCTTACCTGCGACTCGTACTTAAGTAATGCCATACAATTTTTGCTTTGAGCTGTTCGCTGTTCGCTGCCAGCTTATTCGTTACACTTTTTTTCAAAATGGTCAGCTTCATCCCGCGACTGCCATTCAGTATTCAGTATTCACTATTCACGTTTCCTCAATGCGCTTCCGCAGGCTCCGCTTTGTGCTCGCTCGGCACGCCGGGGTTATCGCCCTGCTTTCCATGCTCGGCCATATTCTCGCGGTTCTCCACGATCTCGTCCGAGTTGCGGATCCGTGCGAGGTAGCTCACGTTCGGCAGCGTGTGGATCTGCTCGATCACGTGGAACAGGCGCTGCGGGTTGTTCTTGCGAACCTGTGCCACCGTGCTGTTCGGGTCGTTCGCGTTGCCGAAAACGATCGCGCTTGTCGGGCAGGCCTGGGCGCAGGCTGACTGGATCTCGTCACCGCCGAGGGCGCGGTTCTCCAGCTTCGCTTTCAGCTTTCCTTCCTGTGTGCGCTGCACGCAGAACGTGCACTTCTCCATCACGCCACGGCTGCGTGTCACAACGTCCGGGTTGAGGACCATGCGTGTCAGGTCGTCGTTCATCTGGTGAACCACGTCGTCGAGCTTGCCGACGCCGCTGCTTGGTCCGAGAACGCCGTGCGTTGACGCGCCTGTGTAGTCGCTCCAGTTGAAGCGGCGTACTTTATACGGGCAGTTGTTGGCGCAGTAGCGCGTACCGATGCAACGGTTGTAAGCCATCTGGTTGATGCCTTCCGAGCTGTGCATGGTGGCGGCCACCGGGCAAACGTTTTCGCAGGGAGCATTGTCGCAGTGTTGGCAAAGCATCGGCTGGAACACAACGGCTTTCAGGTCGTCCGCATCTTTTTCGTCGGAAACGAAGTAGCGGTCGATCCGCAGCCAGTGCATTTCATGGGCGCGGAGCACCTCGCTCTTGCCCACCACAGGAACGTTGTTCTCGGTATGGCAGGCAACCACGCAGGCGCCGCAACCGATACAGGAGTTCATGTCGATGGCCATGCCCCACTTGGCGCCGGGCTGCATGTGGTTCTCGGGAGAGTACAGGGTGGACTGCTGCCCGCGGAATGTCATTTCATCCGGTGCATAATCCTTGTACATTTCCTCGCGCTGCTCCTGGAACTCTTTCGGGTTGCGCAGGAACGAAGCCATCGTTGTTTCGCGTACCACCTCGGTCCGGTTCTCATACGAGTTGTGGACCTGTGTCTGCGCGATCTTATAAGAGCCTGTCGATTTTTCGGACAGGGTCACATCGTTGTGGTAATCCACCGTGCCGGTGGCGTTGTTGAAGCGGGCGAAGCCGAACACGTTCTGTCCCGTTCCCTGCGTAGCCGCGCCGAAGGCGGCGTTGCGGCCATAGCCGAGAGCAACGGCGATCGTGTCCTTTTGCATGCCCGGTACGGCCAGCACGGGGAGCGTGATCTTCTTTCCATTTACCGTCAGGTCGATCGTCGGCTTGTCGCGGTAATATTCATACTCCATGTCGAGCGCGATGCCGAGCTCTTTTGCTTTTGCAACGGAGATCATCGCGTAGTTGTCCCACGTGGCTTTCGTAACGGGGTCGGGAAGCTCGAGCAGCCAGGGGTTGCCGGATTGCTTACCGCTGCCCATCGATACGTTCTGGTACAGGATCACCTCGTTCTTGCCGCGGTTGGCCGGGGCCAGGATCGCCGCAGTTGCGCCGCCGAGGCCGCCACCGTTGTAAGAGCCGCCGCCCGTGACCGGTGCCATTGGCTGCGGGTTGATGATCGTGTTGGTTGTGCCGGCAGCTGTGATGGTGTCGGTAATGGTGCGGGCGATCGCTGCAACGGGTGCCGTGATTGCGTGTGCGGCACCGGCGTTAGCGCCGTTCGGTTCCCAAACACCGTCCTGCAGCGCCTGGTCAAAGGCCTGCATGCCGCCGAGCCGTCCACTCCAGTAGGTGCGGAAATACGTTTCCCAATCCTGGTTGGCGCCGCTCCATTTGAGAAGCGATGTCTGGAAGGGACGTGTCTTGAACAGCGGGTAGATCGTTGGCTGCATAAAGGACACGTAGCCTGGGCGCGGCTCGGCATCACCCCAGCTTTCGAGGTAGTGATGCGTTGGAACGATATAGTTGGCGAGCTCGGCGGTCTCGTCCATCTTTCCGTTGAAGGAGATGGAGAGCTTCACTTTCTTCAGGCCGTCGGTAAATCCTTTCGCGTTGAAATAGTCGTAAGCGGGGTTGACGTCATACATCAGCAGGGCGCCCACCTGGCCGGCATTCATGGCCGTCACGAGGTCGGCCATTTCACGGTCGATGCCGGCTTTTGTTTGCAGCGGCGTGCTCCAGTTGATGGTGGTGCCGTTGGCGCCGATCGCGCTGTTGATGGCGTTGACCACGGTTTGCACGTTGGGGTCGTTGCTGCCGCAGACCACGAGAGCGCGGCCATGGTTGGCCACCAGGTCCTTGGCGATCTTGGTGATGCCCGCCTGAAGCTTTGGATCCGCCAGTCTTGCGCCCTGTCCACCACCGCCAATGGCGTTGAGGAGTGCCAGCGCAACCATGCCGGTCTCGGAAGGACGCATCGTGAAGCGCTCGTCGGCATTACTGCCGGTGAGGCTCAGGTAGCTTTCCACCTGGTAGTGCTTGCTCATGGTGGGGTTGGCCTCATTGATCTTGCGGCCGTAGGAATACTGGCGCGCAAATTCAACCGGGCTCAGCCAGGTGCCGAGGAAGTCGGCGTTCAGGCTGACGATCACTGCGGCCTTGTCGAACTGGTACGCGGGGATCGCCCGGCGGCCCATGCTCGCTTCGTTTGCCTGCAGCATGCCGCTGTAGGAAACGGCATCGTATTGTACATGGCGGCTGCCGGGGTAGCGACCCAGGAAGCCGGCGATGATCTGTTTTGTGGAGGGGGAAACGATCGTGCTGGTCAGGAGAACAACGGGCGCACCGCCGAGACTCGCGAGGGCGTTGGCGACCATCGTATCGAGCTGCTCGTAGGTAGGCACTTCTTCCCATTTGCCATTGCCTGCATTGCGGCGCGGATGCGTCTGGCGGTACATATCGTACAGGTCGAGAACGGAGGCCTGCATCCGCGGGGAGGTGCCACCTTTTGTCAGCGAGGAAAGCGTGTTGCCTTCCAGCTTGATGGGGCGACCATCGCGCACTTTGGCGACGGCGGGCACAACCTCACCGTCCTGCACAAAGGTCGTGGCGTAATACTTGGCGATGCCCGGCGTGATGTTCTCGGGGCGGTTCACATAAGGAATGGCCTTGCGGACCGGCATCTTGCAACTGGCAGCCAGGGTGGCGGCTGCCGTGCTGAAGCCGAGGTATTTCAGGAAGTCCCGGCGTGGTGTCTTCGCGTCCAGCAGTCCTTTGTCGTCAAAGTCTGCGAACGGAAGATCCTCGCGGAATTCATCCTTGTTCTCCTTCTGAAAACGCTCGTTATCAGTCAGCTCAGCGAAATTTTGCCAATACTTTTTATTGCTCATATTTGAAACCCCCCATCCCTTACCGGGAGAGTTTTGGTTTAGATGTTGACGAATACCCGGTTTGCACCCGGACTACCTTTCAAGATAAATAAGAACTGGAGCTTCCGGGCCACCCCGGCGGGAGCTTAATAGTGACACTTCTGGCACTCGAGGCCGCCGATATCTTTCACGGTCACGCTGTCCATCTTGCCGTTGCGGATATCGTTATGAAACTTCTCGTAAATGCTGTAGAACTTGTTGCCGCTGCTGTCTTTCGAGTTGAAGAAGTTGACCTTCGTTTCGCGGTGGCAGTTGATGCACCAGCCCATGCTCAGCTCGGCCTTCTGCTCCACGACGTCCATTTCCTGGATATTGCCGTGGCAGGTGTGGCAGGCAACCTTGCCGGCATTGATGTGCTGGGCGTGGTTGAAGTACACGTGGTCAGGCAGGTTGTGGATCTTGACCCACTCCGGTGACGTGGCCTTGTATGGATCCCAGGGTTTGCCCGGTGTATAATTGGCGTATTTATAAAGCTTTTGGATCTCGGCCGTTCCGTTCACCTCGTTGCCATCCTCGTCATAGATCTTCGGACCCTTCTCGTAGGCGCCGATGGCCTTGTGACAGTTCATGCAAATGTTGAGCGACGGGATGCCGGCGTGCT
>JAQBNP010000187.1 GCA_028288515.1 Flaviaestuariibacter sp. | reverse complement strand
GCGTGATTACAAGGGATGGACAAAGCCCGCCCTTCCATGGACGCTTTTCTCGGTGGCCGTCTTTGGTACCGGCATCATGATGGGCGCGGCGTGGGCTTATGAATCGCTGAATTTCGGCGGCTACTGGGCGTGGGACCCTGTCGAGAACGCCTCGCTTGTGCCGTGGCTTGTAATGGTCAGCGGCCTTCACGCCCTTTTGATCTTCCGGCACACGGGCAACGCGTTACGCTCAACATTCCTGTTCCTGATCCTTTCCTTTGTGCTTGTCCTCTATTCAACATACCTGACGCGCAGCGGCGACCTAGCGGAAACATCCGTCCATGCATTTACCGGTGAAGGCATCACGAAGTGGCATCTGCGTTTCCTCGTCCTGATCATCGGCGTGCCGGCGTTTGTGCTGCTGGCGAATCGCTACCGGCATATTCCGCATATCCGCAAAGAAGAGGAGGCGTCCTCCCGCGAATTCTGGATGTTCATCGGCTCGCTGGTGCTGCTGCTTTCTGCCGCCACTATCGCCATTATGACCTCGCTGCCGGTGATCAATATGGTGATCGGTCTGTTCGTTTCCAACAAGAAAGTATTCACGCCGCTGGCCATGGGAGAGGACTCGGCTTTTGCCTACAACCGGATCCAGGTTTTCGTTGCGGTGATCCTTGGCCTGCTGACAGCGGTCACCCAATATTTCCGCTACAAGGCGACGCCGAAAGCGGTGTTGCGCCGGCTTTTGATCCCGACGATCGTATCGATTGCCATCGCGGGTGCCATCCTTGTCTTTGGCGGCATCAACTACCGCGAGTACGGTGCAGGCTACCTCGGTGCGATCTGGCTCGCCGTGATCTGCAGTGTCTACGCCATCGTGGCGAATGCGGCCTTCATCTGGACGGGCATGAATGGCAAGCTGCGCGCTGCTGGCGGCTCGATCGCGCACGTTGGCTTCGGCATACTGTTGCTCGGCATTCTCATTTCATCATCTAAGAAAGAAGTCCTGTCATTCAACACCACCGGCATGATGGTGCCGATGGGAAAGGACAGCAAAGAAAAGCCGGGCGAGAACCTGACCCTCGTCAAGGGCCTTCGCACCGATATGGGCCGCTACTGGGTGACGTACGACGCGGATTCGGCGCACCCAAAAAAGAAGCTTTGGTTCTACAACCTGAAATTTGAAAGCAAGGAGGGCAATGACGGCTTTACGCTGCAGCCCAACGCATTTGTGAACTATAAGGGGAATGAGGGGCTGATGGCCAACCCGGATGCGAAACATTATTGGAACTACGACATCTTCACCTACATCACCTCGCTGTCAAGCGACCCGGGCAAAGCACCCGAGGATACATCGACATTCAAGACAAGGATGGCACGGGTGGGCGACACGGTGTTTTACTCGCGCGGCTTTTTCGTGCTGGAGAGCCTGCAATCGAAAGCCGGTGCGCCGGGCAGCGGCCTTGAGCCGACGGATACCGCGTCGGTGGCCACGGTAAAGGTCTATGCAAAAACCTCGTCAATTTATACGCTTCAGCCGCTGCTGATCCGGAAGGCGGGCGGAAGGCTGCCTTATGCGGATACGGCGACTGCGGAAAGCCTGGTGGTGCAGCTTCAGAATGTTACACCCGCAGGAGCGGAGCTTGGCGTGAAGGAATCGGAGGCCGTGCTGCAATACGTAACGCTCAAGGCCTACAAGTTTCCCTTCATCAACCTCGTTTGGCTGGGTACGATCGTGATGGTGCTCGGCACTCTCGTGGCAATGCGCCGGCGGGTCGCTCTCAACCGCGCCACAACGAAAGTTTAAGCTTTTCTAAACAGCGTTTTTTCGTAGTTTGCCAGTCTGTTTTTAACAGGTAAAAAGCCGGTCGTTACGAATGAAACCCCAGGTGTCTCCACATCTTCTTGCGCTTCTCATGCTGCTCTCCGTTGCGGGGGTTGGTTCGGCGCAGTCCGTTGCCGATTCGTCCCGCAAGCCCGCCTGGGGGGTGAAGGACACGATGATCGTTTCAGTGATTGAATACGAGGGCGAGCGGATCCCTTACCGCGAGCTTGCCATGGTCTATGTTTCAAAGCTTCCCCCTGATCAGCTGGCGAAAGCCATTGCGGCATATGACCGGCTGCGGCGAGCGGTTTATGTGACGTATCCATTTGCACGCACTGCCGGTGTAACGCTCAATGACGTTGCCGAACACCTGAAGGGCTTGTCAAAAGCCGATCGCAAAGCCTACATCAAGACACGCGAAAAGGAATTGAAGAAACAGTTCTCCGACCCCCTCGAAAACATGTCGGTCTACCAGGGGAAGGTGCTGATGAAGCTCATCAACCGCCAGACAGGCAATAATTGCTACGACATCATCCGGGAATACAAGGGTGGACTCAACGCCCGCATGTACCAGACCGTGGCCTTCTTTTTCGGCAGCAGCCTCAAGCAGGACTATGACCTAAACGACTCGTACGACCGCCAGATCGAATCGATCGTAAAGGAGATCGACGGAAGCTGGTACAATGCCCCCTACCGGCCTGTGGCACGCACGCAGGCAACCGCCGCCCAGTAATAACAACAACTTATCATTCAAGACCCGGCGGAAAAGCAAATTTCTGACGCGGCCGGGCTATCTTGCAGCCTCAAATGAACCAGGACCGGATCAAGTTGGATATATTGGCGATCGGCGCCCATCCCGACGACGTTGAGCTCGGCTGTTCGGGTGTTCTGATCGCAGAAGCACGGCGCGGAAAAAAAGTTGGCATCGTAGACCTCACACAAGGGGAGCTCGGCACACGCGGCACGGTAGAAACACGGTACGCGGAAGCTGCTGAAGCTGCGCGGATCATGGGGCTGGCCGCCCGCGAAAATCTAAAAATGCGCGATGGCTTCTTCGTCAACGATGAGGCGCACCAGCTGCTCCTGATCGCCGCCATTCGAAAATACCGGCCGGAAATCATTATCGGCAATAGCCTGGAAGACCGACACCCCGACCATGGGAAAGCTGGCAGCCTGATCTACGACGCCTGTTTTCTGGCAGGCCTGAAGCAAGTGAAGACGACTGATGAGCAGGGAGCGGAGCAGGAAAAATGGCGACCAAAATACCTCCTTCATTATATCCAGGACCGGTTCTATGAGCCGGACGTGATCATCGACGTCTCCGATGTCTGGGAGCAGCGGATGGAAGCTGTCAAGGCTTACCGCACACAATTCCACAGCGACCACACCGGAGAGCCGCAGACCTATATCTCGAGCCCTGAATTCATGGATGCAATCGTTGCGCGGGCGCGCCTTCTCGGAAAGCGAATTGGTGTACAATTTGCGGAAGGTTTCCTGTCGAAAAAGAATATCGGGCTGAAGAGTCTCGACGCGCTGGTGCTCGAGGAGACCTGACCCCACAACCTTAAAGGATTTGAATCGTTAACAGTTAGAATCGTATCATGGCTACACCCAAATTTGCATCTGCGCAGACCTCGTTCCGGGCGGAATTGAAAAAGCGCATCAACGAGTACTTCCAGGAAACCGGAAAAGCGGCGACCGGGAATATTGCGCTGTACACAAAAGCGATCGTGCTGCTGTCGGCGTTTATACTGCTCTATATCCACCTTGTTTTCTTTACGCCGCAAACGGTCTTTGCCATCGCAGAGTGCGTGCTGCTGGGCTTCGTTGTTGCGGGCATCGGATTCAATATCATGCATGACGGCGCTCACGGCAGCTTTAGCAAACACGCCTGGCTGAACAACCTTGCGGCCTTCTCACTGAACCTTCTTGGGGGCAGCCACTTCATGTGGAATATGAAGCACAACGTCATCCACCATGCATACACCAACATTGACGGCGTAGATGACGATATCGATATCAAGCCGTGGATGCGCATGAGCACCACCCAGCCCAAATACAAGCTTCATCGCTACCAGCATATTTATTTTTGGGGCCTTTATGCGCTGCTGTACATCCTCTGGATCTTTGTACTCGACTACCAGAAATATTTCAAGCGCCGTATCGGCGATATGCCGCTGAAAAAAATGTCCACGGCCGATCACCTGATCTTTTGGGGCTTTAAGATCCTCAACCTCGCCATGTTCATTGCCTTGCCCATCTACACGCTGGGCTTCACCTCATGGCTCATCGGCTTTCTTGTTTTCGGCGTCGTTGCCGGCCTCGTGATCAGTATTGTGTTCCAGCTCGCGCACACTGTCGAGCATACGCATTTCCCGATGCCGGATGTGGCAACCGGGCGCCTCGAGGATGAATGGGCTGTTCACCAGCTTAAGACCACGGCCAATTTTGCACCGCGCAATAAAGTTATCAATTGGTTCGTCGGAGGGTTGAACTTCCAGGTAGAGCACCACTTATTTCCAAACATCTCGCATATCCATTACCCGGCGATCAACAAGATCATCAAGCAGGCCTGCGAGGAATTCAGCGTGACCTATATCGAGTTCCCGAAAATGCGTCACGCCATCGCCTCCCATGTATCCTTTCTGAAGCAGATGGGACGCGCCAGCTAAGATAATTCCTTCTGCATGCGGTGATGCGGGATGCCGACTTCAAAAAACTGACTTCCCGCAATGCTGTACCCGCACCTTTCATAAAAGGGAATGACGACATCACGTGCGTGCATCATCAACACGCGGTAGCCACGCTTCAGTGCTTCTGCTTCTGCAAACTCAATGATCGCAGCGCCTACGCCTGTTCCCTGACTTTTTGTATCCACAGCCATTTGGCGCAGTTGCAGTGTTTCGTCGTCCACGCGGCTGAGGATGCAGCAGCCGATGATGCGTTCCTTCTCGAAAGCACCAACGAGCAGGTCGCGGGATTCTTTTTCAGGGTCGATATACGACGCCGGAACACCGATCGGATTGAGCAGAACGTCCAGGCGAAGCGCTTTCATCTGCTCATAGAGTGGTCCTGCCGCGGGAATGATCTGTAGGTCCATATGCAGTTGTTGTTCGTCAAAAATAAGCGATGGGTCGCATCCGGAATAGATGCTGAACCCGGGACGGGTTGGGGCCTTGTTCCTGCTTGATTCGTCGTTTGTTAAACGTGGGCTGGCGTTTTTACGCCCCTGTTTCCACGAACACGCCCTTGGCTTGCGGTTGTTATCGATCGCTCCCAACCTGCTCTCCATTTAGGAAGTCCACATGGTTCTGGGGCAACGGGAGGGACCGCGCATTGGACTATATTTGCGGCACAATCGAACCAACCATGAACTTCCAGCTAAGTGAAGAGCATTTGATGATCCAGCAGGCGGCGCGTGATTTTGCGCAGAATGAGTGCCTTCCTGGTGTGATCGAGCGCGATGAAAAAATGCAATTTCCGCGCGAGCAAATGATGAAGCTCGCAGACCTCGGCTTTCTCGGCATGATGGTCAGTCCCGACTATGGCGGCGCGGGCCTCGATACTGTCAGCTATGTGCTGGCGATGGAGGAGATCAGCAAGATCGACGCAAGCGTCAGCGTTGGCATGAGCGTCAACAACAGCCTTGTCTGCTATGGCATTGAGTCTTATGGCAACGAAGAACAAAAACAGAAATACCTGACGCCGCTTGCGCAAGGCAAGAAAGACGGTGAGCTCTACACGGGAGCCTTCCTACTCAGCGAGCCGGAAGCCGGCAGCGACGCTACTTCGCAGCGGACGACGGCCGAGGATATGGGCGATCATTACCTGCTCAATGGAACGAAGAACTGGATCACAAATGGAGGTTCGGCATCCGTTTACCTGGTCATCGCGCAAACGGATCCGGGCAAGGGCTCGAAAGGGATCAACGTTCTGATCGTCGAGAAGAACTGGCCCGGTGTGGTGGTGGCGGCGAAAGAAAATAAGCTCGGTATCCGGGCAAGCGATACGCACACGGTCCTGTTCAACGATGTCAAAGTTCCCAAGGAGAACCGCATCGGTGAAGACGGCTTCGGCTTTAAATTCGCCATGAAGACATTGGCTGGAGGCCGCATCGGCATTGCATCCCAGGCACTTGGTATTGCCAGTGGCGCCTATGAGCTTTCCCTCAAATATTCAAAGGAGCGAAAAGCCTTTGGCACCGAGATATCCAACCACCAGGCCATTGCATTCAAGCTTGCCGACATGGCGACCCGCATCGAAGCATCAAGGCTTCTGTGCCTGAAGGCGGCTTTCGACAAGGACCAGAAGCGCGACTATACCCTCAGCTCCTCGATGGCAAAAGTCTTCTCTTCCGAAACAGCCATGTGGACAACAGTAGAAGCAGTACAGATCCATGGCGGCTATGGCTATGTAAAGGAATACCACGTGGAGCGGCTCATGCGCGATGCCAAGATCACACAGATTTATGAAGGCACGAGTGAGGTGCAGCGCATTGTCATCAGCAGGAGCATCCTGCGCTAACGAAACGAAACTGAAATCCTGAATGTGCAACGGCCAGGCCGCTTGCACATTTTTTATGTTTGCACTATGGTCAACACGGAACGATACAGCGCGATCGCGCAGCAGCTTGCTGAAAGCAACGTGACACTTGTTGCGGTTTCGAAAATGAAGCCGGCGGCAGATATCCAGTCTCTTTACGATCTCGGCCAACGGGACTTCGGAGAGAACTATGTACAGGAGCTGGTTGACAAGCAAGCGCAGCTGCCAACCGATATCCGCTGGCATTTTATCGGTCATCTCCAGACCAACAAGGTCAAACACATTGCGCCGTTCGTACACCTGGTACATGGGGTAGACAGCCAGCGGTTGCTCGCCGAATTGTCGCGGCAAGCTGTTAAAGCCGGTCGCGTGATCGACGTCTTGCTGCAGGTCCATATTGCCCAGGAGGAGACCAAGTTCGGCCTGGACGAAGAAGAGCTTGTGGCCGCCCTCGATACCGCCCCGGCCTTACCCGGTGTTGCGGTACTAGGACTGATGGGGATGGCGAGCTTTTCGGAAAATAAGGAGCAGGTGCGGGGTGAGTTCAGGCGGCTCAAGCAGTTGCGCGACGCGCACGCCGATCGAGCCGGATCCGGCCTTCCCATCCTGTCGATGGGGATGAGCGACGACCACGTCATTGCCATCGAAGAGGGGAGTACGATGGTGCGGGTCGGAAGCCTGCTTTTCGGAAGACGATGAGCGGCTTGCGATGGCAGATGTTGGATCGTCGGTTTCCTTCCTCTTGCGGTTTGGCTTCTGGATCTGTTTCGCGGCTCCCGGCTTCTGAAATCGAGCCTTTCTACCCATTCAAGGCTGCAAATGCTCAGTTGGCACTATTTTTTAAGCCCTGCAGGAAAGCATTCACATGAAAAAGGCATCATTCTTACTCCTATCCCTCATTCTTAGCATGGTCGCACTGGCGCAAGATGCCAAGATCGACGTCAATGTAAACAAAGGTCAAAGCAACTGGTACACCAACCCGATCGTATGGATCATCGGCGCCGCTGTGTTCATCCTGCTGCTGGTTGCCCTCACGCGCGGACGCAGCCGCGACTAACGTTCAGCCCATCGAATATGAAAATGCCCATCCACGCAAACGCATGGATGGGCATTTCTATATGCTTTAGCGGCCAGCCAACTCAATGGCGGCGCAGCCAGTACTGGAGCTTGCGGATCTGGTTCTTGCTCATCATGGCAAAATTATCTTCGCTCGGACGCGTGATATAAAGAAGGTACCCGATGACAGCCAACAACACGACGAAAAACCACACTGGAAACATAACTCATTGTTTTATACCAGTATAAATCCAAACACTGTTCCAATAAAGCCGACTGTGCAAAACCGGTTGAAAAGATGCGCTCAACACCCCGTTTGGGCGTCGCATTAGGCTTTTTTTGACAGAAAGTGGGGAATCGCTATAGAAAAATGCCCCCATACAACGGGGGCGGAGGTCAGTGCTGTGATAGAAGGTAGGTATCAAGCTTGCCGAGAGCCTCCTCGCGCAACGCATCCGCGACCGGGCTCTCAACATGCCACTCATCTTGTTCGCGCCGTGCACGGATCACAGGCGCC
The DNA here is from genome assembly GCA_028288515.1 of Flaviaestuariibacter sp. Classification (GTDB taxonomy): domain Bacteria; phylum Bacteroidota; class Bacteroidia; order Chitinophagales; family Chitinophagaceae; genus Flavisolibacter. The sequence goes on along the minus strand of JAQBNP010000187.1, from coordinate 11,935 downwards.
GTCTGATCCTTAGGCCGGAAGTGGTACGTCTCATCAGCAAAAACCACCTCGTAGTCGGTCTGCTGGCCATTCACGCTGAGCTGTGTGATGAATAGGTGCTCCATGTCAATTGTTTTTGATCAGTAAGGCGGATCCTGTTTTTTTTCACCAGCATCGGGCGGCTTGGGCTCGCCACTTTGCGTATCGCTCCGCTCAAGGGCACCGTCACCGGAGGCATGTGCGTTCTCGATCGTTTCCGATGGCCGGCCCTGCTTCCTGGGCGGCTCCTGGTTCGTCACAGGTTGCTTATCCATGCCAGCAACGCTAACAGAATTATGCCACGGGACCGATCAATGAAAGCTGCTGCGCATCACGCGAAGGAGACCTTCGGCCGACCAGGTAGGCGGAACGATGATGCGGCGTACCGTGTGCAAAGGCTCCTCGGGATCGCGCTTTGTGGAAAGCTGAAAGGCCATGCGGATGTCGCGCTTCTTAAGCTCGGGGATCCCTTCCTTACTCCAGATACCAAAAGGATAGGCGAAGTAATGGATCGGCTTCCCGCTGATCTCTTCGAGGCGCTTGCGCTGCGTGCCCAGTTGCAGGTCCCAGTCGTTCTCCACCATTTTGTTCGTGCCCTTGTCGATATGCGGTGTGCTGATGTATTTATCCACCCGGTCATGGCGCCAGGTGTGGCTTTCAATCGCATGGCCTTCATCGGCAAGCTGGCGGATCTGCTCCTTTGACATATAACGGGGGCGGCCGATGGAAATGGTCATGATAAAGTAGACGCCCTTGAAGCCGTATTTGTCCATTTCCGCTTTCGCCACCGTAAACTGCTCCACATCGGTATCGTCATACGTGAGCATGAAAGGTTTTTCCGGGAGCGCGGTGCCGAAGGCCAGGTAGTTGTAAAGCTGGTCGGGCAGTATCGCGTGGTAGCCGCTGTCGTGCAGCATCTTCAGCTGTTTCTTGAACTCGATCACGCTCACGTCATACTCGCGGGTGGCCTTTGGTACATCGTAGATGTGGTGGTAGCAAAGCACGGGTACTTCTTTCCGGCCCAGGATGGTGGCGGCGTCGGCAACCGGCTGTCCGGGGGCAGGCTGGGCGGAGTCCTTCTGAACCGCGGAAGTACCTCCCTTGGTTGTATTGGTGGAGGTGCCGGCATTGCCTGGTTTGTCGGGGCCGCAGCTGTGAAGCAGGAGGGTGGCGGATAAGATGCAAACGGAAAAAATGTATTTCATGGCTGGGAACTTGGGGTGCAAAATTGCCGCTATTGCGCGAGCTTTCAACAGCCGGGGTTGAAAGTTTTTTAAAATCTCACCGGAGGAAGACATCGTACGAAAAGCGCAGCAGTGTGGCGATCACGATGACAAGGAAAAATGCACGAATGAACCTGTTTCCTTTGGCGATGGCAAGCCGGGCACCGATCAGTCCGCCCAAGGCGTTGCATGCAGCCATCGGCAGCGCTATGCTCCAGGCGATCTTTCCCCGCAGCAGGAACAGCGTGATCGATCCCAGGTTCGTGGCCAGGTTCGCCAGCTTTGCATGCGCTGAAGCATGCAGGAAGTCGAGGTGAAGAAAGGTGATATAGGCCAAAATGAAGAAGCTGCCTGCGCCCGGCCCAATGAAGCCGTCGTAAAAGCCGATGATGAGACTGATCAGGGCGGCCCTCGGAATTTCCTTCGCCTCCGGCAGCTCCTTTTCGGTCCTCTGACCGAAATTCTTTTTTCGAAATGTGTAAATGGCCACGCAGGTCAGAACCACAAGCAGTACCGGCTTCATGAAGCGATTGCTGACCACCAGCAGGAGCTGCGAACCAGCATACGAAGAAAAAAACGCGACCGTACAGATGACGGCAACGAGCTTCCACCGGATCGTAACCTTGCGGACATACTGCACCGCCGCAACAAGCGTCCCGCTGAACGACGGGATCTTCATTGTTGCCAGCACCGACGACACTGGAAAGCCGCCCATAACGACCAGGCTCAGCGGTGTCTGGATGAGGCCACCACCGCCAACAATGGCGTCAACGAAGCCTGCGATGAACGCGGCAAAGCAAAGAAGCAGGAGGGAAAGAAGGGGAATGTCCACGGTGATCAGGTAAGAAGAGTGATGAGTTCGTCAATGAAGGCTGCCTGTGAGGGGTTGATCTTTACGCGTGCTTCGTCCAGACGGAACCATCCTGCCCTGTCCACTTCCGGAACGGATAGCCAGCGGCCGGACCGTGGCGGCCATTCGAGCTGGAACGTGTTGGAAACGATGGAGGCGGCATCGATATCGCCCTCGGCTGCCCAGGCCTGGACGCTCTTTCCTGACTTGAGACGAACCGGTGTCAAGGAACGGAACGGGCCTCCAACGGCCTTCCCCGTCTCTTCCGTGAATTCACGTTGCGCGGCCGCCAGGGGCTCTTCATCATCAGTGAACTCGCCTTTCGGGATGGACCAGGCTCCTGCGTCCTTGCTCTTCCAAAAAGGCCCGCCGGGGTGCACAAGGAAAAACTCGGGTGAACCGGTATGGAGTCGATACAGGAGGATGCCGGCGCTTTTTCTCACGGTGACAGTGCAAAATAAGAAAGGGTGGAACAATTATTTAAGGAAGGGTTTCAAATTCCGACACGCATGCAGCGACCGATCCTCGTTTTCATCTCCCTTGCTTTTTTCCTCGGCGGGCTTACTTCCTGCAAATTTTACAAACACATGCTTACTTCGGGCGGTGGATGCGACACAACCATCTGGGACCATGTGTACCGCCCCAACCGCCTCAAGATCCTTGAGAGCTGCATTACCGTGCGCGGAACGATCATCGGCAAGGACTACACGACCGACGGAGACGCATCCTATTTTCTGAAACTCGACGCGGGGCAGGACTCGCTTCTCTACAAGGCCAACTACAGGCAGCTCAATGGCAACCTGATGATCGAGATCGTCTGCGCCGGCCCCGTGAGCAGGAAAGACCCGAAAAAAGGCTGCAAGGGCTATGTCAACAATGTGGCGGAACCCACTGTCGGCGCGCACGTCAGCGTTACAGGCACGTACGTGATCGACCGGCACAACCAGTGGTCGGAGATCCACCCGGTGACCCGCATCGACCGGCTCTAGAGGTGCGATGCAGCGATTTTGGGAAATCAATTTTCGACGAAGGTCTTGCCCCGTTCAGTCTGGCACCACATTCGTTCAGGAACATACAGAAAGCCATTGATGATGAATGCAATTGATCTCTTACTTGGACTGATCGTTCTGCTGGCGGTCTGGAGCGGATGGCATAAAGGCTTTATCGCCGGCTTCTATGAGCTTGCTACCTGGCTGGGCAGCCTCGTGATTGCGTACTTTACCTATGCGCCCGCAGCGGCGTTCCTGCATAGCAGGTTTCCGACCCTGGGAGCCTGGAGCGCGCCGGTCGCTTTTGCCGGCATCGCCATCTTCGCGCGGCTGTTCCTGGCCTTGACACTGGGACGGCTTCTTCTCGCGGCTGGGCGCTTCCGCCGGAACCCAGTCGACCATGCGCTCGGCACACTGCCGGGCCTTGTCAACGGGCTGCTGTTCGCGGCCATCGTGGCGTCCATCCTGTTTTTTGTTCCCGTCGATAATGCCCTGCAGGCCACGACGCGCAAGAGCGTTGTAGCGAATGCATTGCTATCGAAGGCGCAGTGGGCTAATGAAAAGCTGTCGCCGGTTTTCGAGGACGCGCTCGAGCATTCGCTGACGCGCACCGTCAAGCCGAAGCCGAATGAAACAGTGAACCTGAACTTTACGGTTGCCCATGCTGTGGCCAAACCCGAACTCGAAGCGCGGATGCTGGAGCTGGTAAATGAAGAGAGGCAGAAAGAAGGTTTGAAGCCGGTTGTGGCCGATCCTGCGCTCACCCGCGTGGCGCGCGCGCATTCGCAGGATATGTTTGCCCGCGGCTATTTCTCTCACTACACCCCCGAAAAAAAGGACCCATTCGACCGGATGCGGGCGGCAGGGGTGAGCTTCCAGGTGGCAGGTGAGAATCTGGCGCTCGGCCAGACCCTTCCAATCTGCCACCGCGGCCTGATGAACTCTCCGGGGCACCGGGCAAATATCCTGCAGCCATCTTTCGGCCGGCTGGGCATCGGTATCCTGGACGGGGGCATATACGGCCTGATGATCTCGCAGGAATTCCGCGACTAGGCACGAAAAAGCCGCACCCTGGGCGCGGCTTCGGCAGCTCGTCGGTGAGCTTATTTATTCTCTTTTGTGCGGTGACAGATGATCTCAACGGAGAAGCTGAAAGCAAGGGCAAAAGCGATCGCCTGCCAAATCGATTCCATCTTGAAAAAGGAGATGAGCATCATGACAAAGCAAAACAGGCTTACCATCACCGTCAACGCGTTCTTTTCAGAAAAATACTTTCTCATATTCGGGCTCTTTACGGGGAACTTTAAGAGCCGCAAATGTATTTTATCTGCAGCGGCGGACCGCTTGTTTGTCGGCAAAGCGGGCTAAATCGTCGGCTAAAGCTTTGTTAATCAGGCGCCTTCATATACGACAATGCGTTCATCCAAGATCCGGTGCGGGATGGGGGTCTGGCACGAGTGGCCGTACTTTTTTACCAGTTCAGCACACACGCCATTGCCGGATTTTCAATCCTGGATCGCGGTCTCGGGCTACTGGAACTTTGCCGTTGGCTTTCTCCTCAGGGGATCAACCCTTTTGCCTGTGCAATCACGCAGCTGACGGCTTTTCGGAAAAGGTTCTTCTGGTCTTCCGAAAGAAGGACGGTGGTTTCTTCCTTTTCTTTTTTGAACAAAAGCGAGCTGACACGGAGCGTGGCCAGTTTTTGAAGGCTGTAGCTCGTGCCTGGCGTGTTGCGGAAATTGATGTGGAAATAGCCTTCGCAGTTCATGGTGCCGCTGCTGCGGTAGGTTTGCTTTACGCGGCTGCCTTCGAAATTAACGGTCAATGTCGCATTGTCGTCGAAGCACTTTCCCGGCTCGAGCATGAAGAAAAAGTCGATCTCTTTGGCGACCGCATCGATCGATACCTTGTTGTTGCCGACGGCGATGAAGCCGGAGGACAGCCTGACCTCTTTTGTGTACGGGTCACGGTCGCGCTTGAGGCCGCACGTGTCTTGTGCACCGGCCAGGAAGGGAAGGAGGAGAAGCAGGGAAAGGAACTGTTTCATGAAATGAGGTTCGGCTTTAAAATTACGGAAGTCCGTTCATCCATAGACAGCGATTGGCCGCCAAAGGTTGTCTTCCCATTGTAAACGGCGGGTCGAAGCAGACCTGATTGGAGCGACCGAAAACTCCATCGACATTCTTTAGGTGACTGTCCCGTCAGGCCTTTTGTTAATCTGCCTGCCCGTTCGGTAAAAGATTCAGAAATTTGAAAGGCGCTGTGAAGCTTCCCCTTGTCATATTGTCTAGTATGCTGTGCCTGGCACTGCGCGCCCAGCGTGTGCCGGACCGCCTCATCGACGACGCAGTCGAATCTGTGACCGCGCGTACGCCGGACAGCCTCGCGGTCCGTCTCACATCTCGCTATTCGACGGACCGCGAGAAGGTCCGGGCCATTTTCCGGTGGGTCTCCGGACATATCACGTACGATATGGACCATTTCGACCGGGCCGCGCGCCTGGCGCGCTACAAGGCATCGAGGCCAGACACCACCTATGAGGGGCGCTCCCTGAACGAGCGCATCGCCTATGGCGTTTTGAAGCGGCGGAAAGCGGTGTGCGATGGCTATGCGCGGCTCTTCCAATCCCTTTGCGAAACGGCCGGCATCCGGTGCATCATGATCACAGGCTATGCGCGCTCTGAAGGCGACCACGTCAACACACCCTTCGTTGCCAACCACTCCTGGAACGCCGTCTACATCGACAGCTCCTGGCAGCTCCTGGACGCCACCTGGGCGAGCGGATACGTCGTCTCCAATACCGACTCGTTCGTAGCAAGCTTCGACGAGAGCTATTTCCTCACACCCCCATCCGTTTTTATCCGGAACCATTACCCGGAAGATCTCGAATGGACGCTGCTCACAAACCCACCGGCACTGCCGGAATTTGACCAGGCGCCCTATCGGCCCGCCGCCTTTCTGAAATACAGGATCGCTTCATACTCCCCGGGGACCGGGGTGATTGAAGCTGCCGTTGGTGATACAGTCGCCATCCGGCTCGAGCTCTCGGATGCTGACAGGTCACGGAAGGTAGCAGCAGGGCTGCGCCCTGATTTCCTGCCCACCGTACCCTATGAGAGCTGGGTGAATATTGAGCCAGGCCTTATCGTCAACCCAAAGCGGTTAGTGTACCGGTATATCGTACCAGCCAAACCGGCGAGCTGGCTTAACATCATTTATAATAAGGATGTCGTACTGCGGTACCGCCTTTCTATCCGGACACGGCCAGGCGTTGGAGGGTAGCGGACCCACCCCTTGGAATGTGCGTGTAACCCGGCTCGACCGGTTGTCGTCCTACGACATGACACGACGCGCAGCCAGTGTAACCGAAGCCATGAAAGGCAGGTCATACAGGCAGCAGCACAAACCAAACAAACGAAAACCCCTCTAGTATGTCACCTTACCTGATCCCCATCATCATCTTCACCGGCGGCTTCGCCATGACCTTCGGCATCGTTTACCTCAAGACGCGCGAGAATATGGCGATGATCGAAAGAGGCCTCAACCCGAAGCAGTTCGCCAACCGCCCTGCACCGTACCGCAACCTCAAAAACGGCCTGCTGATCCTGGGCGCCGGTCTCGGACTGCTCGTGGCTTACCTCATTGACCTGAACATGAACGGGGGAGGCCGCTACCACGACAGCTTCAGTGAGCCGCTGTATTTTGCCTGTGTAGCCATTGGCGGCGGACTGGGGCTGATCGCGTCTTTTGCCATTGAAAAAAAGGAGCTTCCTGTTCGCGAGGGGAGCGACCTCTAAGAAACGTTCACCCAAACAAAAAGCCGGGAAGACAGCTGCTGCTGGCACTTCCCGGCTTTTTATCACAATGACAACTGTTCGTTTGCGATCACTTCGCGGGCTTTCTGAACGACCTTGTCCAGCGCGTTCGATACTTCGTAAAAGCCCTGTGTCCGCCACTTCAGCCGTGCCAGGTAAGCCTTGATCCTGTCCTGCACATCCTTTTTATCCGCAGCAGGTATGTTGCGCAGGTTGACACTGTCCTTCTGCGCATAGGTCACGAGCTGGCTCCAGGCATCGGCGCTGTTCTGGTACCGCGCGGCAAATTCGCCCGGGGTCTTATACTTCTGGAACTCTCCGTGGTGATTAAAGTAATAGGTATAGACGAAATTATTGAACCGGCCATCGAGATAGAGCTTGGTGATGCTTTGCGTGTAAATGCTTGTATCGATGGGAACGAAAACATCCGGCATGATGCCACCACCGCCATACACCGTGCGGCCGCCTTTTGTCTTGTACGCTTTTGTTGTATTCTGGTGAATGGAGTCTGCATTCACCATCTGGCCGTTGCGGTAGCGGTCCATGATCTCTTCCATGTAGATCTTCTTTCCTTTGTCGTACGGTCTCTGGATGCTTCGGCCCGTCGGCGAGTAATAGCGGGCGATAGTAAGGCGGATCGCCGAGCCGTCGCTGAGTCCGTACTGCTCCTGAACGAGTCCCTTCCCAAAGCTGCGCCGCCCGACGATCGTTGCGCGATCCCAGTCCTGGAGCGCGCCTGCAAGGATCTCCGTGGCGCTGGCGGAGAGCTCGTCGATCAGCAGCACGAGCTTGCCCGTTTCAAAGACACCGTCCTTCGAAGCGCGGTATTCACGGCGCTCCGTGTTCGTTCCTTGCGTGTAGACGATCAGCTTGTCGCCGTCCAGAAATTCGTCTGCAATATTGGTTGCCTGGGAAACGAGGCCGCCCCCGTTGCCGCGCACGTCGAGGACGAGGCTTTTCATTCCTTTGGCCTGGAGCGTTTCCATGGCGCGCATGAATTCCTGGTAGGTGGTTTCCGCGAATTTGTTCAGCTTGATATAACCGGTTGTCGCATCCATCATATATGATGCGTCGAGGGATGGGATGGGGATATTGCCGCGTGTGATGACCTTGTGCATCACCTGGTTGTTCCGCACGATGGTGAGGTCGACCTTTGTGCCTGCCTCGCCGCGGATCATGCGACGGATATCCGAGCTGGGAAGGGTTTTGCTGACGATGGAGGAGTCGCCGACCTTGACGATCCGGTCGCCGATCTGCAGCCCACCCTTGTCGCTCGGGCCGTTGGGAACAACGTATAGAACGTTGACGGTGTCATCGAAAATATTGAACTCAACACCGATCCCTTGGAAGTTGCCGACAATGTCCTCGTTGGCCTCGGAAAGATCGGTCGCCGGGATGTAAACAGAATGCGGATCGAGCTGGTTCATGAGACCTTCCATCGCATTGTCCTGCAGCGAATCGATCTTCACTGTATCAACATATTTGGTCTTGATCAGGTCAAGCGCTTCCTGCAGCGAGCTGCGCCGGTCGCGCACGAAATAGCCGCGCGCGCTGCCGGTTTGCTGGTGAAGCTTGAAGCCGAAGAACATCCCGGCGATCATCACCAGGGAAAAGATCAGCGGCAGCCATACCTGTAATTTTTTATTCGTCATCGTCTGCTGTTACGTTGTAAATTGTCCCGCAAAATACCCCATTCCCGAGAATGACGTGTTTTTGCAAAATTTTTCAACAATTCTTTAAGCCCCGAAACGAATGCCAGCCACGCTTATAGCCGATAGCGGCGCCACCAAGGCCGAATGGGTGCTCCTGCAAAACGGCCGGAAAAAAACGATCCACACGCAAGGCATCAGTCCCTATTTTCTTTCCAACGAGCAGATCGTTGACCTGCTGCAGGCGGAGCTCGCTCCGAAGCTGAAAAATGCCGATGTCACGGAGATCTTTTATTACGGTACGGGCTGTGCGAACCCGGAGAATGCAAAGAGCGTGAAGAAAGCGCTTCGTACGGTTTTCCCAGGCGCAAAGAGTGATGTGCAGACAGACCTGATGGCGGCAGCGCGCGCCGTTTGCGGTCACGAAAAAGGAGTGGCGTGCATCCTCGGTACGGGCGCCAATTCGTGCTACTACAATGGCCGCAAGATCGTGCAGAACAGTCCCGGCCTGGGCTATGTCCTGGGCGATGAAGGCAGCGGCGCTTATCTCGGCAAGAAGGTCATTCAATATTATCTATACAACACATTCGACGAGGAGCTGCGTGCCCGGTTCGACGCGCGCTTTCTCACGACCTCAGTGGAGATCCTGGACGCGGTTTACAAGAAGCCCATGCCGAACCGCTACCTCGCTGGCTTTGCGATGTTTCTTGCTGAGAACCGGGGTCACTACATGATCGAGAACATCATTGAGGACGGACTGAACGACTTCTTTTTTCAGCACCTGTGCAAGTACGGGGAGATCTGGAAATACCCGGTCAGCTTCGTCGGCAGCGTTGCGCATGGTTTTAAAGATGTTATTGCCGACCTTTGCCACTCCTATGAATTCGAGCTCGGCACCGTACTGAAGGCGCCGATGCCCGGCCTCGTGACCTTTCACAGTTAAATTGAACTGCGCCATCTATGAGTGATTTTGTAAAAGTTACCGAACAGCCAAGCCCATACCGTCACCTGGAGAAAATGCCCGTCGCAGAGATCCTGGCGACCATCAACAAGGAAGACAAGACCGTGCCCGATGCCATTGAGCGGGCGATCCCGCAGATCGAAGCGCTGGTCAATATCGTGTCCGACCGCATGATCGAGGGCGGCCGCTTGTTCTATATTGGAGCCGGCACCAGCGGCCGTCTTGCGGTTGTGGATGCGAGTGAATGCCCGCCGACATATGGAGTACCCGCCGGCCTCGTCGTAGCGGTCATTGCAGGCGGGGACACGGCCATTACAAGGGCAGTGGAGAATGCCGAGGACGACTGGAAGCAGGGATGGAAGGATCTCGAGGAGCACGATATCAATGAGGCGGATGTGCTCATCGGCATTGCTGCCAGCGGCACGACACCGTATGTGATCGGTGCGCTCGAAGAAGCAAAAAAGCACGGCATCGTTACCGGTTCGATCACCAACAACCCCGGGTCGCCGCTTGCCGTCGTTGCCGACTACCCGATCGAGGTTGAGGTCGGTCCGGAATTCGTCACCGGCAGCACACGAATGAAGAGCGGCACCTCTCAAAAACTGATCCTCAACATGATCTCCACAACCGCTATGATCCAGCTGGGACGGGTGGAAGACAACAAAATGGTGAACATGCAGCTCACGAACGAGAAACTGGTCGATCGTGGCACGAAAATGATTATGGAACGGTTGAGGCTTTCCGATTATGAAGCGGCTAAATCCATGCTGCTCAAATGGGGAAGTGTGAAGAAAGCAGTGGACAATGCATGAGATCGAACCATTTTTCAATTGGCGGCACCTGTATGTGAGTGAGGAGGACGATCGGTCTCCCTTCTACGCGCGCGAATACTCTGAATTTGAATTTTCCCACACGGTCTACAATTACTATATCCATCCCCAGTGGGATGAGTTCGGCAGCCGGACGCTCTACCTCAAAGTGCTGCAGGCCGACTACGACGAGCACTATGTCGTCATCGAGTTCATTGGGGAATGGAACGACGCCATCGAGAACGACATCATGATGCTGAAGCGAGATGTCATCGACAAGTTCGAAGCCCAGGGCATCACGAAGTTCATTCTCATTGCCGAGAACGTTCTGAACTTCCACAGCGGCGACAAAGACTACTATGAAGAATGGCACGAGGACGTGTCCGACGAGGCCGGCTGGATCGTTTGTCTGAACATGCCGGAAGCCACCCAGCACGACTTTCGAAAGGCCCGCATTAACTACTACGTGGAGCTCATGGAACTGGGAAACTGGCGAACCTACAAGCCCTTTCATTTGTTCAAGAAAATAGACGAGGAACTCACGAGACGCCTGCCTTTGTAAGGCTGCGCGTTTTAGAAATGTTCCCTTTTTTTGACAATCCGCGCTTACCTTTGCGCATATTTTTTCAACCCCCTCTGACAGTCTATGAAATGGTCGTACTTCTTCACTTCCGCAGTCGGTCGAAAATTGGTGATGGCGTTCACGGGTTTCTTTCTCATCTCCTTTCTGCTGGTGCATGCCGGGCTGAATTCAACCATCTTCAACGACCTTTCGTTCTTCAATAGAAACGATAACGGCTCGATGTTCAACCGGGCGGCTCACTTCATGGGCAACTCGCTCGTGATCCGTATCATGGAGTTCGGCCTGTTCGCCGGCCTGCTTCTCCACGTGATCCAGGGTTATGCCGTAGAAGTGAAGAACCGCAGCCGCCGCGGCAAAGGATACCAGGTGGCGCTTGGCAACCGCGGGAGCAAATGGTATAGCCGCAGCATGGCATTGCTGGGCACGCTGATCCTTCTTTTTCTCATCGTTCACATCGCGCACTTCTGGGTGCCGTCACGCCTCACCGGGGGTCTGCAGCCCGTAGCGTATGGCTATACCGAAACGCATAACCTGTTCCTGCGGATGTTTGAAGTGTTCCAGGCGCCCTGGGTCGTGATCCTGTATCTTCTCGGTGTCGGCTCGCTTGCCTTTCACCTGTTCCATGGCTTCCACAGCGCGTTTCGTACCGTGGGCATCCACAACCGTAAATACCTGGCGATGCTGCGCAGCATCGGATATGGATTCACCATCATCGTGTGCGGCCTGTTCGCCCTGATGCCGATCAGCATGTATTTTCATTGGGTAGGCCCTTATTGATCCCGTTATTCCCGGACCGGTTCTCCCCAAGTTCTTGTCCGCCATCTAAAACAGAACAACAACTATGCTTGACGCAAAAATTCCGGAAGGTCCCCTCGAAAAGAAGTGGGAGGATTATAAGAGTCACGTAAAGCTGGTCAACCCCGCCAATAAGCGCAAGCTCGAGATCATCGTGGTGGGCACAGGCCTTGCCGGCGCATCGGCCGCTGCTTCCCTGGGCGAGCTTGGCTATAAGGTCAAGGCATTCTGTTTCCAGGACAG
>JAQBNP010000173.1 GCA_028288515.1 Flaviaestuariibacter sp. | reverse complement strand
GTGCCGCCAGGTGCAATGCTGAGTAGCTATGTACGGACAGGATAAACGCTGAAAGCATCTAAGCGTGAAACCTTCCTTAAGATGAGTTTACTTTTAAGGGTCGCAGAAGACTACTGCGTTGATAGGCTACAGGTGTAAAGCTAGTGATAGCAAAGCCGAGTAGTACTAATTGCCCGTACGCTTTAATTTTTATTAAAAACTCCTCGCTCTTCAACTTTTTTTTCCAATATGTCATTTTATTGTCCCTTGCAGATGCCGTAATCATCTGCATTAGGATCAGACCTCCTTATGGTGGTTTTGCCGGCGGTGTTCACCTCTTCCCATCCCGAACAGAGAAGTTAAGCCCGCCATGGCCGATGGTACTGCACCACAATGCGGGAGAGTAGGTAGCTGCCATATTTATTACAACAAAAAGCCCCCCTCAACATGAGACGGGGCTTTTTCATTGATACAACACAAAGCCACGGCAAAATAAATCCGGCACGGTTCCAAGCTCCTTCCGGCAAAACGATCATCGGCTCCCGACTCCTCTGTACTCCCATTCCTTCATCGAGCCACCACCCACAAAATCATCCATTCACCATCCACTATCGACGATTCACACCCGCCCCATCTCCACTTGTCGCGATCTTCCCGGACCTTCGCGTCCATGACCGCCAACAGACCATCCAAAGAAAAAACCCTGCTCCTCATCCTCGCCTGTATCAACTTTACCCATATCCTCGACTTCATGATCATGATGCCCCTCGGCAACTACCTCATGCCCTTCTTCCAAATCAGCCCCCAACAATTTACCCTGCTCGTGGCTGCTTATACCATCAGCGCCGGTATCTCGGGCTTTATCGCGGCTTTCTTCGCGGACCGCTACGATCGGAAAAAGATCCTTCTCATCGGCTACTGCGGCTTCCTCATTGGCACCCTCGCCTGCGGCCTCGCCCCGAGCTACCAGGCACTACTCGGCGCCCGCCTCCTCGCTGGCACGTTCGGCGGCCTCATCGGTGCCCAGGTTCTCTCCATCGTTTCCGACCTCATTCCTTTTGAAAGGAGAGGGGCCGCCATGGGCAGCGTCATGGCCGCATTTTCCATCGCATCTACATTCGGTGTTCCATTTTCGCTCTACCTCGCCAACCTCATCTCCTGGCACGCACCCTTCCTGCTGGTCGCCCTGCTTGGACTGATTCTCATCCCTCTCATCATCCGGCATATACCATCCATGGAGGGACATATCGCGGCCAAGGAAGATCAAGGCAAGAAACTCGAGGTGCTCACCCGGGTCCTCGCCGACCCGCACCAACGACTGGCCCTGCTTTTCTCCGGTCTGATCATGATGGGACATTTTCTCGTCGTACCCTTCATCAATCCCTACCTGGAATTCAATAATGGTTATTCGAAAACACAGACCCCGATGATCTACCTCGCCGGAGGCGTCGCTGCATTTTTCGCATCGACGATCCTCGGCCGCATGAGCGACCGCTACGGAAAGCTGAAGGTCTTTACGATCTGTATCCTCGCGTCGCTGCCGCTGGTCATCCTGATCACCAACCTGCCGCCCATTCCATTTGGCTGGGTCCTCGTATTTTTTGCGTGCTGGTTCATTGTGTCAACGGGCCGCGGGGTCACCGCGCAGGCAATGGTCAGCAACGTCGTCGACCCCCGCTATCGCGGCGGGTTCATGAGCTTCAACAGCAGTGTCCAGCAGATGGGTACAAGCGCAGCCTCCCTGGTCGCAGGCTTTGTCATTTTAAAGGGTGAGGGCGGACGCATCCTCCGCTATCCCTGGCTGGGTTACCTGAGCATCGCCGTGCTCCTCGTATGCGTTCTCCTCGGACGGAAAATATTTCGTGTGGCCGCCCAGAAAGCCAAAGCAGCCGGCACGGACCGATTCAGCCCGGCCATCAGCGCAGACGGTAAACCGGGTACTGGTTATGCGCATTCTCATAGTACGACGACCCCTTGAAGACGAAGTCCAATTGAGCAGCGCCATTTCGGGCAAATGCCGTATCGGTTGCGCGCCGCTGCTCCAGCTTCTCCCGAAGATCCGGGTGCGTCTTGAGATATGCCGACGCTGTTTCTTCAAACACATAATCCGAATAGCCCTCCTTCTGACCCAGGATCGGGTCGAAGAAATTCCAGGTAAAGTAGCTGTCCTCACCCTGTGGCTCCAATACTTCGACGATAAAGCGGTTCGCCGCCTGGTTCAGCATGATCAGGTAATCGCCTTTCCGGAACGACACTTTCCTGATCGACGAGCTGACCTGCGTCCGCGTATTGAGATGGTGACCTTCGTACGGACGGGCACCTGACTGGAAGGATTCGATCCGGTATGCCTCAACCTCGATCACACTGTCTTTCGACAAACGCGTCATGCGCACGCCGCTGGCCTGCAACCTCTCGATGACCTTCCACCAGCCCTGGGGAATAAGGTAGGCTCTTGGACGCGTCACCGAAAACGTATCGACATATGTGTTATAGAAGGGCAGCTTCTTTTCGAATGGCTTTCCCCGGTCATAATACAGGCGGCTCTGGCCGGATACCTCGCTCACCTTATGGCCTGCTTCGTATCCTTTGAACGTGATCTCGGTGAACTTTGACCTGTCAAGCTTCCAGGCAAGAGGAAACACCGCCTGTGTCAGCTGCGCCGCGCGTGCATCGGTGCGAATTTTTAGGATTTCAGCGCCATGGGTGCTTGTAAATTCAATGAAGCTTTCCATGAGGGCACGCGTCGAAGCTACGCGTTGGGGATAGGGCTTCAGCATATGCGTTTCGGGTACGAACGCGAAGGTGTTGAAGAGCGACGCATAGCCGCTGCTGTACCGCGGCCCATCCCAATACTGGGGCCACCCGGAGTCCGGCGTTTCACCAAAATGGTTGACATAGGGGACCAGGTCGAACCCCTTTGCCTTCATCAACGGGTAGAGGGCGGGCTCGAATTTCGTATTGAGGTAGTCGCCAAGCGTTCCGCCCAGCCGGTTGTGCTGCGACGTGAGTAAGGTCATCACATGCTGGTAATCAGCGCCATTGCTGACATGGTTGTCGATAAAGACGTCCGGGTCAAGTTGCTGGAAAATGCGAGCGAACGAGAGCGCCTCGCGGCTGTCCGCCTTGATGAAATCGCGGTTCAGATCCAGGTTCTGGCTGTTGCCGCGGAACCCTTTCTCCACCGGCCCGTTTTGATCGATGCGGTAATTGACGCTCCGATTCAGGGCGCCGCCGATATTATAAACGGGAATGATGGCCAGCATTACGTTCGCCGGGAGGCGGTACTTTTTCTGTGCGATATCGCGAACAAGCAACATACTCGCGTCAATGCCGTCGGGCTCGCCCGGGTGAATGCCGTTGTTTACGAGGATGATCGTCTTGCCAGATCTCTTTGCCGCACTGATGTCGAAGCGGCCGTCTGCGGACACCAGGATCAGGTGCAGAGGGAAGCCGGCATCGGTAGGCCCCGCCTCCTGCATGCTGACGGTGGGGTAGGCGGCATCAAGTGATTTCCACCAGCTGATGACCTCCGGGTAGGTTGGCGATTCCGAGCCGTTGGTTTTTTCAAAAAGCGTCTGGTGGGAGCTTGCCTGGGAATAGGACACAGCGGGCAAAAACAAGGAGAAAAGAAGCAGGTATCGCATGACGCTAAGATACTTGAATCGGGCCTGCTGCAAAACGAAAAAGCGTCCCGCAGGGGACGCTTCAGTATCGATGCTGAAGACGCTTACGCCAGTGCGTTCACGCGCTTTGTCAGCTTGCTCTTCAGGTTGCTTGCTTTGTTCTTATGAATCACACCGCGCTTGGCCAGACGGTCGATCATGGAGATGACGTCGGTGACTTTTTCGCCAGCGGCAGATTTGTCGGTCACAGCCTTCAGGTCGCGGATCGCATTACGGGTGGTTTTGCCATAATAACGGTTACGTTCGCGGCGCTTCGTAGCCTGACGCACATCTTTCTTTGTTGCCTTATGATTAGCCATGTTCTTTTAATTTCGGACGGCAAAAGTAGGGGAAATAGTTGAAAACCTGAAAATGAGAGCAGAGTTTTTTGTTAAGCGCCTGTTGTTTTCAATGCCCGTTCACACAACCCGGAAACCTCACCCAACAATGAATCAGGCCGATCGGATCGGTGCCCGGACCACCCTCTCACACCAACCTGCGCACCCCGACAAAGTTCACCCCTTTCTTCGTTCCAAGTTTAAACGGCGGTATATTTGCGTACCCAAAAATTTCAAAATCCCTTTTCATGAAGGATTTCTCGTATATCACTCATTCCCATCCTGCCTATATAGACCGTTTATACCAAGATTTCACACAAAATCCGGACAGCATCGACCCGGAATACCGCAAATTCTTCGAGGGATTCGATTTCGCACTTTCCAATGGCGCCTCTTCCAACGGTACCGCGGCAGCGCAGGCAGGCCCCGTAGATGCGGGCACCCTGACGAAAGAATTTGCCGTCTATAACCTGATCCTCGCCTACCGCAAGAACGGGCACCTGGTTGCCAAAACCAACCCGATCCGCGAGCGGAAGGACCGGGGGGCCAACCTCGACCTTTCTTATTTCGGACTCTCCGAAGGCGACCTTGCTCAAACCTTTTCCGCCGGTCAGTTCATCGGCATTGGCAACGCCACCCTCCAGGTGATCGTCGACACGCTCAAGACCGTTTACTGCCACCACGTCGGCATCGAATACCAATACATTGTTGACGCTACGAGACTTGCCTGGCTGCAGCGCGAGGTCGAAAAGGACGCCCACCTCCCCGTTCCGATGGAGAAGAAAAAACGCATCCTGGAAAAGTTGAACCAGGGCGTCATCTTCGAAAAATTCCTGCACACGAAATACATCGGCCAGAAACGCTTCTCACTTGAGGGCGGCGAGACCACCATCGCTGCGCTCGACGCTATCCTGTCCGTTGCCGCCGAGGCCGGCGTCAGGGAAACAGTGATCGGCATGGCACACCGCGGCCGCCTCAACGTGCTGGCAAATATCCTCGGAAAAACGTACGAGCAGATCTTCAGTGAATTCGAAGGCACCGCTATACTCGACCAGACCATGGGCAGCGGCGACGTGAAATACCACCTCGGCTTCAGCGGCGAAGTCGAAACGGCGGGCGGTCGCAAAATGCACGTCAAGCTCACGCCGAACCCTTCGCACCTCGAGGCCGTCGACCCCGTGGTCCTCGGCTACTCGCGCGCCAAAGCCGACGTTCTCTATGGCTCCGAGTTCGACTCGGTTCTTCCCATTCTCATTCACGGCGATGCCTCCGTTGCCGGCCAGGGGATCGTTTACGAGATCCTCCAGATGAGCCGTCTGAAAGGGTACGACACCGGCGGAACCATCCACTTCGTGATCAATAACCAGATCGGCTTCACCACCGATTTCGACGACGCCCGCAGCTCCGATTACAGCACGTCTATCGCATCGACCATTCAGGCCCCTGTTTTCCACGTCAATGGAGACGATCCGGAGGCCGTTATCAAATGCGTCGAGATCGCCACGCGCTACCGCCAGGAATTCAACGCCGATATCTTTATTGACATGGTCTGCTACCGCCGTCATGGCCACAACGAAGGCGACGATCCGAAGTTCACCCAGCCGCAACTCTATGCGCTGATCGACAAGCACGCCAACCCGCGCGAGGAGTACGTTCAATACTTGCTGAAGAATGGCGAGACCGAAGCCCAGGCCCTCGCCAAGGAAATGGAGCAGAAGTTCTGGAGCGATCTCCAGGAGCGCCTCGACGAAGTCAAGCAAAACCCGCTTCCCTATAATTACCAGCAGCCCGAGCTCGACTGGCAAAGCCTCCGAAAGGCAACGGAAGCCGATTTCAACTCATCACCCCTGACGGCGGTCAGCGAAGAAACATTCAAAACCCTGTTCGACGGGCTGATGAAATGGCCCGCGGGTTTCAAGCCGCTCCGCAAGGTCGAGAAGATCATCCAGGACAAGATCAAGCTTTTCGAAGCCGAGCAAAAAGTGGACTGGGCAACCGGGGAGCTTCTCGCCTATGCGAGCCTGCTGCTGGAAGGACGCGCCGTGAGAATGAGCGGCCAGGATGTCAAGCGCGGCACCTTCTCGCACCGCCATGCCGTTATTTACGACGAAGCCACAAACAACGAATACAACCGTCTCAACGCGATCCGCGAAGGACAACAGACCTTTCGGATTTATAATTCCCTGCTGAGCGAGTATGCCGTCCTCGGCTTCGAATATGGCTATGCTCTCGCCAGCCCACACACCCTGGTCTTGTGGGAAGCCCAGTTCGGCGATTTTGCCAACGGCGCCCAGATCATCATCGACCAGTTCATCGCATCGGCCGAAACGAAATGGCAGCGCATGAACGGCCTCGTGATGCTCCTGCCACATGGCTATGAAGGGCAGGGCCCGGAGCACAGCAGCGCCCGCCTGGAACGATTCCTCCAACTTTGCGGCGAGCTGAATATGTTTGTGACGAACGTGACAACAGCGGCTAATTTCTTTCACCTGTTGCGTCGTCAGCAGGCGCTTCCGTTCCGCAAGCCGCTGATCAACTTTTCACCTAAAGCCAACCTGCGCCTGCAAGCCGCATATTCGCCAATGAGCGCTTTCACCCAGGGTGGATTTCAAGAGCTCATTGACGATGCATTCGTGACAGACGCGGGTGCGGTGAAGAAAGTTCTTCTCTGCAGCGGCAAAGTTTATTACGACCTCGCGGACCGTCAGCAGAAGGAAAGCCGCACCGACGTGGCCATTATTCGCCTGGAGCAGATCTACCCGCTGCCGCAAAAGCAACTGGACCAACTGGTCGCGAAGTACGATAAGGCTACCTGGTTCTGGGTGCAGGAAGAGCCGCTCAATATGGGTGCCGCGGCATTCATGAAAATGAATCTCACTTCGATCGACTTCGGCATCATCAGCCGCCATGCAAGCGCGTCAACGGCGAGCGGGTACAGCAAGGTGCATGCGCAGGAGCAGGCAGAAATTGTAGACACCGCCTTCACGATCTGAGCCGATGAAAAAGATTCTGTTCATACCTGCTCTTCTGTTGGCTGGCCTGCTTTCTCAGGCGCAGTTTACCAGCCTGTCCCCCAAAGCCTACGATGCCACCCTTCAGTCGACCGTACTTGTTGTCCTAAAGCATTCCGATTCCCTAAATAACAAACTGCGGGGTGCGTTTGATAGATACTGGAAGGCGACACCCTATCGATTTGTCACAACGAAAGAACTGGAAGGCTTGCAAAATGGAAAGGCAAACGGCCGCCTGTCTGTGTTCGAAGGCACGATGGTGAAAACGATCAACGTTATCTCCG
>JAQBNP010000144.1 GCA_028288515.1 Flaviaestuariibacter sp. | reverse complement strand
CGGAGATCTTCTGGGTGCTGCCATCGGCCTTGTGCACGCGGGCATTGAATGCGTCGCCATCGGTGCTGAGACGGAAGTACAGCACCGAGTAGAGCTCGAGGGCGTACTTGTCGCGCAGCAGGATCTTGCGGCGCTCCGTTTCTTCCACCAGGATTTTGGTATCGTTGCGCATGTTGGCGCTGATCATGCTCATGCCGAAGGTGGGCAGCGCAAAGAGAAGGCCCACGAGGTTGCGACCCACGCGGCGGCCGACGCTGAGGCCTTTTTTATCGAAGTCGAACGTTGTCTTCTGGCACAGAACAACGGCGCTCTCATCCTTCCATTTCCCGGGCATGGCGACGCTGCCCTTAAAGTCGGCATCGTCGTCAACCAGAAGGGGATGCGCTTCCAGGTTCTTGTTGAAAAGCGTGAGCTCGCTTTTGGAGATACGGTCCTGCGCGTGGCCGGTGATGACGAGGCAAAGAAGGGCCAGGCTGGCGACAACGTGTTTCATAATGTGCGGTTTGATGAAATGCCTTACGGCAGCTTAATGACGATGTTGGTGTTGTTGAATTCCTTGACGGAGTTGATGAATGTCTTGTACGTGGCGAAGTCCGCGTTGTAGATGATCGGCGAGCCGAACTGGGTCTTCTTGTTCAGCACGATGCGGTTGCCGTTGGCAGCATAGGTGGCATCGATGCGGGTCTCTTTGAAAGCAGCGGTAAATGGCGCCGGGAGCGACTCCGGCTTTGCGGCGGCGGGCAGCTCGAGCGTCACCACGTCGTTGGTGACGAAGACATTGTCGAAGTCGATCGGGTTCTGGCGCTTGTCATCGGGCACATAGGTGCTCATGCTCTGTGGGAAGAAGTCGATCGACGTGTAAAGAAGCTTGTCGACGGCCGTTACGTGGTTGCTGATATCGATGTCCGCTTCCAGCAGGATCGGGATGTCGCGGTTCTTGAAATCCGATGTCTTAACGTTCGCCACCTCCGCGTTCTTGTTATTGAGCTGCAGCAGGCTGTTGATGAAATCCTTGCGTTTGTTGGTCGGGATGGAGTTATACAGGTTGTGAAAATAGTTCTTCGCCTCACCGTCGAATGAGAGGGTCACATGTCCGCCGATGCGGTCGCCCTTCAGCGCCAGGTTTGCCTTTGTATCGATATGACTGTCGGCCACGACAGCCGGCGGTACTACTTCGGTCTTGTACGTATCGCCATTCTGCACCAGCACGTTCTTGCCCTGGATGCGGTAGGCGTTCTTGCCGAGGGCCGCGTATTTTTCGGTACCGTCGATGAAGTAGGTCTTGCCTTTGAAGTAAAGCACGCTGATGGCGTGGTTGTCCACGCACAGCGATTGCACCTTGGTACGGTCGTACGGAATGTCGCGGGTACCGATCCAGGCAAAGTGCGCGTCGTAGCCAGCGCTCTTCAACATTTCGGTAACGAGGTTGGCCATGCCTTTGCAGTCGCCGTACTTGTTCTTGAAAACATCCTGGACGGACTGCGGAACGAAGCCTGCATAGCCGTCCTCGAACGCGATGTAGCGGATATTGTCCTGCACCCAGTAGTAGATCGCGCGGATCTTTTCCTCGTCCGTGCTTTTGCCGGCGATGATCTGCTGCACGGGCGCTTTCAGCACGCTCGCGTCGTTCGTGTTCTTCTTGTAAAGCAGGTTATACCAGGCATACATGTCGTCGATGCTCCTGAGGCCGTTGTATTTTTTCTGGTCGATCGTGTAGCCACGCACGGTGATCACGAGGTGCGGCAGGTAGTAGGGCTTGCCGAGGTCGGCAGGCTCATTGGTGAGCATGTTCAGGTTGGTGGCGGTGTAGGTATACACGGTGCCGTCCTTTTCTTTCTTCACGTCCTTCTTGATCGTATTGCCGGTAAAGTTCATCTCCTGGATCTCGAGCTCGACCCAGGAAGGCACTTTGAAGCTGATCACTTTTTTGGTAACGGGGAAGGGCTCGCTGAAAAAGAGGCGGGTCAGGTATTTGGCATCGGTGTAGACGTATTCATACTGGAAGCGGGCACGCTGGCCGGACTCGCTCGCCATGAATCCATACACGTCGCCATAGCTGTCGTCCATATAGATGGCGTCGTCGGTAAGCGACACGCGCTCGGGCGGGTACTTCTGGCTGCGGAAACCGTTCTTATAAAAAATGCCGAAATCGTAATCCTTCAATTGTACGAACTGGTTGTACGGCAGCAGGTAGCCGACCGGCGTCTTGTCCTCAACGGACACCATTTCGACATTTCCTTTTTCCATGGCCGTGACGATCGGCTGTTTGTCGATCCCTTTGCCGGTGCCAAACGTGAAGGATTTCTCCACCAGGTAGGCCCCGAACTTCGCCTTCTTATTTAGTTTCTTAATGGCGCCCACCTGGACCTGCCCCTCGTAATCGGCGGTCTGGTTTTGGGCAAAGGCAGGTACGGACAGGGCCGTGACGCACAGCACAGCGAGCAGTAGTCTCATAAGGGAGCTGGTTTAGCGAAAACAAATTAAGGCAAAATGGGATATGACGCGCCGGATTTTTTGGCGCCCGGTTCAATCCTTTGCCTGCGAGTACTCCAGCATCGTTTTGCTGATGGTGAGCACGTCGGAAAAAGAGGAAGGCTTCAGCAGCACGTCCGTCTGGAGAGCGGCGGCCTCGGCGCGGTCCGCCGGGCTTCCCGACGTGGAGAACATGACCACCGGAATTCTCCGGAACACCTCGTCCGACTTGATGCGGCGAAGAGTTTCCATGCCGTTGAGGATCGGCATGTTGATATCGAGGACGATGAGCGATACCTCGCCGGTCGGCTGGTTCTGCAGGTGTGAGAGCAGCTCTTCACCATTGGCAAAGGACAAGAGCGTGTACTCCGTTTCAGCAAGAAACGCGTGCTCCATCATCTCCCGGTCGTCCATATCATCATCCGCGTAAAGGATGTACTTTCTTCCTGCCATAGGTTCGTCGCAACTGTTTAAAGAAAGGTTCTAAGGTAAGGGAGGTTTCCACACCGGGGCCGTATGAGCCGGAAAAAAGTCCGCGACGTACGCATCCGCGAGGACTCATCCTGGCATCCGAACCCCTCCGGATGAGGGCCGGCAAATCGGCTCCCGTTCCCACAAATTGTTTTGTATTTTTGAACTCTTATACTTGACCACATGAAACTTTTTGTTGCAGGCCTACCCTATGATATGGACGACGCGGAGCTGACCGAGATCTTTGACAAGTTCGGACCGGTGGTATCCGCCAAGGTGGCGATGGACCGGGAGACCGGCAAGAGCAAAGGGTTCGGCTTCGTGGAGATGCAGAATGCCGAAGATGGGAAGGACGCCATCGAGATGCTCGTTGATATCTATTTCGGGAAGAAGCTTCTTGTCGTCAAGCAGGCCGAAGATCGCCCGTCGGGCGGTGGTGGCGGCGGCTTTCGCCCGGGTGGCGGAGGCGGCGGATACCGGCCTGGCGGCGGAGGCGGCAGCTATGGCGGCGGCAACAGCGGCAACAGCGGCGGCGGTGGCTACAGCGGCCCGCGCGACCGTCGGTACTGATCTTCCTTTTTTCAACCGATAACATGCTCCGAAAAATTGCTGTCTCTCTTGCAGCTCTCCTTGTCGTGTCCTGCAGCGACCAACCAGCATCGCCGGCTGACAAGCCCGCTGCGCCCGATACGACGACGCTTGCAGACACGCAACGGGCACAGCCTCCCGCCCCCGCGGCTTCCAAGCCCGCATCGAACCAGGGTTTCCGGAACGTGACCATTCAAAAGCAAACAGATTCCACGTTCCAGGTTACCGGCGAGGCCCGCGTGTTCGAAGCCGCCTTCAGCTGGGTGGTGGAGGACGGCCATCGCGAGCTGAGCGCCGGCCATGAAACGGCCAATGGCGGCGCGCCTGCCTGGGGGCCGTTCCGGTTTGCGATCACCGTCCGGAAAGACCGGGCCAACAGCACCCTTCACCTGCTCCTCTTCGAGAACAGCGCCCGCGATGGCAGTCGCCGCAACACGCTTGCCATACCACTGCCGTGAAACCCAGGCCACCCCTTCAGGGATAACGAAAGACTCGCAGGGCCGCGGGCCAGGCTGTTCCTTTGTGCTCCTTTTGTGCCCTTCCTGGCTTGGTGGATCAATGCGCTCAAAGCCCTCCTTCAGTCGTCCTTAGTTCATGGATCACCCATAGTTACTGCGTGCTTTTTTCGGGAAAAAGCAGTTTCCAGGCTGTCATCCCGCAGGGACCCGAGCGTGGAGTTTGAACCACGAAGACAGGAAGAGCGCGAAGGGACACAAAGAGGGATTGACGATTTTAGATTGACGATTTTAGATTTTTGAACACCCTGCAACTTCCAGGCTGTCATCCCGAGCGCCCCGCGAGGGAGCCCCTGCGCTACGCACGCTGTCATGCTGACGCATGTCAGCACCTTTCCCTCCCCCCACCTGCATCTCGCCGACCGTCATCCCGCAGGGACCCGAAACACGCCGTTTGAACCACGAAGCCACGAAGCGCGCGAAGCTGCACAAAGAAACTCCCTTCGCGCCTCCTTTGCCCCTCGGCGCCCTTTGCGTTTCCGGCTGTTTCTTCCATATATCTTCCATATGTTCTCCATATATTCTCCATATATTTTCCATATTGTACCCATATACAACGCATATCGCACCCATATGCAACCCATATTGTACTCATATTGTACTCATATTGTACTCATATGCAACGCATATCCAACGCATACCAGAAGCATACTGAACGCACACCCAACTCATATCCAACCCATATATCGCTCATATGACAAACCCGGGTTCCGGCACCGATTTGCCCTGACCTTTTTGCGTCAGGGCAAAAAACTTCATGAAACGCAAAGAGCGCAAAGAAGCAAAGCAACCGCAAAGAACTTCCCTTTGTGCTGCTTCGCGCCTTTCCGTCTTCGTGGCCCAAACTGTCTAAAACCGCTGGTTTCGGGTCCCTTCGGGATGACAGCCGGGGAGATGCGGTAGGGTGAGATTTATGAAGGCGCGGGGTGACTTTCTAGCGAAAGGTGCTGACATGCGTCAGCATGACAGTCTGGAGGTGCAGGAGATGGCATCGTTCCTCGCAATGACGGATAGTCTGGAGGTGCATGGGCTCCCTCGCTTCGCGCTCGGGATGACAGCCCGAAAGTTTAGAGTCTCCACAAATCAAAAATCGTAAATCTAAAATCGTAAATTCTCTTTGTGCTCCTTCGCGCTCTTCGTGGCTTCGTGGTTCACAGACCCTCCACAAATCTAAAATCGTAAATCTCTTCGCGCCTTCGTGGTTCACAGACTCTCCACAAATCTAAAATTCCCCCCCTTCCGATTCCCGTTCCGCCTGCCTATCTTTAGCTCACAGAAAACCACCGTCCATGAAAAAACTGCTTCGGATCGCCGGCATCAGCCTCGGCATCCTTCTCCTGCTCGGCTTCACCCTTCCTTTCCTTTTCAAAGACAAGCTTGTGCGCATCGCACGGGCCGAGATCAATAAAAGCCTGACGGCACAGGTCGATTTCAAGAATGTCGACATCTCCTTTTTTCGTCGCTTCCCCCGCGTCTCCGTCCGCCTCGAAGACCTTGCCGTGACCGGCCGTGATGCATTTGCCGGCGATACGCTGATGGCCGCCGCCAACGTCGACGCCTCCGTCAACCTCTTTTCCTTCTTCTCAAAGACGATGCAGGTCGACCGCGTCGACATCCAGTCGCCCCGCATCCACGCCTGGGTCAATGCGGCAGGCGGGGCCAACTGGAACATCACGAAGCCGGCAAGTGGCGCGGCTTCCGGCGATACGGCTGGCGGCTTCCATATGAACCTCCAGCGCTACGCGATCCACAACGCGCACGTGCTGTACGAGGACGAGACCGCCGGTATCCGCGCCGAGTTGTCAGGGCTGGACCACGAAGGCAGCGGCGACCTCACACAGGACCGCTTCACCCTGTCAACCGCGACACGCTCAGCAGGCGCCAGCTTCAGCTATGCCCGCATTCCGTACCTCTCGGATGCGCGCATCGACCTTGCGTCGGACCTCGTGGTCGACCTGAAAACAAATACATACACGCTGACGGGAACGAAGCTGTCCCTCAATGCGCTCACGCTGACCGCCGACGGGAGCCTGCAGCTGATCAACGACAGCAGCTATGGAATGGACATCCGCTTCAAAGCGCCGTCGGCGGAGTTCAAAGAATTCCTCTCCCTCGTCCCCGCCCTGTACAAAACGGATTTCGAGAAGCTTAGGACCGCCGGAACCGCTTCGTTCGGTGGCTGGGTCAAAGGCGTCTACAGCGCGGTGCAAATGCCGGCCTACGACCTGACGGCTACGGTTGCCAATGGCTCTTTCCAATACCCCGACCTTCCGCAACCGGTGAAGAATATCGCCATCGACCTCCACGCAACCAACCCCGACGGCCGGCCGGATCACGCCGTGATCGACCTTGCGAAAGCCCACATCGAAATGGGCGGCTCTCCGTTCGACCTGCACCTTCTCTATAAGAACCCCGAGACCGCTCCCTATATCGACGGCGCCGCCAAAGGACGCCTCGACCTCTCACAGGTTGCCTCATTCATCAAGCTTGAAAAAGGCACGAAGCTCGCGGGCATCGTAGAGGCAGACGCTTTTGCCAAAGGCCTTGTCAAGTCGATGCAGGGAGGTGGTGCGTTCAATGCGGGCGGTTTCTTCGGGATCGAAAACCTGTTCTATCAATCCGCCGCGTTCCCGCAGGCGATCCGCAACGGACGCATGAAGATCGCCGTTGCAAATACGGGAGGCACGGCCGACCAGACAACAATCAACGTGACAGGCGGCCATGTTCAGCTTGGTACGAATCCCGTTGATTTTTCGGTAACCCTGCAACGTCCCGTTACCGACCTGCTGTTCGAAGGAGCCGCGAAAGGCCGCCTCAACCTGGCCGACCTCGCGCAGCTTGGCGTTCTGGAGCCAGGCAGCAAGCTTGACGGCTGGCTTGAAGCCGACATGCGCTTTGGCGGGAGCAAAGCAATGGTGGACCGAAAGGCCTACGACCAGGTGCGCCTTTCCGGCACCGCTTCGGTGGCCAATGTGACATATGATGCCGCGAACCTGCAGGGACCGGCCCGGATCGCTGCGGCGCACGCTTCGTTCTCCCCGGCATCCGCATCGATCACCGGCCTCGACGCTACGTATAACAAGACGCGCTTTACCGGTAGCGGAACGGCAAGCAACCTGCTGGGCTACGCGCTGCAGGATGGCATCCTCTCGGGTCGCTTCGACCTGGCCATCGACCACATGAACCTCAACGAGTGGATGGGCACAGCCGATGCATCGGCCACGACGGCCGCGCCCGGCGAAGCCTTCCTGGTTCCGGCCAACCTCGACCTGATCCTCCAGGCGCGCGCCGGCAACCTTCATTACGACAAGGTCGATTACCGCAATATGTCCGGTACCGTGATCCTGCGCAATGAAACGGCAACACTGCAGGGGCTTCGCACGGAAGCTCTCGACGGCGTCATCACGGTGAACGGCACGTACTCCACGCGGGTTCATGACGCCAAACCCGCCATCAGCCTGGTTTACGCCGTGACCGGCGTCGACATCCAAAAAGCCTTTTTTGCCTACAACACGATGCAGAAGCTGATGCCGATCGGGAAATTCCTGTCGGGGAAGCTGACCTCCAACATGAACCTGAAAGGCGCCCTGCAGGCGGATGGCATGCCCGACCTGTCCTCCCTCACCGGGGCCGGTAACCTCCTGTTGCTGGAAGGTGTGCTGAAAGGCTTTGCGCCGCTCGATAAAATGGCCACCGTGCTGCAGATCAGCGAGCTGAAGAACATTGCCGTCAAAGAGCTTCGCAGCGTATTCGAGTTTGCCAACGGCAAGGTGCTGGTCAAGCCGTTCAACCTGAACATAAAAGATATCCAGATGCAGATCGGCGGCCTGCACGGCTTCGACCAGGGCATCGACTACCTCGTCCAGATGAAAGTACCGCGCCATTATATGGGCATGGCTGGAAACAAACTGGTGACCGGCCTTGCCACGACGGCTGCCGTCAACGGCATACCGCTCGCACTCGGCGAAACCATTAACCTCAACGTGCGGCTGGGCGGAACGATCACCAACCCGACAGTGCGCACGGACCTTACTGGAGCGGCGGGTGATGCCGCGAAAGACCTCCAGGCCCAGGCAGTTGCGTTTGCAAAACAGAAAGTGGACAGCGCGCGGCAGACCTTCCGCGACACGGTTGCCTCGGTACGCAAGGCCCTGACCGACGAGATCCGCGACGGGATCAGAAAACAGGTGCTGGGCGGGAAGGATTCGAGCGGAGCACGCCCTCTCGACAGTGCCAAAACTAAAACAGTGGACCGTCTCAAGAACGCGTTCGGCGGACTTCTGAACCGGAAAAAAGCAGCGTCCGATACGTCGCGCCACTAGCCGGCCCGCCCCGGCCCCGGCTGCCAATGGCATAGATTTTTAGTATGGCCGGTCATCATGAACCGGAATCGTACGGCAGGAAAGAAGCAGGAAGCAATTTTTTCGACAGGCAGGCGGCTGGTCCGCGCAACACGGAACGCCCTCCGGGCCGTTGGGCTTTTGCTTGCCGGCACCCTGGCGGCGGAAGCGCAGGACCTGGCCGATGCACCGCCGGCCCCGGTCCGTTTTTGTCTTGACGCCCCGGCCAACCCTGCATTGCAGCGGTTTCAAAGGGCGCCGGAAACGGCCAGGCCGGTGTACCGGATGAACTATTGGGTGAGTGGCACGTTCAGTGCACTTGCCACAGCTGGAAACGTGTTTGCGATCCCCCACATCCTTCATGCCAAGCCCGAGCTAACGGATGCCGAGCTCGCCGCCCTCAACCCGCAGGCGGTCAATGGCATCGACCGCTGGGCGCTGCGGCAGGACCCCAGCAAGCGCGAAGCGTTCTACAAGGCATCCGACGTGATGCTGCCGGCGCTGATGCTGGCCGGTGGCGCCGTGGTGTTGGATGGACGCGTGAAGAAAGATTGGGGCAAGGTGCTGGTGATGTATTACGAGATGCAGGCAGTCGCGTTCACGCTGTATAATTTCAGCTTTTTCGGCCCGGCCTTCCAGAACAAGATCCGCCCGGTGGCTTACTACGATTATTTCCCGATGTCGCTCCGCCGCGGCGGCAACCAGCGGAACTCCTTCTTTAGCGGCCACGTGGCACAGTCCACCGCAGCTACCTTCTTTATGGTCAAGGTGTACTCTGACTATCATCCCGAGATCGGGTCGAAGAAATACCTTTTATATGGGCTTGCGTCCGTGCCGCCGTTGGTGCAGGGCTACCTGCGGATGAAGGCCCTGGCGCATTTCCCGTCGGATATCCTGACCGGCTTTGCCCTGGGCGCCGTGTGTGGCATTGCGGTGCCGGCGCTGCACCGGTACCATGACCGCAGCGTGCAGGCCGGGGTAACCTATCTTCCGTCTACAGGGAGCGCTGGCATCCGGTTGAGCTGGACGCCAGGGCGTAAACGGGAATCCTCAGGTAGATAGAGGTACGAGCTCAATGGAAAGGGGCGCAGCAAATAGCCGTGCGCCCTTTTCCGTCTTTCCGCCTTTGCAGCAAAACCGAAACAACGAACGGCACTCTCTCTTTCCTGTTCATGCTCCCCTTTTCACCATTCATCCTCGCAATTGTGCATCTTATACTACTTTGTATTGCATAGTACCTTTATGTCCTGTAGTTTTGTCTTATCAAATCAATCAAAAACCTTTAAATACTTCGTTATGAAACTTTTTATCCTCATCGCCGGCTTCCTGTGGAGCTCTTGTTTTACCACCGTTTCCGCTACGGAACCGATCTCTCCCTCCGCCCTTTCCTCCTTCCAGACATCCTTTTCCGCTGCCACTGATGTTGCCTGGCTCGACATGGGCACCATGTATAAAGTAAGCTTCGTGATGGACAAGGCGTATGTGACGGCATTTTACAACCCTGATGGCCACCTGGTTGCCGTCACCCGCAACCTGAGCCCGTCCACCCTCCCGGTAAAGCTCCAGAAAGCGCTGCAAAAAGAGCTGGCTCATTCCTGGATCACCGACCTCGTGACGGTCACAAATGAGGAAGGCACATCCTATTTCGTAAGCCTCGAGAACGCCGATAGCCGGGTTGTTCTGAAATCATCAGGCAACCGCAAGTGGACGTTCTACAAGAGCGAGGAGAAGAGCTAAGCTGGGTCCCACCCGGAATCAAACAAAAAAGGCAAAGAGTGATCTTTGCCTTTTTCCATTTCGGGCGTTGAAATGGAGAGCTGATGATAGAGTCTCCGAAAAAAGGGTTTCTGGTTCCAATGGCGCGGCGGCTTTCACCCCATGATCAAGCCTTCGTCTTTTTCGTTCCGCCCTTCTTTGTCTTTTTGGCGCTGCCCTTCTGTGCCTTCTTGACGACGGCCTTCTTCGTTTTTTTCCCGCCGGCCTTCTCCTTCTTCTCTTCAGCGGCTTTTTCACGGAAGATCTTCTTGAGCACTTTCCAGTAGTCCTTGCCGTAATCCACAAACACCTCGGCTCCGGCGGGGATGTCGCGGGTTGATTCAATAAACACCTGCAGGCCGTCGATGACGAAAACGCTGTTATTGCGGACTCCGGCGATCTTCCCCGGACCGTTGACATCGTTGGCGAAGCGGCCAAGCGCCTTTTTGTAAGGACGGGCGTCGATGGTGTGATTGCGCTTCACGCAAAAAAGATAGAAGTTCATGCCACCGTCATGGTCGGCTTCTTTCCATGTTGTGATCCGTCCTTTATACTCGACGATCCGGGTGTCTTTTGGAATGAATTTCTTTGTGAACAACCCGTTGCCTGCACCGGGTAGAGTGGATTTCTTGACCACCAACTGCTTTTCGAGAAGAGCCATATCGCCTTAATAAAATTTGGTCGCCGCGTCGTTGCGGTTTCGGGCTTGAAAGATAACGGGTTTACGGTTAGGGAAAACAAAGCGTTTGTTGATGAGCAGGGAAAAGACCAATGTTTTCGCGGGGTGTACAGGTGCGAAGAAGCGCCAGGGCTCATCAGTGAGCGTGGCCTTCTATCTCATCCGTCTACACCGATCCGTGGAAGTACGGGACAGGAACCGTCATTCCGGCCACGGACAGGGACCCTGCTCCCGCTCATCTTCGCATGATATCCAGCTCACTTGCAGGATCCCAGAACGTCGTTTTCATGTCCTGCACCTTATCGTCCACCACGCGAATGCCTTCTTTTTCGAGCAGGGCCTGCATGCGGTCGGGATCACCGAAATGCATCTTTCCACTGAGCATGCCGAGACGGTTCACAACGCGGTGTGCCGGCACTTTCGGCTTGATGAGATGGGCGTTGTTCATGGCCCACCCGACCATGCGCGCAGACGAGCGCGCACCCAGTGCGGCGGCTACGGCTCCGTAGGAGGTCACGCGCCCTTTCGGCACCTGTCGCACAACGTCGTACACGGCTTCGAAGAATGATTCGTCGCGGCGGCCGCCGGGCGTGACGGACTTAAGAGCCTGGGAGGGAGGGGTCGGTTTTTTCATGTTGTCGTGGGGCAAGCAGCTCGGAGCGGCGCGGTTCGGGAACGGCCTCGAAGTCGAATGGACAGTGCTGGCAGCCCATGCCGCAACAGTAGCCGCGCTTTCGATGGTGGGCTTCCGTCAGCACCACGTAGCCTTCAGCGTTCCAGTAATAGTCTTCACCTTCCGTCAGCTCCGGCATCTTGCTTCTCTAAGTTATGTAAAGTCCGATCCACTTCCGTGCCGGGAAGCGTTTCGGGGAGGCGGAAGGAAAGGTAATGCACCCGGTTGGAACCGGCGATATCAAGCGCCTCGTAGTGCGTCTTGATGGCCAGCTCCGGCTTCAGGGAAGGTTGCCGGTGAACATCGTCCATGTCCTCCACAAGAGGGCAGCCACAGTGCTCGATGACACGCTTCGTGAAGTTGTACAGTGCCGGGCTGTCGGTCTTGAGATGAATAAGGCCGCCCGGCTTGAGCACTTGCTGGTAAAGACGGAGGAATTTGGGATGGGTGAGGCGCTTGCGGTCTTTT
Source organism: Flaviaestuariibacter sp. (assembly GCA_028288515.1). Lineage (GTDB taxonomy): Bacteria > Bacteroidota > Bacteroidia > Chitinophagales > Chitinophagaceae > Flavisolibacter. The sequence continues at coordinate 3,993 of JAQBNP010000144.1, read as the reverse complement.
GACAGGCGAAGCTGCGGGTCGGGAAAGGTGATCCAGATCTCGTCAACCTCGCCGGGGGCGAAAAAATTGGTGATGCCATCGATCTGGATGCGCAGAAAGGCAACGTTGGTCAATCCCTGCGCCGTGGCCTTGCGCGCGCCTACCCATAAGCGGTTGCCTTTCAGATCGACACCGATGAAGTTGCGGTTTGGGTAAAAGCCGGCGAGACCGACAGCGTATTCACCTTTGCCACAGGCCAGCTCGAGAGTGATCGGGTTGCCATTGCCGAAATGAGACGACCATGTGCCGCGCATGCCCTCCGGGTTTTGCAGCACGTTCGTGAATGTCTTGAGCTCCGCGAAGCGAATAAGTTTTTTCTGACCCATAAGGGGAGTACTGAATAGCGAATGGTGAGTGGGTCGTTGATAGGGTTCGATCAGAATCCAAGCTCGCCCGAGCGGTCATCCTGCAGGGCCTCCCCGTTCGTAAAGTTGGACAACGAAGACAGGATGAGCAAAGACCCACGGGAGATTTACCTGTCTCTCCTCATGTCTTTAGAACATCAGTTCCTTTACCTTTTCCTTGTCTTCTTTTTCTTTCTTGAGGTCGAACATGGTACCGAACGCATGGTCCCAGATCGTCGTGGAAACGCCGTACCCCTTGCCTTCATCCTTGTAGTGGTGCAGGTGGTGGTTGCGCCACAAGGGCTTCATCCATTTGAAGGGCGGGTTCCAGGCGTGGATCGCGTAGTGCATCGAGCCATACATCAGGTAGCCCAGCATGAAGCCGGGGAAGAAGACGAACACGTTATTGCCCATGGCCAGGTATTGCAGGCCGAAAATGGCGGAGGCGATGAGCAGGCTCGGTACCGGCGGCATGAAGAGACGCTCTTTGTCGCGCGGGTAATGATGGTGGTTGCCATGCATCACGTAGATCACGCGGCGGGCACGATCGCTTTCCGCGATCATATGAAACACCCAGCGGTGCATGATGTATTCGAAGAGGGTCCAGGAGAAAGCGCCGGTCAGGAACAACAGCGCGACGGCACCGGCGGTAAAGCCGAAATTGCGGATGGCATAGATCGGAAACCCGATCACGATCGGCAGGTACATGCCCCAGATGACCAGGGGATGCGCCTTCGTCAGCATCTCGAGAGACGGGTTGCGGAAGATCTGCGCCTGTCCCTTATTGTGAATCTTTTCAAACTTCATGGATCTTCGTTTGGAGCTACAAAAATAAGCGCTTGAGCCGTACGATGCGGCCATCGGCGGGCAGGACTTGTTAAAGTGTGAGCGGTATGACCATGTCCCGCCCCATTTCCCGCAACCGACAACGCCTTCCTCACGGCGATGCTTTGCCGGCCCCGGCCCCTCAAAAAAACTTTTCACCTGCCGGTTACATTCAGGGCTTCTCCCTGTACAAATCTTCAAACAAGCAATTCCAACATGAAAAAGACACACACCAGCCGCGCCATCCGGTCCCTTTTCCTGGCCCCGCTCGCTGCCGCCCTCGCGCTGACCTCCTGCAAGAAAGAGGACACTGCCTCACCGATCGCGCCAGCCGCCGTCACGTTCCAGCTCAGGGCCACCAACCCCTCCGTCGTTACCGGCCGCGTCGAAGGCGGAACCCTCACCTGGACAGGCGCAAGGGCCGAAGCGAGCATGATCAAATTCGAAGCAAAAAAAGCCGGTGCCGAGATCGAGCTCAAGTCGAACGTGCAACGGTCCCTCGACCTCTTCGCCCCAGTTCCGTCCATCGGGTCAATTGCCATCCCCGCCGGCTCCTATGACGAGGTTGAATTTGTCGCCTACCTCGCCCCCGCATCGGGTAACCCCGCGCTCGAGCTGACCGGCACCTTCTCCAACAACGGCGTGTCCACACCGGTCACATTCCGCGCTTCGGAGGCGATTCAGCTCAAAGGAGAAAAGCACAACGTGGTCATCAGCGATACGGCAGGCTACGACGCCATCACGGCCCTGAACCTGTCGCTGGCATCGGCCGGATTGACCTCGGCCTCCCTGTCAGGCGCCGTACGCACAGGCAATACGATCCTGATCAGCTCTTCGGTGAATGCGGGCTTGTATGCCACCATCGTCAACAACCTGCGCAACCTGCACGATGAGGCAGAGTTCCACCACCATTAAACCTTCTTGATATCCTGCCGAAAACCTGAATCGTCCCACCAATCCCTTGAAAACCGACCTTTCACCGATAACGGGAAGTTGCGATCCAACTTCTCGTTATCTTGCTTTCCAGTCGAAAAAACACCTTACCATCATCCGGAAGCGCCCTTATGAAACAGATGTCACGCCTTCTTTCCACCAGCCTTGCCTGCCTGTTTTTCCTCCTGTCCTGCGACAAGAACGGCACAGGCAACGATTCATCCATGAAGCCGCTCGCCTATGCCGACTCGGTCCTGTACCGGACAGCAGGCTCGGGCGACGTGTTCGCGAAGCCCCTGAACGAGCAAGCCGGAAGCTATACCGTGTTCCCAGAGGACGGCCTGGACATTGACGCGTCCTCGGGCGCCATCAATGTTTCCCGGAGCGAGAGCGGCCTCCGCTATCGCGTCACGTACCACGCGCCATCAGGCCAGACTTCGTCAACGAGCGTCGTGATCTCGGGCGTCAACTATCCCGATAAATACTATCGTCTCTCCGCCAACGACTCTCTGTGCAGGCCCGTCTACAATGCCGATGCGGCCCGCGCGCTTCCCGCCGGATCGTTTGATGATGGCGGAACGGCGAACTCGGGAGGCTGCTCCATCCGCACGTCGAACGGCATCATCAACCTCGCCCAGTCCATCCGCAACGGTCTCTTTGGCGCCGTTCCGCAGAACGACGTGCGCAAGGAGGTGGAGATCAATTACCGCATCGCCGACAAAAGCAACAGCGCTTCCAACAGCATCAAGGTGAAGCTTTATTATTATGAAACGGAGGCCGATGTTCCGGAAGACCTGAAGCAGACCATCCGTGACCATGAGGCACAGCTCCTCGCGACGTTCGCATCAGTGCCGCCGGCCAACGATGCAACGGGCCGCGTCGCGCGCCTGCAAAAGCCCCGTCCACCATGCGTCGTTATCATCGCGCATTGATCCGGCCTACCTTTAGATGGTGACACGCACCGTCCTGCTTACCGCTCTCATACTCGCCTTCCTGGGTACCACGCTCTCTCAGCCTGGTGCGCCTTCGGCCTACGCCTGCCGGACCGCCTTTCGCATTGCCGATAGCCTCTATAGCAAGGGCCTCGCGATCAATTCGGAAACGCCGGAGGGCGAGGCGCGGGAAGGATCCATCAACCAGGCGGCGCGCGTGGCATTTACCTCGTTCCTGCAGTGCGCATCATCCGTGCCGGCTGCCGATTCGCTGCGGATCGTTGCTCTTGTGAGACGGGCCGTGCTCGCCCAGTATTTCGATGACGTTTCCGCGGCGATGCAGGACTATCGCGCGGCGATCGCCTTACACGGCCACGTTGACGTGCCCGATTCCTGCTTCTTCAAACCGCTGCTGTTCGCCGGCATCATCCACTACCGGGCCGGTGCATTTGACAGCGCCGAAAGCTGCCTCGAGCGCGCCGCAGCCATCCAGGAGTCCTATGGCCGTGCACTTGAGGAGGCGGAGCGGCTGTACAACAATCTCGGCGCGCTCCGGTATGAGTCCGGCAACTACATTTCAGCAGGGCGGTATTTTCAAAAAGCGCTCGACCTCCTGCAGCCGTCACATCCCTATTACCGATCCTTGTCCGTCAACTATAAGATCAACCTCGCCGCGATCCTTGTGCGCCTCGGCCGGTACGAGGAAGCCGACAAATTATATGTCGGGCTCCTCCCGTTCAACGAGCATCGCCGGGAGATCGACCACAACCGGGGGCTCATCCGGCTCAACACCGGCCGGCCAGCGGAAGCGATCCGATACTTTGCACGCGTGCGCTACGGGACTGTTGCCGACGCCGGTCTCTCCAATGACGAGGCCACCGCCTGGATCGCGCTGCATCGTTATGATTCGGCCCGCACCT
>JAQBNP010000105.1 GCA_028288515.1 Flaviaestuariibacter sp. | reverse complement strand
CTGGACAGCTATCGTCACTGCGAGGGGAAGCGGGTCTATCGTGGCAAGCTGCCATTCCTTCAACCGGGAGGTCGGATCCTTCTCCTTTACACCGTTGGCTGATGAAGACTACGAGGTGAAGATTACTGATGACAAAGGCGCGTACCAGGTGCACAGGCTGGCCACATCCCGGAAATCGGGCGCCGTTCTTCAAACCAGCGAGGACAGCAGCTCCATTGGTCTATCGATCATAACGAGAGGCATTCGTGCAGGCGCTTCGCTGCTCCTGGTGGGACAGATGCATAACCAGCTTGTGTACCGCGCAGTCGTTCGCGGAAACGATACCACCATCACGGCGCGGATCCCGAAAGCACCACTCGAAACCGGCATTCTTCACTTCACGCTCTTCGATGGAACGACAGTACTTGCCGAACGACTTTGCTTTGTTGATTTGAGGGCACCGGGTGAGCAGGTCGAGACCAGGGATAGCCTGTCTTCGAGCACGCGCGGACTGAACCGCCTCGCCATCCGGGTCGACACGATGATGCGCGAAACGTACGCGGTCCGTGTCCTGGATGCAGCCGCCCCCCCACCGCGCGAAACCCTTGTCAGCACAACGTCCCTCGCGGGAGACATCCGCTATCCTGTTGACAATGCTGCCTCGTATTTTTCTTCGGGTCTGCCAGATCGTGCCGCTGCTCTCGACGCTCTTTTGATCAGCGAGAAATGGCGCTGGTTCGATTGGCGCGACCTCGCAGCTGACCGCTTTCCCCCGAAACGCTGGACCGGCGACGATTACCTTTCCTTTTCCGGGACCGTTTTCCTCGGCAGGAAGCTGCAGCTCAATAAGACGATCAACCTTGTCTTTCAGCTTCAGGACACAACGGTGGTGTATACGCAGGCACGAACCGACAGCACCGGCACGTTTGTGATCGACGGTACCAGGTTCATTGACACCGCGCGGGTCTATTACCAGATGGCCACAAGGCGCCCTGCGGCCAATGCGATCAGGATCTTTTTCGAACCCAACAATACATTTCAAAAGCTCACAGAGGCGCTGCCGGAATCGGCGTATATGCTTGTGCCGCGACTTCCCGGTGATTCGCTGACCGGGGCGCTCGCTCGTCGCTTTCGGGAGTTCGAAAGCCTGATGAAGATCGACAGGCGATACAAGCAACTGCAGGAGGTGATCGTCAGGTCAAAGGTCAAATCGGCCGGGGAAGCACTCAACCGCAAGCTCAGCTCGCCGGGGTTCCGCTCGAGCGATGAGCGCGCATATGATCTGACCGACCCGAAATCGACATCGGGCGCTTTCCGGAACATTCTCGAATGGGTCCGGCTCAATGTCCCCGGCCTGTCGATGCTGCCGCGCTACCGCGGCTCAATCATCGGGATCTTCGTTGATGAAGCCCAGGTTGACCTGAGCTATGCCAGTATGATCCCCGTTTCCGATGTGGCTTTGGTCAAATTTCTGCCGACCACGACCGGGCTGATCGGTGGTGATGGTGCGCTGGTGATCTACACAAAACGAGGCGGCCCGAACGAGCGCTTTGCGGGCCTTCCCATGGCGCTGCTGGCGGGCTACAGGGTTCCTGTACCATTTCCTGCGGTGGATCACCGGAACGACCTCTACCGGTTAATGGCAACCGATCTTCGATCCCTGTATTTTTGGAGCAGCTCGCTCATGCCCGATAAGACAGGATGGGCATGGATTCGTTTTTCGAATGGCGATGCTGTTGCGCCCCTGCGTGTGCTCATCTCTGGATTTACATCCGAAGGGAAGCCATTTTCAGTGGAAAGGATCCTCTCCCCTTTATAGCTTGAACAGTCCGCGGTTCAGCTGCTGAAGAACGCTGACCTTCTTATCGCCAGCAACCAGGAGAGAAATATTGTGCACGCTCCCACCATACGACACCATGCGCACCTCGATCCCCTGCAGGCTTTCGAAAATATGTTGTAGTGTGGCCGGCTCGGAAGCGATCTCGTTACCCACGATACAAATGATCGTCTGGTTCGCATCCACGTCCACCGTGCCGAATACCTCCAGCTCGGTCATGATCTCGGACAGGGCGCTGTCGTTGTCGATGGTTACGGACACTGCCACTTCAGAGGTTGTGATCATGTCGATCGGCGTGCGGTATTTTTCAAACACCTCGAAGACTTTCCTGAGAAAGCCGTAGGCAAGCAGCATGCGGGAGCTTTTGATCTTGATGGCCGTGATACGGTCCTTGGCGGCAATGGCCTTCACTCCTTTCGCTACCGACGCTTCGCTGATCAGCGTTCCTTTTGCCTGTGGCTCCATTGTATTGAGAAGCTTCACCGGCGTGTTGTATTGCTGGGCCGGCCAGATGGATGCGGGGTGAAGGATCTTCGCGCCGAAGTAGGCAAGTTCCGCCGCTTCGTCGAAGCTTAGTTGCTCGATCGGCATGGTGCGGTCCACCACGCGCGGATCGTTGTTATGCATACCGCTGATATCCGTCCAGATCTCGCAGACGGTTGCGTTGACGGCGGCCCCGATGAGGGATGCGCTGTAATCGCTTCCGCCGCGCCGCAGGTTGTCAACCTCGCCCTTTGCATTGCGGCAGATAAAGCCCTGGGTTATAAAGAGCGAGACGCCGGCATGCTGACCGATCAGCCGCGAGAGGTGCTCGCGAATGACCTCCACCTGGGGCTCATCGTTTGAATCGATGCGCATAAAATCGAGTGCAGGAAGGAGGCTGTGGCGGATGCCTTTCTCTTCGAGGTAGGCGCTGAACAGCTTTGTGGACAGAAGCTCCCCCTGCGCCAGGATGTCCTTGCTGAGGGCTTCGCTGTACGAGATGCGGAGGATGATGGTGAGGAACTCGAAATGCTCCTGCAGAATGGCGTCGCCCTTTGCCCGGCCTTGTTCTGTTTGGAGTAGCTCCTGCACGAAACTGCGGTATTGCACCTCGAGCGCGTCGATCCGTTTCCGGGCCTCATCGCGGTTGCCGCTGGCAAGGCTCGCTCCGATCTCGACAAGCGCATTGGTTGTCCCTGAAACGGCGCTCAGCACGACGATCTTCGGCTCGTTATCGGCCGTAATCAGCGTTGCTACGTCAACCATCCGCTGCGGCTTCCCTACCGAGGTACCGCCAAACTTCATCACTTTCATGCGTGTTCAGAATTGAGCCGCAAATGTACTGGCGAATCCGGATCGTGGGCGCACTAAGCAAGCGGCGCCAGCGAGAAGGTTTCGGCCAGGTAGCGGAGGTCGTCCACAACTGGCCCGAGGAGCGGAATGCCGTCGCTTCTTCGGATCTTTTCCATCTCCCGCTCGGGGTCGCCCGGGATCAGCACCTTGTCGTGGCCGCTTACGGTTTTTGCGGTGCGGAAGCGGTTGATCCACTGGTCCATATGCTTTTTAAAATCTTCAGCCGGCCTGAATGCATCGATCCGCATGGCGCCGAAGAAGTGACCGATGCCTTTCCCGGGCATGTCGGTGGGCATGGGCACATAGGCTGGGAACGGCGGCACCCAGGGGCCATAATTGGCGCCGCTGAGAATGGCCGAAAAGATATCGACGACGGCCCCAAGCGCATAGCCTTTGTGGCTGCCGTGCTCACGATCGCCGCCCAGTGGCAGCAGCGCGCCGCCCACCTTGAGCTCGTGCGGGTCCGTGGAGGGACGGCCTTCTTTGTTCTGGATCCAGCCGAGCGGCGCAACGCCATTCTTTCGCTGGAGGATCTCGAGCTTCCCGTTCGCCGCGGTGGTCGTTGCCAGGTCGGCGACAAAAGGGGGCTGACTACCGGCGGGAACTGCTACGCAGATGGGATTTGTGCCGAGCAGCCGCTCGACTGAAAACGTGGGCGACACCAGCGGGCTGGCGTTTGTCATGCAGATCCCGATCATATCCTCCTTCAAGGCCATCATGGCATGGTAGCCGGCGATACCGAAGTGATTGCTGTTCTGTACGCTGACCCAACCGGTCCCCACCTGCTTTGCTTTGTCGATCGCGATCTGCATGGCGCGGGGCGCGACGACGAGCCCGAGGCCGCTGTCCCCGTCGACAGTTGCGGTCGACGGGGTTTCATGAAGGATCCTGATGTCCGGCTGCGCATTCACCCGCTTCGCTTCCCAAAGACGGACGTACCCGCTGAGGCGCGCGATGCCGTGGGAGTCGATGCCGCGGAGGTCGGCGGAAAGAAGGACGTTCGTTGCGAGCAGGGCATCATCCCCGGAACAGCCGATCCGGAGAAAGACGCTTCGTGCAAAATCAAACAGGACAT
>JAQBNP010000098.1 GCA_028288515.1 Flaviaestuariibacter sp. | reverse complement strand
AAAGATCGGCTTTTCGGCCATTATCATGGCGTGGAAAGCGTGCGCAATATCGTTGAGGGCTGCGCGGAGCTTGGCATCGGCTACCTGACCCTCTATGCCTTCTCAACTGAGAACTGGGACCGCCCCCAATACGAGGTCGTGGGGCTGATGGAGCTTCTCGTCACCACGATCCGCAACGAGGTCGAAAGCCTGCACAAGAACAATATCAAGCTCCATGTGATCGGCGACCTCAGCATGCTGCCGGCATACGCCCAGAAGGAGTTGCAGGAAGCGCTCGACTTCACGGCAGGAAATACCGGCCTTAACCTCGTTATGGCCCTGAGCTATAGCGGGCGGTGGGAACTGCTCAATGCCGTTAAGACGATCGCCTGGGAGGTAAAGCAAGGCAAGCTCAACGTGGAAGAGATCGACCAGTCCACCCTGCAGCGCTGCCTGTCGACCAGCGGCTTTCCCGACCCCGAGCTCATGATCCGCACGTCGGGGGAATACCGGATCTCAAATTTCCTCCTGTACCAGCTTGCCTATGCCGAGCTGTATTTCACGTCGGTGCGGTGGCCCGATTTCCGGAAAGCCAATCTCTATGAAGCGATCCTCGATTACCAGAACCGGGAGCGCCGGTTTGGGAAGACGAGCGACCAGGTTGCGTCGACATCGGACGGGACCGAAAGGCAGGCACCGGGGACACCCCCGCAAAACCCGTGAAAATGCCGCTGGAGGCGGTCCCGCAGGGCTTCCTTTTAACAAAACCCTTTCATTAATACCGTTAATTTGCCTTCCCAAAGCGCCCAATACTGCTTTGTTCTTGACTGAACTTTTCTTTATATGCGACAAATTCTAAACCGCCTGGCTCTTTTCATTGTCTTTTTGTGCGCAGCCGGTACGGCCTCTTTTGCCCAGGATTCGACGAGGTCTGTCGACCCGACCCTGTTAGGCATTGAAAGCGGCCGCCCGAAAGAATACATCGTTCGCTCGGTGACCGTCACCGGCGCACAGTTCCTGGATACCGCGATCGTGGTGTCGATCTCCGGCATCCAGCCCGGGGACAAGATCCAGATTCCCGGAAGCGACGTTTTCTCCAAAGCCATCACAAACCTCTGGCGCCAGCGGCTCTTCTCGAATATCCAAATTTATATCACCAGCATCGTCGGAGACAACATCACCATCGAGATCAATGTGCAGGAGCGTCCGCGCCTCGGCAACTTCAAGTTCGAAGGCGTGAAAAAATCCGATGCCGAAGACCTCCAGGGAAAGATCGGCCTGAGCAAGGCAACGCTGATCACGGAGAATACCCGGCGCACCGCGGTTGACGTGATCCAGAAGTTTTATGCAGGCAAGGGCTATCGCAACGTACAGGTCCGCTTCGTGGAGACACCGAACAAGAACCTCCCGAACTCCAATGATATCGTGATCTATGTTGACAAGGGCAAGAAGGTCAAGGTTAACCAGCTAAGCTTTTACGGCAACGAATCCGTCAGCGATATCAAGCTCAAAAAAGAAATGAAGGGAACGAAGGAGATGAGCAAGCTGACCCTGAACCCTGCCAAATCAACGAGCCCGTTCGGCACCAATGACCGCATCACCGCGGGTGAATGGGCGCGCAACTGGGGCTTCCTTTCCTTTACGAAAACAAAGGCCTTCCTTGACCCGTATATCCGCGTGAAGCTGTTCAGCGGCGCCAAGTTCGACCCGAAAAAATACGGGGAAGACCTGGAGAAAATCCTTGATTATTACAATGCACAGGGCTACCGCGATGCCGTTATCGAGGACACCGCGATGTATTACACATCGGACGGGAACCTCAATATCGATGTGAAGGTAAACGAGGGCCGCAAGTACTATTTCGGTAATATCTCCTTCCGGGGAAATACAAAATACAGTGATTCCGTTCTGCATGCCTACCTGCGCATCCGCAAAGGCGATACCTATAATCTCGATGTGCTGAACAAGCGCCTCGGCAAGCAGCTGTCGGCCGAAGGCGGTGATATCAGCGCGCTTTACATGGATTATGGCTACCTCTTCTTCCGTGCCGACCCCGTTGAAACCTCGGTCTACAACGACACGATCGACTACGAGATCCGCCTCGTGGAAGGGCCACAGGCAACGATCAAGAACGTGAACATCTTTGGCAACGACAAGACCAAGGACTACGTGATTCGCCGCGAGCTCCGCACAGTACCGGGCGATAAATTCAGCCGTTCGGACCTGATCCGCTCCCAGCGCGAGCTGTCGCAGCTGCAGTTCTTTAACCAGGAAAAGATCAACCCCGGCGTGAATCCAAACCAGGAAGACGGCACTGTGGACATCAACTGGTCTCTCGAAGAGAAATCATCCGACCAGCTCGAGCTCTCCGCAGGCTGGGGCGGTGGCATCGGCCTCACCGGTACGCTCGGTGTTACATTCAACAACTTCTCCATCCGAAATATCTTTAAGAAAGAGACGTGGGATCCCTTGCCTTCGGGTGATGGGCAGAAGCTCAGCCTCCGCATCCAGTCGAACGGCAGGGCCTACCGCTCCTATAACTTCTCATTCACCGAGCCATGGCTGGGCGGCAAGAAGCGCAACCCGCTTACGGTCAGCTTCTACAACAGCAAATACAGCAACTCGTACGACTACGCTACCGGGCGCTACAGCAAGGCGGCAGGCGATACGGCCTACCTCCGCACCATCGGCGTCGGCGTGTCCCTCGGGAAGCAGCTCAAATGGCCCGATGACTATTTCAGCCTTGTTTACTCGATCAACTACACGCAGTACAAGCTGAAGAATTACGACTTCCAGGGCTTCGGCTTCCGGAACGGCACATCCAACAATATCAGCCTGAAGATCGGCCTGCAGCGCTCCTCCGTGTTCGATCCGCAATTCCCGACGAGCGGCTCCAACATCAGCGCCAGCGTCCAGTTCACGCCGCCGTATTCGATCATCAACCCGGGCGTTGTCACGGCTGCAAACCAGTACAAGAATCCGGAGTACCATAAATGGCGCTTCAATGCCGAGTGGTTCGTTCCGCTGGGACGCCCGAAAGGTGAAGACAAGAACCGCCAGTTCGTGCTGAAGCTTGCTGCCAAGTACGGCTTCATGGGCCGCTACAACCGCCAGCTTGATTTCTCTCCATTTGAGCGGTTCCAGCTCGGTGGCGACGGTCTCACCAACAACCAGGGGATCCTCGGTTATGATGTGATCGCGCTTCGTGGCTACCCGGTGTTCCAGACCTCCAACCCGGCGCTCAATCCAGACCTGACACAGGCAAGCGAGTACTTCACCATTTTCAACAAGTATTCTCTTGAGCTTCGCTACCCGCTTGTGCGCAATGCGAGCAGCACGATCTATGCCCTCACATTCTTCGATGCCGCGAATGGTTGGAAGAACTTCCAGTCATACAACCCGTTCCGTCTTCGCCGCAGTGTCGGCGTGGGCATGCGCTTCTTCCTGCCGATGTTCGGTATGCTCGGCTTCGACTACGGTGTTGGTCTCGACCGGATCAACCCGAATGAAAAAGGCCTGAAGAATGCGAGCAAGTTCACCTTCATGCTGGGCTTCGAGCCGGAATAATCCCTAACGTCAACGTTCTAATTCAACCATTATGAAAAAGATTCTTTTGCTTGCCGCCTGCGCTTTTATCATGGCCGGCGCCGCCCATGCCCAGCGCTATGCCGTGATCGACACGAAGTATATCCTTGACCGGATGCCAGAGTACAAGAACGCGCAGCGGAACCTCGATGACATTGCTGCGGGCTGGCAAAAAGAGATCGACAAGCAGCAGGCCGAGCTCGACAAGATGTATAAGGATTTCGATGCCGAGCAAGTGATGCTGAGCGACGAGCTCCGCAAAAAACGCGAAGACCAGCTGTTCGTAAAAGAGAAAGCCTTGCGCGACCTGCAGCGGCAGCGGTTCGGCTACGAGGGCGACCTTTTCAAAAAGCGCCAGGAGCTGATCAAGCCCGTTCAGGACAAAGTATACAACGCCGTTCAGAAACTGGCGGTGCAGCGCGGCTACGATTTCATCCTTGATAAAAGCGAAGGAATTACGGTTATATTTGCCGACCCCAAACTCGAAAAAAGCGACGACGTCCTGAAAGAGCTTGGCGTCAAATAATTAAAGAATTGCCAAAACGCCCGGACCGCACAACCAGGACTGCTTAAAGAATATCATCATTAAAACTCTTAAAACTTCTCATGAACAAGATTAAAATTGTTGTCGTTGCCTTCATCGCCCTGTTCAGCGCCCTGGGCGCCTCCGCTCAAAAGACCGGCTACATCAGCCTCGACCAGATCGTTGGCCTGATGCCCGAAGTGGCCAAGCTCGATACCGTCATGCAGCGCTTCCAGGCAGACTCACTGAACCCGCAGTATGCGTACATGATCACTGAATACCAGCGCAAGGACAGCATCGCCAATGGGAAGGATTCATTGAAAACACCTTCCGCCGTACGTGCCCAGATCCGCCAGGAGCTCGAAGGCATGGCCTACCAGATCCAGAACTGGCAAAGCATTGCGCAGAACGCAATGCAGGGCAAACAGAACGAGCTCCTCGAGCCGATCTATAAAAAAGCAATGGCTGCCCTCAACGCGGTTGCCAAAGAAAATGGTTACACCTACGTTCTCAACAAGGAGTCACTGCTCGTTGCCCCTCCGGGAGACGACCTTCTGCCACTCGTTGCCAAGCGCCTCAACATCAAGCTTCCGGGCGGAGCTGCTACGCCGGCCGGACCAACCCCCAAGAAATAACGTTGCTAAACAACCGATAGAA